>CALWKV010000123.1 GCA_944381355.1 uncultured Christensenellaceae bacterium | reverse complement strand
AGCGAGGCGAACGCAGATAATATTATAATATTTTCAAGCGAGCATTGCTGAAAAACGCATAAAAGGCGCGCCTCAGGTCTGGTTCGTATTATTCAGGTCTGGTATACCAAACCTGAATAATACGAACAAGGTTTTAAGCGGCAACTTTCCGTAGCTACTGCGTTAAATGCCTTGCCCGTGTGACGGGTGCATTGAAAGGCTTCGCATTATGCAACGCAGTTAGGGTAATAAATACGGCTTAAAACTGCATGCTACCGCAGGCAATGATTTTTAGTGAGTGTTTCGGGAACCTATGGCGTAAAACAAAAATTGCTTCGCATTGTTAAGTGGGCAATGATACGCGACAGCGATTACTGTTCCCGCCACGCGGGCGCCTCAGGGCTGGTTCGTATTATTCAGGTCTGGTATAGGAGGTAATTATGGACTGCAAACTTCACGACGAACTTTCTGTGAGTATAGAAAAGAAACTCAACCGCATTCAGGGACAGGTCAACGGCATCAGCAAAATGGTGCTTGAAAACCGCCCGTGCGACGACATTCTGACTCAGATCAGCGCAGTCAGGTGCGCGCTGGACGGCGTTGCGAAAGACGTATTGTTCGGTCACGTCGGGCATTGCGTAAAAGAAGGATTGGCGAACGGCGATTACGACAAGACCGTCGAACATCTGGTCGGCAGTATAGGCAAATATATAAAATCCAAGTGAGGCTGTTATGGACGAAGAAAAAAATATAGACAATAGAGTAGAAGGCGTGCATGAAGATCACTGCCGCTGCGGTGATCGCTCTTGCGGCGGACGTCACGAAGATTACGACAACGGCGCGGAAGTTTGCTCCTGCGGTCACGACCACGGTCACGGACACGATCACAGCCACGGCGGGTCGTGCTCCTGCGGACATTCTCACGGCGACGAAGACCACGGCGGTTGCGAGTGTTGTGCGCAGAAAGGGCACGTCGATATAACTGATAACAGGAAGATAAACGTGTCGCAATTCATAAAACCGATAATGCAGATCGCGGTTTCCGCTGTTCTTCTGATGATGGCGGCGATGTGCGGTTTCGGAGCAAAGGACGATGCGAGCGGGGGACTGGAGATAGCTTCGATAGTTCTCTATTGCGCTTCGTACGTCGTTGTAGGATACGGATACGTGATTCACGCGATAAAAGGCGTGTTCAAAGGCGACGTTTTCAACGAAAATATGCTTATGACTGTCGCGTCTGTAGGAGCAATGGCTCTGGGAGAGTTTACCGAAGGCGTTGCGGTCATGCTTCTATACTGTATCGGGGAGACTTTGCAGGATGCGGCTATTGCCAAGTCGAAAGGCGATATCGTCAGACTTCTGGATCTGAGAGTCGACAAATGTCTGCGCGTGGTCGGAGATAGCACCGAAGAAGTGAACAGCGAGTCTCTTGCCGTCGGTGATGTCGTCATAGTGAGACGAGGAGAGAAGATCCCGTCTGACGGAATAGTCGACGAGGGCGAAAGCGCGGTCGATTGCAGCAGTATGACGGGCGAAAGCATTCCCGTAGCGGTAAGCGAGGGAAGCGAAGTGTCGGGCGGTACGGTAAATACAGGTGATACGATCCGCGTGAGGATCACCAAAAAATTCGAGGATACGCAGGCTTCAAAGATTCTTAAACTCGTAGAAGAAGCTCAGGAGAACAAGCCCAAGGCGCAGAAACTGATCACGAAATTCGCGTCGGTATATACTCCCGCAGTGTTTGCCCTTGCGCTTATCGTAGCGCTTATACCTCCGTTGTTTTACGACTCGTACGCGATTGCGCTGACGGAAATATGGCTTAAAAAGGCGTTGGTATTTCTCGTAATATCCTGTCCTTGTGCGCTTGTAATTTCGATTCCGCTCGCTTTTTTTGCGGGTATAGGCAAGTGTTCGAAGAAAGGAGTGCTAGTCAAAGGCGGCAATTACCTTGAGGCTATGAGGAGCGTTGACGTGATATGTATGGATAAGACGGGGACGCTGACAAAAGGAGTTTTCGAGGTAACAAGGGCAGTCCCCGCTGACGGAGTGGATGAGGAAAAACTTCTTGAAGTCGCCGCCGTATGCGAAAGCATGTCTACGCACCCGATAGCCCTGTCTGTGCTGAGATATACCGGAAACCGCGAAATAAACGGGATCGAGGATTATAGGGAATACTCGGGCAGAGGGGTAGGGTGCAAGTATAACGGCAACAGACTTCTCGCAGGAAACCTCAGGCTTATGTATGACAACGGCATCGTTGTCACAGACGTGCACGAAGGCTTCGGCAGTGTCGTTTATTTCGCAGAGAACGGCATGGCTCTCGGATACGTCACCCTGAGCGATACGGTGAAAGATGACGCAAAAGAGGTCGTGTCCGCTTTAAAAGCACAGGGTAAACGAGTGGTCATGTTGACTGGAGACGGAGAAAAGACGGCGGCATACGTTGCAAAAGAGGTAGGAATAGAAGAATATCACGCATCGTTGCTTCCGGAGGACAAGTACGGTTTTGTGGAAAAGTTTAAGGCGGAAGGATTAAACGTGATGTTCGTAGGAGACGGACTCAACGATGCACCGGCGATAAAGGCTGCCAACTTAGGCGTGTGCGTGGGGGGATTGGGCAACGACGCGTCAGTAGAGGCAAGCGACGCGGTCTTGTCGGGAGGTTCGATATCGGGGCTTCCGGAAGCTTTTGCGGTTGCGAAGTCTACTAAAAACCGCGTGACGGGCAATATCGTTATGTCTCTTGCCGTGAAAACGGCGATAATGGCGCTTTCTATAGCGTTCGATCCGATGATGTGGCTCGCAGTGATCGCAGATGTTGGAGTGTGTATAATTGCAATAATCAACAGTGTGAGGCATTAAAACTTTTAGTGCGAAACGAAAAAGACGGACTATCGCCGTTATGCGTGAATAAAAATAACGCATAATTGTGGGTTAGCCGTCTTTTTTCAGTTTTATTTAAGATAATAGTATCTTACTGGCTAGCTATGCAAAATAGTTGACAACGCAAAAAAAATCTGATATTATAACCTTAGGTATGAAAATGAAGCGTTTTATAAAAAAATGTAAAAACACGTACCAATTGCACGTTTTCAACAAAAAAAGCGCCGTTCAGGTGTTTGCGGAATGCGACGCAGACGCCGCGTCGGGATAAATGCGGACTTGTGTTTTTATAATCAAAATAGTCTTTGACAAATCGGCCTGAATAACGCATAATAGTTTTAGGGTAGTTATGTCAAGTGGTTATATGAATACGGAACAATCGTACGTCGGTCGCAAAAGCATATCGGTCAGCACATTCAAAGGCCGCAAATGCGTTATAAAAATATATCCGGACGAAGAACGTTCTGCAAAAGAAGCGATGATTATGCACGAAGTAGCTAGGACGGGTTACGCTCCCGAAGTTCTTGAGAATCGGGGCAATTATCTGATTGCGGAATATATAGAAGGCGAGTCGTTTGCGGAGCTTTACAGAGCTGCAACGATGAGTGACGACGAGAAGGCGCTTGAAAACCTCGCAAGCAGGCTTTGCATATTCCTGCAGATGTTTTATACGCTCAACGAGGGGCTTATACTCGGCAAAGCAGATTTCGACGATTTCGTGATCGTCGACGACAGGTGCTGTTGCGTCAGCTTCTCTGGAGTAAAAGAAGGTCTGCCTTTTCAGGATATCGCAGCGTTGATCGCGTACGCCATGTGCAACGCAGTGGGCAATTATTATAGCGCTTACCCGTTTGTGAGGAAGGTTCTCGAATGCTTCCACCTCGGTGCGCTTGACATAATCAACGATATGGACGAGTATTTTAACCTGTTTTCGCAGGAAAAAGGCTTGCCCGTGGACAAAGAGCGTATAGAGGCGGTGCTTTTGAGTTTTGACGACAAAGCTTTCGACTGGGAGATGATCAAGTCTCAAAGGTCGAATGAATAAAAAAATATTAATGCCGTGAAACGGCAAAGGAGGCAATATCAAATGAAATTCGCAGAAAGATTGAAAGAAGAAAGGATCAAACACGGTTTCAATCAGCAGTACGTAGCCACGTATATGAATGTATCCCAGGTATCTATCAGCAACTGGGAAAGAGGACTGAAGGAACCCAGCTATCAGGCGCTCGTCGACCTGTCGAAGCTGTTTGGCAAGAGTACCGATTATATGCTCGGTTTTGATGAAAAGAACGAAGAGAAGTAAAACATCGGCAAGTTTTGTGCAGGTGATTTAGATAGGTCGGAAAGAGGCGTGTTCTGCGCCTCTTTTTTGAT
>CALWKV010000122.1 GCA_944381355.1 uncultured Christensenellaceae bacterium | reverse complement strand
CGGATCGATCGCGGATTTAAGACTGATAGAGTCCGTCATGTACAGGGTCAAAAAAGTGCTTTTTCCGTGAGGCATATTAACGAATAAAACTTTTGTAATGAACACGGGCACGGAAAAACAACTGCGTAACAAAGCGCTTGTTTTCTATACGTGCGCAGAACGCTTGAGGTTTTTGCGCAAGTATGGTAATATCTCAACGGAGGGTAAAACTATGCGATTCAAACCTGTTCACGAAAACTACAACATACGCGATCTGACGGCTTCGATAGAATTTTACGGCAAGGCGCTCGGACTTCAAGAAGTACGCAGGATTAACGCTGATGACGGATATTTTACCAATTGGAAGAAAGAGAAGAGTCCTAACATTTTAACTTTAATTTTGCTTGCGGATTATCTTGACGTTACGATCGATCATCTGGCAGGGCGAGATTGTTGAATTTTAAATCGTACAGTCGATAATCATTTTTTCAGCGGGATTCTTGTCAACGCTAACGCTTATGACGGGGTTATTCTATTCCTCGCCTCGCCATGCAAAAAGTCCCGCAAGAACTCAAGAGTTCTAACGGGACTTTTTGTGGCGGAGGCGGAGGGATTCGTAAGGAACGACAGAAAGGAGTGACGGAATAGCGAGGAGCCTACCCGCGAGAGCCCTGCTAAACGACGAGCGTCACGGGTCGATACCCGACGCCGGAGCTAACGCAAAGCGAAGGCTAAAAGAAATAAAAAAACGAGTGACGGCAAGTCACTCATTTTTTTATGCTCAAATGCCGAGCTTTGCTGTGGCGGAGGCGGAGGGATTCGAACCCCCGTGGGCTTGCACCCAAACGGTTTTCAAGACCGCCTCGTTATGACCGCTTCGATACGCCTCCACAAATATTAAGTTGATTATTATTTATTATCCCCGCGGGCTTGCACCCAAACGGTTTGACGCGAAAAACTGCTTCTTGCGCTTGTCAAACATTTTGCTTTCGCTATTCCGTCGCTACGCTCCTTACAAGACCGCCTCGTTATGACCGCTTCGATACGCCTCCACAAATATTAAGCTGATTATTATTTATTACTCCCGCGGGCTTGCACCCAAACGGTTTGACGCGAAAAACTGCTTCTTGCGCTTATCAAACATTTTGCTTTCGCTATTCCGTCGCTACGCTCCTTACAAGACCGCCTCGTTATGACCGCTTCGGCAATCCGCATAGCGGTTGCTTTCGCGCAGGCGAAACGATCTCGATATGCGGTAGCTTTCGCGTAGGCGAAACGATCACGATATGCGGTTGCTTTCGCGCAGGCGAAGTAGCCTCCACAAATATTAAGTTGATTATTATTTATTATCCCCGCGGGCTTGAAGCCGAACGGGTTACGCTATTAGAGTATAACAGATTGACTTGCTTTAGTCAATCGCATTGAAGAAAAGTGTTGAAAGTAGCGATCGGGGGCGGCAATCTGCGCGACGGGGCATAGGAGAGAATGCCGACTATTGAAAAAACTTCGGATAAGTGGTATGATTATCAAAACGTTAAGGGGAAACGGCATTGAAAAAAATCGCATTCATTATTTTCGCGGTAACGGCGGCATTATTTTGTTTTGCAGGTTGCGTCGGTGAGGCGACGCCGATTTTTGAATATTCTTATACGTCAAAAGAGATTGTCACTCCTTTCTGGGAGAATGAACAAGGCGGATATACCGTCGTATACAATGAGGTCGTCACGCCTATACGTTACGGCAATTCGGAGACGGCGACGGGGTATCTTGCCTACGAGCCGCACAGAATAATCTCCGTACGCGATTACACGTTGGACAAGGAGTACGGCGAGGGGGATTATACCGTAGAAGGCAATGTTATCACGGTCAAGGCTGACGGAAGCATGCCGTTTATTGCGGACGAATGGCTCGACAACAAGAATATTCCCGACGAGTTTTCCGATTTTGTGGTGGAAGGCGGCACGAAATACAAGGATTTCGGCGGCACGAACTTCGGCAGACACGTGATAAGCGAAGGCTCGCTTACCCGCACCAATCACCTTTGCGTGACCTACGCTTACAAGACGGACGAGACCGCGCTCGGCTTTGCCGTGCCGACGCACGAGCCCGCAAAGTTCGCGCGCTTCGTCGGCAAGCTGGCGAGGGGAGAGGACGTCCGGATCCTCGTTTTCGGCGACAGCATATTCA
Organism: uncultured Christensenellaceae bacterium; assembly: GCA_944381355.1. GTDB lineage: Bacteria > Bacillota > Clostridia > Christensenellales > UBA3700 > Ornithoclostridium. The sequence goes on along the minus strand of CALWKV010000122.1, from coordinate 2,192 downwards.
CAGGCGCGAGCGCTTCTTCGGTGGTCGGCTTCGAGCCTATGCTTCCCGCGTTCTTCGATCTGATAAAGACAGAACTTGCGGCGCGCTATTACGGCGGCGACGAAAGCAGGATAACCGTTGTCAATCAGAGCGTGGGCGGAGAGAAGTCCGAGTGGGGCGCGGAACAGGTGGCAGGCGGTGCGTTCGACGCGAGCGGATTTGATCTCGTGATGATCGGCTTCGGGATGAACGACGGCAGTCTCGACGTATCCGCTGACGTATTCGTCGCCAACCTGAAGAAGATCGTCGAGGGTATCAGGGAGAGCTCTCCCGATGCCGACTATCTCGTCGTCGGCTCGTTTTTGCCCAATCCCAAGTCTGTGTTTTCGGGATGTCACGCAGATTACGTCGCGCCTGCCGCAGAGCTTTGCGCTTCTCTCGACGGCGAGCGGTCCGGTTGCGCCTATATCAGCATGTTTGAGATGACGGAGACTTTGCTGAAGAACAAGCAGAAGAACAATCCCAAAGACGGCAGGTATCAGTATATAGACATATCGTCCAACTATACCAATCATCCCAACGATTTTACCGTGAGGCTGTATGCCGGGTCGATACTGACGAAGATCGTAGGGTTCTGAAAAGCGCTGACAGAGAAACGCAAACGACAGAGAAGACAACTCTGTCGTTTTTTGGATTTCAGAGTATCGGAAGCGTTCGGAAAAGTAAAAGAGTATAAAACGTCGGTTATTTGTTTGTCGGGGCGTTTTGCGTGTTGAATTTATGCACATTTCGGTTTTTGAAATTAACTCTTTCGGAGAAAAATATGCGTTTTCGATTTAAATTATCCTTAAAATTTATATTTATTTGCGTTGACTTGAACGCGTGCGTGATGATATGATTAGTGTGTATCGGAATATATTGAATGCGGCTTTCTCAAAGCGCGTCGGAGTGCTTTCGAAATGCTGTGCAAAATGTAGATGTAAGGAGGTTTGGCTATGCAAATCACAAGAACGAAAAAGGCTCTTGTCGCCGTGATCGCGCTTGTACTTGTCGGCATTTTCGTCGCCGTCGCGGCGGTCTATCTGCCGAGTGCGGAGAATTCTTCTGCTTTCAAGGACAATACGGTTGCAGACAGCGGCAGCGGAGCGGATACGGTTTCCACCGTTTCGGCAAGCTCGACCGCGCCGTCTGAGGACGGAACGGTACCCGACGGGTATACGGCAAGTGGCACTGGTACTACCGATATAAGTGCTATCAGGAACAATCCGGGCGGGAATTATCAGCTGACCGGGAATATGACCGTTGATAGTATTGATACTTCTACTGTTTTTACCGGAACGCTAGACGGCTGCGGCAATACTATTGAGATTAAGGCAAGCGGACAGAATTTCGGAGAACAGGGCGGTGGTCTTTTCCTTGGACTTAACGGAGCTACGATTAAAAATGTTAAAATTGTCGTAACTTTGTTTTCATACGGAAATGTAAATACAGGGGAAGATAGAAAGGTCGGAATAGTTGCCGGATATATGACAGGTGGGACGACAATCGACAACGTAAAAGTAGAATTAAATTATGACCCGACCGCTTACAGTGCCGGCAACGATATGGTATCCAATAATACATATTATACCGACACGACAAGCCAAAACAATAAAAAATATTATACATATTTCGGCGGTATAGTAGGTACTTCCGAGGCAGATACGAATACCATTAAAAATACGACCGTAATCAATGCGTCTACAGGCGGTGCCGGAGTAAGCGTCTGCGTAAGAAACGGAAAAGGGACGATAGGCAGTCCTACTTCTTACGTTGCTATGGGATTGTTTGTAGGTACGGTTTTGAATAGCGGAACTCTCAATCTTACCAACATTCGCGTTAATTTCAAAGACGATACCGAAAACAATGCTCAGCCAAAAATGTCTGCAATTCATTACGATACTTCATCAGGTACGCGAGTGAATTATTCTGGTATGATATTTGGTTGGGCACAGTCAAATACGACTGTTAACGTAAACGGCATTATTTACGATTACAGTGCTAAATTTGAAAATATAGATTTAGTCAATACGAATTTTGCTACCAACAAATTCGGCGCTATGTATGGTAAGGCTGACGGTTCAATAACTGTTAAGGATTTGTATTCCTCTGCAAGCGCGGATGAAGACAATGGTTGGTATGACGGAGATAATGATAATATTAAAGGTGTTATT
>CALWKV010000121.1 GCA_944381355.1 uncultured Christensenellaceae bacterium | reverse complement strand
ATTTTACATTTCATTTCACCGCTTTTTAAAAAAAGCGCGAAAAGGTTTTTGGTTGCGGGTGTAGATTAAACGCTCACTCTTTATATCTTTGAAGAAATGCCGCCCACTCTGACAACAGATATTTCTTCTCTGTCGCGACGCGCGCAAGTCCGTCTGTCAGCCGTCCCGTTTCTTCTTTTACTTCTGCCGAGCCCCTGCCGTATTTCAAGCCCAGCGCGGTCAGTCCGTACAACGCCAGCCCCGCCGCGTGTCTTGCGCTGTGCACGCTCGAAGCCGCGTGTGCGACCGCTCTCGCCGCCGCTTCCGCTACCCTGTTTCCGCACTCGCTTGCCGCCTTGTGCGCCGCGAGTATATACCGTCTCGCCTCGGGCATCTTCATCTGCCCTTTCGCCCAGAGAAGCGCCGCGTCTCTCGCCTGTCTCACCCTGTAGTCGTCCGAATATTCTTCAAAAAGCAACACGTAGCGCTCTGAATACTCAGATGCCCATGCGACCATGCAGAGTTTGGAACAATCGGCGGCAAACGCGTACAGGTCTGCGACCTCGTCGTCCGACGGCATGAACAGCAGTTTTCTTTGCCTCGCGCTCACAGCTGAGAACTCGTGCCGATACGGCTTACGCCCGCCTCGATATATGCTATCGCGGTGTCGTAATCGCGTATGCCGCCCGAAGCCTTTATTTTGCACTTGCCGCAGTTGGCTTTCATTATTTCCACCGCATGCAATGTTGCGCCGCCCTTGGAAAAACCTGTGCTGGTCTTGACAAAATCAGCGCCCGCTTCTGCGCATATACCGCACGCCGTCGCTATTTCTTCGTCGGTAAGAAGGCAGGTCTCGAGAATTACTTTCACCGTCGCTCCGCACGCGCGCACCGCTTTTACGTCAGCGTAGACGTACGCTCTGTCGCCCTCTTTCAGCGCGCCTATCGCGATGACCATGTCTATCTCGTCTGCGCCGTCCTCGACCGCTTTTTGCGCCTCGAAAGCCTTTGCTTCGATGCTCATCGCGCCCAGTGGAAAACCTACGACGCAAGCGATTTTTACGCCGCTGCCCCCGAGAAGTTTTTTGCAGAGAGCGACGTAACGCGAATTGACGCACACGCTTGCATACCCGTGTTTTTTAGCGGTCTCGCACAGATTTTCTATATCAGCCGTAGTCGCTTCGGGCTTGAGATTGGTATAATCTATGTATTTGCTTATGTCCATATAATCCCTCACTTTATTATACCCAGAACGGGTTTTCTGATTTGCGGTTTTTCGTCCGAGATCTCTATCGCCGCCAGCACTTCTCTCGCCAGAGCGACGTCCTCGTATTTTTCAAAGTACATTATTGCGACGCAGTCGTCCTCGTTGACCTTGTCGCCTCTGCGCACGTTGAGTTTTATCCCGACGTGCGGCAATATCTTGTCGTCTTTTTTCGTCCTTCCGCCGCCCAGATCAAGCACGACTCTCGCTATCTTCATCGCGTCTATTCCTGCGACGTAGCCCGCCTTGTCGCTGAAAACCTCTATCTTGCAAGCCGATCTGCATATCGGTTTTTCGAGTACGTCGGCACTCGCGCCCTGCGAGACGAGAAGCTGTCGGAATTTTCCGAGAGCCGCGCCCGAAGCTATCGCCCCGTCCACCGCTTGCTCTGCTCCCTCGCAGTCAAGAAGCCTTATGCATAGCGCCTTGGCGACCTCGTAAAGTCTGCAATCCGTCCTGCCTTTCAGCACTTCGACCGCTCCCTCGACCTCGAGCGAATTGCCTATGTAGTCCGAAAGAGGCTCGTCCATATCCGTTATCAGCGCGCTGACGTTTCTGCCTGCCTTTCTGCCTACTCTTACCATCAGCTCCGCGAGTTTCTTCGCGCTTTCCTTATCGCGCATAAACGCGCCTTTGCCGCACTTGACGTCCAGCACGATGTTCTTCGCGCCTGCCGCAAGTTTTTTAGACATGACCGATGCCGCGATCAGCGGTATGCTTTCCACCGTAGCCGTGACGTCGCGCAGCGCGTAAAGTATCTTGTCGGCAGGACACACCTGTCCCGTCTGACCGGCGATCGCAAGTCCCGCAGAGTCGAGCTGGGCATTGAATCGTTCTTCCGAAAGCGAAGTGCTTACGCCGTCTATCGCCTCGAGTTTGTCAAGCGTGCCGCCCGTATGTCCGAGACCTCTGCCGCTCATCTTGGCGCATATCTTGCCCAGCGCAGCCATTACGGGTATCACGATAAAACTGGTGCTGTCACCGACGCCGCCCGTCGAATGTTTGTCGACAGTCCTGTCGCCGAAGCGCGAAAGATCGACGGTGTCGCCGCTTTTCGCCATAGCGTCGGTCAGATAGAAAGTCTCGTCGTCAGTCATGCCGTTTATAGCGATCGCCATAAGCAAAGCAGCGGACTGATAGTCCGCAATGCTTCCGTCAGTCACGCCGTTTATCCAGAAAGCTATCTGCTCTTTTGAGAGTTCTCTGTTGCGGCGTTTGTCGTCGATAACGTCGTAAATGCGCATATTATCTCCTTTTTTTTGCGGTCTCGGTGATACTCCTGACGCTTTCTTCATCGGCATTTGCTCCGAGTTTTTTTATCCTGTAAAACAAGTCGGTGTCGAAAGTGACAGCAACTTCCGCATAGCCGAAATATTGAGAAAGCTCTTTTTCGAGCGTACGGGTGTACTCTGTTATTCCGCTGAGCGTAAACATAGGCTCTGTCATCAGCCCGACGGCGAGACAGTCACCCGCCGCGGCGTAACAGTACTGTTTTACCAGTTTGTAATCCGACAGGAATTCTCCTATATCCGCATATGCGGGAGCCGTAACTGCAAAAGACGCGGTCAAAGCCGCCAAAAACGCTGTATTCATAATTTTAGGAATATGCGTTTTTCGCGCTTTTATACGCTAAAATTATTGCTGTCCGTCCCCGTAATGCCAGACGTTCTGACCGTTGCTCCACAGCTGCTCGAGGCTGTAAAGACGTCGCGTCTCCTCGTGGAACACGTGCACGACGACGCTGCCGTAGTCGACGACAGCCCATCTGCCGTCGCGTTTGCCTTCGCTTCTTATCGGCTCTATGCCGTAATTCTTGCTGAGTTCTTCCTCGAGGTTGCCGGCAAGCGCCTTGACCTGTGTGGTCGAACGTCCGCTGACGATGACGAACCAGTCGGCGACTATCGAAAGTCCCTCGAGGTCCACGACGGTGATGTCGATGCCCTTCTTGTCGTCGAGCACTTTGCAGATCAGATCTTTGAGTTCTTTTTCTTGCATAAATTCTCCGTTTATTTGTAGTAATCCACCGCTTCTTGCGTAAGCGGATATATATAACAATTTTTTTCTATCAGGTAGTCGTACGACCTTTTAAGGCAGGCGACGAATCCCTTATCGAAGTTTTCTCTTATCAGCTTTCTCAGCCTGTCAACGCCTGTGAAATCGCGCGCCTCCTCGAGCATATCCGCGCAAAAAATCAGCTTGTCCAGAGTATTCATCGCGGGTTTTCCCGTGCAATGGCAGGCGATCGCGTCGATGATCCTCGGGTTTTCTATTCCGTATTCTCTGCGCGCTATGACCGCGCCGTAAAACTGATGTTCGACCTCGCTCCCCTTGCTGTCTGCGGGCACTTCAGGCTCCTCGTGCGGCTGTCTGCTCCTCAGCTTTGCGCAGTCGTGCAACATCGCCGCGAGAAAAACTTCGTCGTTGTCTAGTCCGAGACGGCACTCGAAATTAACCGGGAGTGCACATTGGCAGGTGCGCGCGATATGGTCGTACGTCTTTGGCAAGACCTCTCCTTTGAGTTTTCGCGCAAGACCGGCAAAGCGCGAGTACAGTCCTTTTTGCCTGATATATTCTGCGACAGACGGCGGCATATCGTCCGTTTTGTCCATATTTATAAGATAACGGACGCAGGTGGAACTCACCGCATCGGGCATATAGTCCGCGACGGTTATCTCCGCCCCTTTGCCTCTCCAGTACGCGAGAGCCGCGTCGAACTCCTCTTGCCTGTCCGCGCGCGGAAAGACAATCAGCGGCGCGAGGCTTATCACCTTTTCCGGATCTCTCCACTTGCCGAGGTCTATCAAGCTGTCTCCGCCGATTATATAGACGATATCTCCGTATATCTCCTTGAGTCGCGAAAGAACGTCGCAGGCGTAATTTACGCCGCCGAGCTCGTATTCTATCCTGCTTAGCTCGAATTTTTTGTTGCAGGCAAGCCCGATCTCAAGCATCTCGAGCCTGTCCTCGAACGACACGTTGCACCTTTTGTGCGGCGGTATGCCCGACGGCACGAACACGACTTTGTCCAGACCGCACGCGAGCGCTTTTTCCGCCATAGCAAGATGAGAATTGTGCAGAGGGTCGAACGCGCCCCCGAAAATACCCGTTTTCGCCATACGATTATTATATATCAAAACGCGCGTTCAATCAATTGTTTTTGAAAATTTCGCGCATTAAGTATAGGGCTTGGAAAAACGGCAAAAATCAGAATATGCACAGATATATAGACATTTTATTTACGGTACTGGGCGTTTTCGTCCTCAGCTTTATACTCTGCGGTCTCGTCACCGCGCGTTTTGCGGTCAAACTAGCCGTCTCTTTCTTAGCCGCGATAGCCGCCACGTGTATCTTAGCTTACCTCGTGCGCGGCGGCAGAAAAAGGCGTACGGATTACCGCTCTTTCGTTACATACTGCATTCTTTCTGACGAAAAAGATGTGGTCCCGTATTTCGTCAAAGCAGGGATCGTCAGCGAAGCGACTCCCGACGACGGGCTGTACGCTTGCAGGAACGGCGCAGTCTGCCTCTTTCTCAAATTCTCCTGTCCGTCACGAGACAACATTGCCGCTCTTTACAAAAAATGCCGCGAAAAAGGAATTAAAAAACTCACCGTCTGGTGTGCGCGTTTCGAGCGTTCAACCACAGCCATAGCCTGTGCGATGCCCGAGGTCGAAATAAAATTCTCAACGCTCAGACCGCTGTACAAAAAGCTGAAAAAACTAGGCGCTCTCGACGGTGACGCCGTCAGACCCGCTCCGCACGCAACGCTCAAAACTCTGCTGCCCGTTGTGTTCAGCACGAAAAACTCTTACCGCTTCGCGGGAGTAGCCGTGTTGTTATACGCTCTCTCGCTTCTTACGCCGCTCAAAGCGTACTATATCGCGGTCGCGACGATAGCGCTGGGTCTTGCCGTGATATCGAGGATATACGGCGAAAAGTCGGACAGGTCTGCATAAAGTTTTCCGTTTTCTTATATCTGAATACAAGAAAAAACGCGCGTAACGTGCACGCGCGTCATAATATCTTTATATCTTTATATCTTTTTTCTGACAGATCAGATCGGCTCACTCGACATCGTCGTCATCGGGCTTTGGCACATCATCGATCTGTTTTCTGCTCATTCTTTTGACCGTATTTATTATGACGTTGTTGATATACAGCCTGAATTCGCAGCCGAGGAATTTCGCAGCCTTTTCGCTCATCACCATGCGAGGAAGGAATATCTTGAGATAATCCATTACCGACGAAGAATTGTCCATATAGAATTTTACGCTGATAATCTTCTTTTCGCCGTCAACAAGCACGATATTCTTGCGTATCGAATAGTTGACGATGTCGTGAATATCGTCGTTGCGCTCGTTGAGTCTCTTGACTCTGGTGCGGTGCGCGTCGCTCTTGTCTGCGATTATGATAGCCGCCGCGATCTCGTTGACCACGCTGCCTATCTCCTCCTCGTGGTTGCCCACCGCGGAACATACCGCGCAGACGTCCTCGAGAGGCATACCCATTTCCTTGAGTATCGGGTAGATAAGCGTCGCACCCGTCACGCCGTGATCCTTGCGGTTTATCATATTGCCGACGTCGTGCACGTATCCGGCGATCTTCGCCAGCTCCTTGGTCTTGTCGTCGTAACCCAGTTTGTCCAGTATCATATACGCTGTACGCGATACGTATCCGACGTGTCTCAGACCGTGTTCGGTATATTTCATCGCGTTCAGCACATGGTTTGCGCCGTCGATCAGCATCTGTATTTCTGCGTTATTTCTGACGTCCTCGTATCTTATCATGTTTCCCCTCTCCTTACGTAAACAGTTCGTAATCGTCCTGCTTGTCGACAAAATCTATATCCGTTGCCTTTTCGAGCACGCGTTTGTTGTCTCCCGCACCCGCGTTCCCGAGGTAGTACATGACCATCTTGACGAAAGTCTGATAATCTTCCACCAGAGCGATCTTGTTCTGCGAAATAAGCGCCGCCATGACGCGTTCTACCGCGTCGTCGAGCTGTCTTTGCGAGTATTTCCCCTCCATCGCGCCGGTCACGCGGATCGTAACGTACGCACGTCGGAACAGCAGATCGGAATTTTCGATTATCCTCGGCGCGCGCGTGTTCATTCTGTACATTCTGCCGTTGTGAACGTAATATATGACGCTTGCGTCGGAATAGAGGAACATGCAGGTGATTATTTCCTCTTTCAGCGCGGGCGTGATGTCGTCGTCGAGCAGCATATCCGCGACGAATTCTCTGACGTCTGCGGTCTGCTTGCTGTCGCAAAGGAATATCGCGAAAGTGATTATGCCCAGCTTTTCGTCGATAGAACAATTCTCTATCCCGAATCTGACAAAATATTCGTACGCGCTCAGTTTGTCTTTTATTTTGAGTATCGCGTTTTTCAGATCTCTCTGCGAGCCGGTCATTCTTGTGCCGCCCGCGGTAGTGCGCATGGGAAGCATACGTACGATAGCGTCGATATCCGCTTTCATATCCTCCGCCATTTCAACGGGCGCGAAGTCGTAGAAAGTGGGACGTATCATGCAGTCGGCATATTTTTCGAGATACGTTTTGACGAACTTGGCGTCGTCGGTATCGCCCATAAGCGCGACCTGCGCGTTTATCACTTTGAGCGCTTCCTCTCTCCTGCCGCAGAGATTGAGAGCAATCGCGTACATCTTGTTGTAATAGTAATAGTCGGGATCTTCGACAGCCAGAGAACGCGCGAGTTCAAGCAACTTTCCGTAATATCCGCAACTTACGAACGCCGCGAATATGTCTCTCAGTCCTTTCAAATCGTCAGAATCGACCGCATCGATCAGCCTGTCCGCGACCTCGTCTGTCATATAGGTATCGCCGAGCACATAAGCGGCGCTGAACTTGATGCAGAGCGCCGAAACGTCGGTCGAGACGACTTCGAGTACCTTATCCGCATAGAAAATTGCTTTTTCGCAATCGAATTTCAGACAGCACCTGGCGATTATCCTGTAAAATTCGCAGGTGTATTCTCCCGCCTGATCTATCTTTCCGAGAAGATAATTCACAGCCTGACGGCTTTTCCCTTTGTCCACGAGCGCTCTGGCCTGTTGAAGTATCGCGAATACGTTATCGTCGGGCACAGGCTCTCCCTCAAGCCCGTCCACGGGCATTGAAAAACTCTGAAGCGACATCGCGAAATCGCGGAAAGCCCTTTCGAGCAGCTTTTTTTCGCCGTCCGGCGCGGACGAGAAATCGAGCGTATCCTTGACGAGTCCGAAGTAATAACCCACGGCTTCGGCGTTCTGCATCTGTATATTATTACTGACAAGCTCTCTGACCACGGGTTTTACCGACGCGTCCTTGACGTTGCCGCCCGCGGCAAGATACTTCTTCAGCGCTCTGTGCAGATAATAATTGGATACGGGATAATTGCTGAGTTCTGCAAAAGCAATGCCGCGCACCTTGTCGGAGCGCATATCCTTAAGCCCGAATCTGTTGAGAAGTTTAACGCTTTCGGCGGCTTTGCCCCTCGCGAGCATACCCTCCGCAAGCGCCGATATCTGTTCGGGATCGAAATCTTCGGCTGTCGGAAATTTAATTATCGCCATTTGCTTCCTCGAAAATCCTCTCTATATCCTCTTTTGTGAAAACTTCTTTTTTGTGACAGAAATCGCAGGAAAACTCCACGACTCCGTTCTGCTCCGCGATCTCGAGCGCGTCTTTCTTGCCCATTGAAATCAGTATCCTCTCCATCGCCTGTCTGCTGCAACTGCATACGTACGCGGGGTACGTGGGCTGAAGCGGCTTGTTGTCGAACTGACCGAAATACTCCTCTATCAGCGCGGGAGGCGTATGCGTGGATACGAGTTCGTCCATATTGCCGAAATGCCTGACCGCGTCGACAAGCGTCTCAATTATCTCGGGCGGACAATTGGGCATAGGCTGAACTATAACCGCGCCTGCCGCCGCTACGCTTCCGTCGGGGTTGAGTTTTACGCCTGTCGCGATCGCGCTCGGGAGCTGTTCCGACACCGTAAAATAATATGCAAAATCCGCGTCCACGCTACCGTTCACCAGTTTTACCGTACCGTTGTAAGGCTCTTTGAGACCGAAGTCCTTGATGACGGTCAGTCTGCCGTTGCCGCCTACGACTTCGGAGACGGGACGCACTCCCTCTCCGTCGAAACAAGCGGGATTATCCATGCGGCAGCGCACCTTTGAACCCGAATCTCCGCATACAATGATGTTGCCGCCAGCTCCGCCGCCGTCGACGATAAGCGTAAGCTTGTGTTTCAACCCTTTGAAACCAGCACTCATAAAAACACCCATCGCAAGCACTCTCGCAAGCGCGTTGGTAGCGCTGGGAGACGTGCCGTGAAGCTGCCTTGCCCTTTCTGCCGTTTCTGTACAATCTATTGCCGTAACGATTGCCTTTCCTTCGAAAAGCATAGACCTGCAAAGTATGTCCATTACAATTTTTCGCAGACCCACAAAATACGCGCCGTTCTCGCGCCGACTCTGCCCATGGTCTCAAAGTCGCAGGCTTTGAAAGAAAACCTCTTTCTGAGAGCGCTTTCAACCGTCTCTCGACCGTGCGCGTACTGGGTATGCTCCTCCGTCATTTTGGTATATTTTCCGTCAGCGTCCTTTACGAAAAATGTCAGTTCCATTCTGACCCCGCCCGCAAAAAGCGAATTGCTCCACAGATAGGTCAGATCCTCGTGATCCTCGTAAAAAACGTTGTCGGATATAATGTGCTTTATCTTGTATTCGCTGGAAACGTCGAATACGAATTTCCCGCCATCTTTCAGCATATCGGCGACGCCGTCGAAAAATGCGGGAAGTTTTTTCGTCGGTATGTAATTGACCCCGTCGCATACGCAGGTCACGAAGTCGACTTTGTGCTGAGGTCTGAATGCCGCAGCGTCCGAAAGTACGAAAACGGGTCTCACGCCTGCAGCGCGAGCGTTCTTCGCCGCCTCGCCGAGCATTTCGGGACTCACGTCGACTCCCGTCATCTTCTTGCCGCTCTTTGCCAGCGCGACCGTAATCCTTCCGCTTCCGCAACAGAGGTCGATACCTTCTCCGCCGATCAGTTCTTTTCTCAGCAGCCCGAGGTATCCTTCATAATCGAAATCAGTCATCAGACGGTCGTAATACGCCGCTAAGCAGCCGTATCCGTTCATTTTTTCTTGCCCTTCCTGGGATTGACGCGTTTCGACTTCGCCGCCTCTTTAGTCTGCAATTTCTTCTGCGCAAGCGCCACTTTAGCCGACTGTTCCTGCTCGTATTCGTACATCTGATTTACGAGAAGATCGTTGCAGAATCCACCGAACGCGATATTGAGAGTTATATAAAGTCCCGCCCCGACCGTAATCATCACGATATAAACGATATACTTGACTATATTGACCATGATGAGCAGCATGGGAGCCACCATCAGCACGGTAAGTATAAGGTTAGGCAAAAACATTATTATCGCCGATATGCAACTGTTTTTGATAACGTCGCCGTAGCTGAAGTTGAACGTTACGCTCGTGGGCAGATATACAGCCGTGAACAGCATCGACAAAAGCGCAAGCAGAAGCGATCCTATACTCCACACCCATATACCCGCAGGCGCTCCGCCCGTGGTCGAGAATAGCCTCATCAGCTCTATCGTGCCGCATGCCGCGCTCGTACCTACGAGACCGAGATAGGTAAACGTGATAAGGAACTTCCACCAATGCAGTTTAATTCCTCTGAAGAAATGCTTGAGAATTTTGACCTGTACGCCCCAGTAATAATTTCTGACGCAATGGTACGCTCCTGCAAGACCTATCGAAAAGATCATCATGCTCGGCGTGAAGAAATAGAGGAAGAAATCGCTTCTTATGCCGTAGATGAGATTAATGCCCGCGACGGTGTCGTCGACAAGCCCGTAACCTATGCCGAGAAAACCGGAAAAGCTGTAACCGGCCTCCGCGATCTGACTCTGCTCGTAACTTCCCATAAGAAATACGAACATTATGATGAAAGGCAACGCGAATATGTCAAGCATAAGGTTGATCGCGAGCATATTCTTCAGATTGGAGCCGAACGTAGACAGCGCCTTGCGCACTCTGCCCCTTTCATTGTAATCCCTTTCGGGTCCGAGATCCTTGCCGAGAGTCATCTTCGCGGCAAGTTTAGTCAGTTTTGACATCGTATTCTCCTGAATATAAAATATCGTACAAATTATTTTACACTACTTTTATAAAAAGAGCAATTGAATTATCGCCAACAATTTGCAAAATTAAGCCGAAAACGCTTTACAGAACGCAACGATTGTGTTATTATTGTGCAAAGCAATAGAGGCGCGGTACTCATCAGTAAGCGGGTTTGAGTCTCAAGGGACTCCGCCGAAAGGGTTTATCGCCGAAGTCGTTCTCTTTCCTTGACGGGAGTGCGGCTGGATACGGAATTAAGAGTTCCGTATCTGTCATCTTAAGATGGAGCGCTATTTGCGGAAACCTTTTTTCGTTTTCCCTTTTCCGTTCCGTCGCTTGCGTGAACGGATTTTTTATTGCTTCCCTACGAATAAAATTTCGGCAAAACGCCGTAAAACAGGAGTAAATATGAAAAAGTACAACGTAGCCGTCGTCGGCGCGACCGGCATGGTCGGCAACAAGTTCCTCGAAGTTCTGGCGGAGAAAAATCTCCCCGTCGAAAACTACTATCTCTACGCTTCTGCAAAGAGCGCGGGCAAAGTGGTCAATTTTATGGGCAAGGACTATACGGTCATCGAACTGACCGAAGCCAACGTCCTCGACAAGAAGATAGACATCGCTCTGTTCTCCGCAGGCGGTTCCACAAGCGCAAAATTCGCGCCCGTGTTCGCTAAACACGGCGCAGTCGTCATCGACAACTCCAGCCAGTGGCGTATGCACGACGACGTTCCGCTCGTTGTTCCCGAGGTCAACCCCCAGGATATTGACTGGAATCACGGCATCATCGCCAACCCCAACTGCTCTACCATTCAGGCAATGGTTGCTCTTAAGCCGCTTTACGACAAGTTCGGCATAAAGAGAATCGTTTACAGCACCTATCAGGCTGTAAGTGGCGCGGGCGTCGCGGGTTACAACGACCTGCTCGAGGGCATCAAGGCTTTCGCTAAGGGCGAAACCTACAAGACGCAGAAGTTCCCCTATCAGATAGTCAACAACTGCCTGCCCCACATCGACGTATTCCTCGAGAACGGTTACACCAAAGAGGAGGAAAAGATGATCAAAGAGACCAAGAAGATCCTCGGCGATCAGAATATCAAGGTCACCGCTACGACCGTGCGCGTGCCCGTCCTCAATTCTCATAGCGAATCCATCAACGTCGAGTTTGAGAAACCCTGCACAAAAGAGGCGGTAATCGAAGCGCTCAAAGGTCAGAAAGGCATCGTGGTCGTAGACGACGTAGCCAACCTCAAGTACCCGATGCCTATCGACGCAACAGGCCACGACGAGGTTTTCGTCGGCAGGATCAGGATCGACGATACCGTGGAAAGCGGCGTAAACCTGTGGGTAGTCGCCGACAACATCCGCAAAGGCGCGGCAAGCAATGCCGTCCAGATCGCGGAATACATGATAGAAAACGGAAAAATCTAATATTTTGCAGAGGTGAATGATATGTTCAAGGGACTCGGTACGGCGATGATCACGCCGTTTGACGAGAGCGGCGCGGTAGACTACTCCGCTCTTGAAAAAATTGTCGACTCTCAGCTCAATGGCGGCGTCGACGCTCTTTTCGTATGCGGCACCACGGGCGAACCGCCAACAATGAACGCAGCAGAAAGAGAAAAGGTCGTCAGATCGGTCATCGAACAGGTAAACGGAAAGATCTCCGTATTCGTCGGCACGGGCAGCAACGACTGCGCACACGCGGTCGAACTCAGCAAGCAGGCTCAGGCTATGGGCGCAGACGGAGTTCTCGCGGTCACTCCCTACTACAACAAGTGCACTCAGGACGGTCTGTATCTGTACTACAAGGCGATCAACGACGCTATCGACATCCCGATCGTCGCTTACAACGTCCCCGGCAGAACGGGCGTGAATATGAAACCCGAGACGGTAGAAAAAATGACTGCCCTCTCCAACGTCAGAGGCGTCAAGGAAGCAAGCGGCAATATCGCGCAGATACTCGAGATATCCAGACGCATCCGCGGATCTCAGATCAACCTCTACTCCGGTGACGACTGCATTGCGGTACCCATCATGTCGGTAGGCGGTAGCGGACTCATATCCGTCGCTTCCAACGTGATACCCGCGATCATGGCAGAGATGATACATGCATGGCTCGACGGCGATCACGCAAAAGCCTTGGATATGCAGTTGAAATATCAGCCTTTCTTCAACGGTATGTTCCTCGAAGTCAATCCGATACCGGTAAAGACGGCGTGCTCCCTGCTCGGCATGTGCAAACCCTTTATGCGCCTGCCCCTGACCACTCTTACCGACGGCAACAGAGAAAAACTCGAAAAAATAATGAAGGATCTTGCGATCCTCTAAGGAGACCCTTATGACAAGAATCACAGTTTGCGGCATTGGCGGAAAAATGGGAATGAAAATTCTCGAGACGCTTTCCTCTTTCGACGACGTTACCTGCGTGGCAGGTATCGACGCGTATGCGGACAAATGCAAATTTTCCGTACCCGTGTTTGACAAACCGCAGGATATAGACGTGGAGACCGACGTTATCGTCGACTTCTCGAGACCCGAAGCGCTCGAAGGACTTCTCTCCTACGCGACCGCGAACAACGTTGCGCTCGTACTCGCCACCACGGGTTACTCCAAAGAGCAGGAGGACGCGGTGAAGGCGGCGGCGACTCAAGTGCCGATATTCCGCGCAAGCAATATGTCTCTCGGCGTCAATCTGCTCGTGCATCTTTGCAAAAAGGCGGCGTCAATACTCGGCGAGGGTTTTGACGTAGAGATCGTCGAGACTCACCACAATAAGAAAGTCGACTCACCGTCAGGCACAGCTCTCACGCTCGCCAACGCGATCAAAGAAGAAAAAGCAGGCTCTTATCTGACCTTCGGCAGACACGGCAACGACACAAAGCGCAAGAAGGACGAAATAGGAGTCCACGCAGTAAGAGGCGGCACGATCGTCGGCAAGCACGAAGTGCATTTCTTCGGCGAAGACGAAGTCGTCACCCTGACCCACGAAGCGCACAGCAAGGCGGTATTCGCACAAGGCGCTATCCGCGCTGCGGCATTTGTCGCCACGCAGAAACCTGGACTTTACTCCATGCCCGACCTTGTCGCATCTCTCTGAAAATCCTCTTTCCCGGGCAACCGGGATCAATAAACTACAAAAAAACACGGACGTTTGTGCGTCCGTGTTTTTTATGAGCAACTTTTTCAGTTGACGTTGATTATTCTTCCGTCGGTGTGGCTCTCCGTTACGATATCGCCGTATTCGTCGAATAGTCTTTCTCTTTCTCCGTCGTCTACTATCCAGCTCTCAACGTGTTTGCTGAACTTAAAATTCAGACTTTCGGTTATTTTGCATGAATCGAATATGCAGTTTTCATAAATTGTCTTGGACATATTTGCCTGCCCGAAGTTGCAACCGTAGAATTTACAGTATATGAACACCGTATTCGCCATATTCACGTTGCTGAAATCGCAATTGATGAATATAGCATTGTCGAATCTGCAACTTATCATATTTGCTTGGGAGATATTGCACTCTGAGAATACGCTTGCAAAAGTCCTCGAATTTGAAAAATTGGATTCGTTGAAGGTCGTATGATCAAACACGTTGCCTATAAGTAGCGAATATGAGAGATTTACCCTGTACATATCCGACCATCTGATCAAACAGTTTTCAAAAAAGGATTTTTTCATATCAGCGCGGCTGAACGTAGATCTGTCCATATCCATTCCTACGATAACTCCGTTGGAAAATACACAATGCTGAAGATTGCAGTCTCTCATGTCTGCATGGGCAACGACAGATTCTTTCCATATGTTCTTTGCGGTTTCCGTCTTTGGCATTTCGATATCAAAGACCTCGTCTTTTTCTCCGATCAATTCTGCAACGTAATTCTCTTTCCTTTCGGTATTTATAAATTTGGCTCCGATTATCAGTGCCTCGGCAAAACTTGACGCCGACAGGTCGCAGTCTATAAATTCAGACCCCATAGCGTTTGCATTGAAGAAAGACGAATTGCTGAAATCGCACTTGTTAAATTTGCAATTGCTAACGTTCGCGTTGCTGAAACGTGACGCAACGCCGTTATTAAAAAAGAATTTTGAGTTACTGAGATCGCTGTCGTCAAAAGACGCACCGTTGATATCGATATAAGGAATATCGCTGTTGGGCAAAGCTGACCTCTTGACGCTGGCATTTCTGAGTATAGCGGGCGAATAATTAAACCTGCTGTTTTTATATGCGTTCTCCGCCCAATTCATAAACACAGGGTCGGGGAAATATTCTGCATATTCTTTCTGATAACGTTCAAGGCATCTCCTTATTCTGTCCGAGAAACTAATGAGGACATCTGCATATCTGCCGCTCTGCGGGCGTATATTCATCGTTAAGTTCTTAAGTTCGTTTTCTGAATTTCTGGAGATAGCATTGATAATATCGTTTACTATATCTCCCCGCTCGATCGATACGTATTGGAACCTCTGGAAGCTGTCAACCACATTGTTGTCACATTCGATGGTATAATCACTACTTAAATCATCGATTTTGACCTTAACTTTATCTCCGTCTGAAGAACGTCTATCTATGGTCAGCTTCTCGTATGTACCGGAGTTTGTTATCCGCTTATCGTACAAAGTGACGGAATTTATAGCGCAATCATTGAGTATGGTGTCAGAGAAGTCAGTGCCGCTGAGGTCTGAATAATTGAGCGTAGAACCGGTAAAATCTGCTCCTACGGCGTCGATATTGTTGAATGAGCACATTGACAAATCGCAATTTCTCATAGTGGAACATCGGAATATCGCACTCGAAAGCTCTGACGACATAAAGTTGCCGTCGCTGAGTATGCTGTGTGTAAACTTTCCTTCTTTGAGGAAGCTGTGCGGCAGATTGAGTTGTCTTATTTTGACGTAACCCACTAGGTAATCGAG
>CALWKV010000120.1 GCA_944381355.1 uncultured Christensenellaceae bacterium | reverse complement strand
CACGTCGATCTCGTCAGAGGCGGCAACGTGGTGCAGAGCGAGATATCAGACATCGTCATCGACGACATCATGATACTCAGGCAGGGGATGCAGATACCGTCCGACAGCATAGTCGTAGAGGGGCAGTGCGAGGTCAACGAGTCGCTCCTTACGGGAGAGCAGGACGACGTGCATAAGCAGAACGGCGATTTCCTCTATTCGGGCAGCTTCGTGCAGGCGGGGGAGTGCAAGGCGCGCGTCACCGCGGTAGGCGAGGACAACTTCACCTCCAAGCTGATGGCAGAAGCCAAAAAGTTCAAAAAACCCAAGTCCGAGCTTATGCGCTCGATAAACTGGATCATCAGGATAGTAACGCTTGCGATCTTCCCGCTGGGCATTCTGATGTTCTACACCAACAAGGTCACAACTTCTACGATAAACGAAGCTGTCACGGGCACGGTCGCGTCCGTTGTCGGCATGATACCGGAAGGACTCGTGATGCTGACTTCTATCGCGCTCGCGGTCGGCGTTATAAAGCTGGCGAGAAAGCGCACGCTCGTGCAGGATCTTTACAGCATAGAGACTCTTGCGCGCGTGGATATGCTTTGTCTCGACAAGACCGGCACGATCACAGAGGGGAGCATGCAGGTGGAAAAGACGCACATTTATTCCACCAAGTTCGGGCACGTTGACGACATAATGACCAACATGGTTGCGGCGCTCGGCGCGCAAGGTTCGACTTTCGAGGCTTTTGCGCAGTACTTCAGAAGCAGCGAGAAATACGAAGTGGTCGACACCGTTCCTTTCTCGTCGGCGAGAAAGTGGAGCGCGGCGGACTTCGGCGCGTTCGGAAAATTCATCGTCGGTGCGCCCGAGTTCGTGCTCAAAGAGAAATATTCGCTCGTCGAGAACGACGTAAAAGAGTACAGCGCGCAGGGGTTCCGCGTGCTCGTGCTGGTCAGGACGACGCAGCCGCTCAAAGACGACCTCGACAGAGAAAGACTCAAGCCTATCGCGCTGATAGTGCTTTCTGACAAAATCAGAGAAAACGCCAAGGATACGCTCGCGTATTTCGCGAAACAGGGCGTGGAACTCAAAGTGATTTCGGGTGACAACCCTCTGACCGTGTCCAAGGTCGCAGAGCGTGCGGGACTTGCCGACGCAGACAAATTCATCGACGCGACAGAACTCGATACAGACGAGAAGATATACGACGCGTGCGACAAGTACACGATATTCGGCAGAGTCACGCCCAAGCAGAAAAAGGTGCTGGTGACCGCGCTCAAATCAAAAGGTCACACGGTGGGAATGACGGGCGACGGCGTAAACGACGTTATGGCGCTCAAGGAAGCCGACTGTTCGATAGCGATGGCGTCGGGCAGCGAGGCAAGCAGGAACGTAGCTCAGCTCGTACTTCTCGACAGCGACTTCGCCGCGCTTCCGAGCGTGGTCGGAGAGGGCAGACGCGTCATCAACAATATCGAACGCGCGGCGTCTCTGTTCCTTGTCAAGACTTCTTTCAGCATACTGCTGACCCTTCTTCTGATAATATTCAGAATGAACTATCCGTTCGAGCCGATACAGCTCACGCTGATAAGCGGTCTGTTCGTCGGTCTGCCGTCTTTCTTCCTTGCGATAGAACCCAACGACTCCAAGGTCAGAGGTTCATTCCTAGGGAAGGTGTTCAAAAAAGCGCTGCCGGCGGGATTTACCGTTGCGACCATGGTCACGATCATATGCTGGATGTACAGGGACGTCGGCATAGACGTCTCGGCGCAGGTATCGACGATGTCGTTCTACGTGACGAGCCTTACGTCGTTCATAGTGCTGATGTGGGTGTGCATACCTTACACAAAAGAGAGACTGTACCTCATCGCAATGTGCCTCGTATTGTATATCGCGGCGATAACTTCGTCGTTCATACGCAACATTTTGTCGATATCGGGACTTACGACCGAGATGACGATAAACATCGTGTTTATGCTTCTCGCGGTCTTCCCGATGATAATATTCTGGCGCGCGGAGATAGGCGCGTTCAACGGGCTTGTCAGAGAGATGAAGGAATTCCGACTCAAGACAAAGGAATACTGGGCGGAACTGCGCGGTAAAAAAGAGGAAAAGAAGGACGCGAAGAAGTCCTGACAAAATACGAAATATTTTGCTAAGCAAAAGGAGATAAAATATGTTAACAGCTATCGTAGGTATCAACTGGGGAGACGAGGGCAAAGGCAGAATGGTCGACCTCGTGTCGAGCGATTACGACGTAGTCGTCAGATATCAGGGCGGCAACAACGCGGGTCATACCGTCGTCAACCACCTCGGCAAATTCATTCTCAACCTCATCCCTTCGGGTATACTCCGTCCCGAAGTCGTCAACGTGATGGGCAACGGAATGGTCATCGACATGCAGCACCTCGTCGGAGAAATGAAGAGACTGACAGACGCCGGCGTCAAGATCACTCCCGAAAACCTCAAGATCAGCGAAAGAGCGGTCATCTGCATGCCTTACCACGTCAGACAGGATTGCCTCGAGGAGGACAGACTCGGAGACGCGAAGTACGGCTCCACGAGGAGAGGCATCGCGCCCGTTTACGGCGATAAGTATCTTAAAAAGGTTATCACGATGGGCGATCTTTTCTATCCCGAAACGCTTAAAAAGCGCATCAGATCCATCATCGAATGGAAGAATCTGTTCATAGAGAAAGCGTACGGCAGTTACAGGATCACAGAAGACGAGATCATGGACTGGCTTACCACTTACGGCGATCAGCTCAAGCCGTTCGTATGCAATACGGGCAAGTACCTCGACGAATGCGTCAAGGCGGGCAAGAAGATCGTGTTCGAGGCTCAGCTCGGCGCGCTCAGAGATATCGACTTCGGTATCAATCCCTATACTTCCTCGTCCAATACGATTGCGGCATACGCACCGATAGGCGCGGGCATTCCCAAGTACAAGCTCGACAACGTGTTCGGCATAATGAAGGCGTATTCGTCCTGCGTGGGCGAAGGTCCGTTCACGGTCGAAATGTTCGGCGACGAAGCAGAGGAACTGCGCAAGGCGGGCGCGGAATACGGCGCGGCTACCGGCAGACCCCGCAGAGTGGGTCCCTTCGACGTCGTAGCTTCTAAATACGGCGTGGAGATACAGGGCGCGGACGAACTCGCGCTGACCAAGCTGGACGTGCTTTCTTACCTCGACAAGATCCCCGTGTGCGTTGCATACGACGTGGACGGCGAATTGACGACCGAGTTCCCCAGAGGCGAGCGCCTCGACAAGGCTAAGCCGGTCATAGAATACCTCGACGGCTGGAAGTGCGACATTTCCGATTGCCGCAAGGTGTCCGACCTGCCCAAGGCGACTCTCGACTATATCAAGTACGTCGAAAAGGCGGTCGGCTGTCCGATAACCTACGTTTCCGTGGGTGCGGAAAGAGAACAGTACGTAGTGATGAAATAATGTCCGATAAGAGCGAAGTCGCAGGACAGATACTGGACGGATTGCGCCTCATGCATTCCGACCCCGTATGCGAACTCAATTTTAAAACTCCGTTTGAACTTCTCGTCGCGGTAATACTCAGCGCGCAATGTACGGATAAGCGCGTCAACGAGGTTACGGCGACGCTGTTCAGGAAATACAACACGCCCGAGGATTTTGCGGGTATCGACGTGCATGAACTCGAAAGGCTGATATATTCGTGCGGCTTTTATAAGAACAAGGCGGCGAATATAATCAAGGCGGCGACCGATATACTCGTGCGTTTCGGCGGAAAGGTCCCGTCTACCGTGGAAGAACTCGTTACTCTCGCGGGAGTGGGCAGAAAGACGGCTAACGTCGTCTATGCCGTCGCTTTCGGCGGGCAGGCGATGGCGGTCGACACCCATGTACTCAGGCTCGCTAACAGGATAGGCTTCGTCCGCACGGACAAGCCCGAGGTCGTCGAAAAGGCGCTCACAGCGGCTATCCCCGAGAGCAGATGGACAGAAGCGCATCACCTGCTCATACATCACGGGCGCTACGTCTGCAAGGCGAGAAATCCCGAGTGCGACAAGTGTACGATCTGCGCATATTGCGACTATTACGCTTCGCTTTGCGGAAAACAAGAATAAATACGCGTTTGACGCGGATAATTTTTAGTATAACGTTACAGGAAAACAGTATAACGATTAGTCAGGAGGACAGATGTTATGAATAAGATTCTCAGGATCGTCGACATTGCGCCGAGGGTAAAAGAGTACCTTATAGAGGCAGAGGATATAGCGACGCATTGCAAGCCGGGACAGTTTATAATTCTGCGCGTAGACGAGGAAGGAGAACGCGTTCCTTTCACTATATGCGATTACGACGCTGAGAAAGGCACGATCACGCTCCTTGTGCAGGACGTGGGATACAGCACGCACAAGATGGGACAGCTTAAAGAGGGCGAATATATCCACGATATGGTCGGACCTCTCGGCAACGCGACAGACCTGTCGGAGTTCGACAATGTCGTGCTCGTCGGTGGCGGCATAGGTTGCGCGGTCATTTACCCGCAGGCTAAACTGCGCAAGGCGCAGGGCAAACCCTGCACGACCATAATCGGCGCACGTACGAAAGAGCTGCTGTTCAGCATAGACGAATTCAGAGAAAACAGCAAAGAACTGCTCATCGCAACGGATGACGGCTCTCTCGGCACAAAGGGTTTCGTCACCACGGTGCTTCAGGAACTTATCGACAGAGGTGAGAAGATCGACTGCGTTTTCGTCGTAGGTCCGATGATAATGATGAGAAACGTCAGCGAGCTGACCCGCAAGTACAATATCCACACTATCGTCAGCATGAACAGCATAATGGTAGACGGTACGGGTATGTGCGGCGGTTGCAGACTGACGGTGGACGGCAAGACCAAATACGCCTGCGTTGACGGTCCCGAATTCGACGGTCACAAGGTCGATTTCGCGGAAGCGATGAACCGCTCGGGTTTTTACAGAGAGCACGAGGGTAAGTGCAAATTGAGAGATTGATTATGAATAACAGCGAAAGAAATAAAACGATACATCAGGATCCCGCGGTAAGAGTTACCAACTTCAACGAGGTCAGTCTCGGCTTTGACGAAAAGCTGATGCTCGCAGAAGCCGACAGGTGTCTCGGCTGTAAGGCGGCTCCCTGCAGAAAGGGTTGCCCCGTGGGGATCGACATTCCCGCGTTCATCGCGCGCCTCAAAGAGAACGATATGGACGGAGCGGTGACGCAGATAAGCAAGGATACGCTTCTTCCCGCGATATGCGGCAGAGTGTGCCCGCAGGAAAAACAGTGCGAGAATTTCTGCGTAAGAAAGGCGAAACTCGGCGGAAGCGTAGCAATCGGCGCGCTCGAGAGATACGTCGGCGACTATGCGCTCAAGAGCGGTATAATTCCCGAGAAAAAGCCCGCCAACGGCAAGAAGGTCGCCGTCATTGGCAGCGGACCCAGCGGTCTGACCTGCGCGGCGGACTGCGCTATGCGCGGTATGAAGGTCACGATATTCGAGGCATTCCACAAGGCGGGCGGCGTGCTCGTTTACGGTATCCCCGAATTCAGACTTCCCAAGGACGACGTCGTCGCCAAGGAGATAGACAAACTCGTCGCGCTCGGCGTTGAGATAAAACTCAATACCGTCGTAGGCAAGACGATCACGATAGACGAACTGCGCGAGCAGTACGACGCTATATTCATCGGCACGGGCGCAGGTCTCCCGCAGTTTATGAATATCCCCGGCGAGAACCTCAACGGAGTAAGCTCCGCCAACGAGTTCCTGACCAGAGTCAATCTGATGAAAGCGTACAGAGAGGACGCGATCACCCCCGTATACTGCGGCAAGAAAGTCGCCGTCATCGGCGCGGGTAACGTCGCAATGGACGCTGCGCGTACGGCAAAGAGGATCGGAGGCGGCGAGGTCTACATAATCTACCGCCGCGGTCGCGAGGAGATGCCTGCAAGAGGCGAGGAGATCATGCACGCAGAGGAAGAAGGCATCGAGTTCAGATTGCTGACCAACCCCGTCGAGATACTCGGAGAGGACGGCAAAGTCTCGGGTATCAAGTGCATTAAAATGCAGCTTGGCGAACCCGACGCTTCGGGCAGACGCCGTCCCGTACCCGTTGAGGGCAGCGAATACGTGATAGACGTCGATCAGGTCATCGTCTCTCTCGGCACAAGCCCCAATCCGCTGATACGCAAATCGTGCAAAGACATTGAATTTTCTCAAAAAGGCACAATCGTCGTCAACGAGGAGACCATGATGACCAACGTGGAGGGCATTTATGCCGGCGGAGACGCCGTGACGGGCGCCGCTACGGTCATTCTCGCGATGGGCGCAGGCAGAAAGGCGGCTAAGGCAATAGCAGAACAACTCGGAGTGGAATAATCCTTTATGTTTCTCGATATAGCGACTATTTTCGTCAAAGCAGGCAACGGCGGCGACGGAGCGATATCCTTTCATACCGAAAAGTACGTAGCCAACGGCGGTCCGGACGGCGGCGACGGCGGTAAGGGCGGCGACGTGATATTCGTCGCCGAGGACACTTCCGCTACGCTGATCGACTTCCGTTACGCAAAGCACTTCCGCGCGGAGGACGGCGCTAAAGGCGGCGCGAAAAACTGCACGGGAAAGAGCGGCAAGGATATGATAATCAAGGTCCCTTGCGGCACTATCATAAAAGATAAAAAGACGGATACGATACTTGCGGATATGTTTTATCCCGGCAGCGAGTTCGTCTGCGAAAAAGGAGGCAAGGGCGGCAAGGGCAACGCGAGATTCGCGACAGCTCAACGCAGAGCGCCCCATTTCAGCCACCGCGGAGTCACGACCAAAGAACGCGAACTCACGCTCGAACTCAAGACGATCGCGGACGTCGGTCTCGTAGGCTTCCCCAACGTGGGTAAATCCACGATACTTTCCGTGGTCTCGGGCGCAAGACCCAAAATAGCCAATTACCACTTCACAACCCTCAACCCAAATCTCGGAGTCGCGGAATATTACGATCAGCGCTTTGTAGTTGCCGATATTCCCGGGCTTATCGAGGGAGCCTGGCAGGGCGCGGGACTGGGCACGAGATTTTTGCGCCATATAGAGCGCGTGCGCCTCATAGTCCACGTGATCGATATTTCGGGCAGCGAGGGCAGAGACCCATACGATGATTATCTGAAGATAAACAACGAGCTGAGTCAGTACAGTGAAAAACTAGGCTCTCTGCCGCAGATAATCTGTGCCAACAAATGCGACCTTCTGACCGACGACTCCAATATCGAGGAGTTTGAGAGAAAGTCGGGAAAGAAAGTGATAAGGATAAGCGCGGCGACAAACAGCGGTCTCAAAGACCTGCTTGCCGAGATAGCTAAGATACTCCCCGAATTGCCCAAGACAACGCCTTTCGAGGCTACGTTCGTAGAGGAGGACGCGCAGGGAGGATACGAGATAGATATCGCGGACGACGGCGCGTACGTAGTGTCGGGCGGTCTCGTCAATTACCTCGCGCGAGTGGTAGTGCTCAGCGATTACGAGTCTTTCCAGTACTTCCAGAGCAGATTGCAGAAACTCGGCGTTTACGACGCGCTCAGAGAAAAGGGGATCAAGGACGGCGACGTAGTGCGCATTCTCGACATAGAATTTGAATATCAGGAGTAATATATGACTACGAAAGAAAGGGCAAAACTGAGAAGCATCGCTATGACGATGCAACCCACTACTCACATAGGAAAGAACGGCGTGACCGAAGAAGTCGCGATACAGCTGTCCGAGCAGCTTCAGGCGCACGAACTCGTCAAGATCAACGTGCTCAAGAACAGCGATTATACGGCAAAGTCGCTTGCGTCGGAATTGGCGGACATCGTCGGCGCGGAAGTCGTGCAGGTGCTGGGCAATAAGATAACTTTGTACAAGGTGTCGACCAAAGAGGGCGTAAAACATCTGCTCGAAGTGTGAGGAGAGTCTGCAACTATACGCATACAACGGAAGCGATCGCTTCCGTTTTTTTATGCCGCGTCTTAAACTGATAAACGATGTGACAGATCAGAGCAAAATAATAAAATTTTCGTGCCCGTGTAGGTTGTGACTATTGTTATTCGGATATACTCATTGCGTTTGTCGCATGGGTCATGTCATCGTGATATATGCGGAAAGACGTGCTTGATTGCGGTTTTTGCACCCATAGGCGCGGGCGTAAGGTGCGCTTGCTATCTGCACATGTGCATACGCGTGAGAAATACGGCATATCTTTTTGTGTGACGGTGTCGGAGAGATTTAAAACTGCGAGCGTCTACGTCGGCGCGATCGTCGGCGCGGGGTTTGCTACGGGCAGGGAGATCATCCTGTTTTTCGGAGACGGCGGGTGGCTGGCTCCGCTACTGACCGGCGTGGCGATGGGCGCGTGCGCGTCGCTCTTTCTCTGCATAGGAAAAGCATTCGCGGGTTTTGCAAAAAACGAGAAGGCAGACGGCAGATTATTCAGGGGCGCAAAGGCGGCGTTTATTGCGTTGATAGAGCTTTGCATGCTGCTGACCATGACGACTATGATCGGCGGTTTGCAGAGCTTGTTTGCCGATACGCGCGCGGGAAAAATTGCGGGGTTTGCCCTTGCTGTGCTTTGCGTGGCGCTGAGTTCTGCCGGCGCGAAAGCCGTGGGCAGGATCAACATCGCGCTCGTGCCGTTGCTGTTTGCGCTTCTTGCGGTGCTTTATTTCAAGAGTTCCGCGGCGGTGCAGGCGTTGCCGCTGAATTGGTTGTCCTGCGTCAGATATCTGTCGATGAATATGCTTCTCGGCGGCTGTCTCGCCGTAAAAGACGGAGAGAGGGCGAGTGCGGCAGATATAGTCTTTATAGGAGCTGTATGCGCGGCGGCGCTGGGGGTTATGACTTTTTTCGTATACTGCGCCGCTTGCGATTATCCTCGGTCGGAAATGCCCGTGTATTCGCTGTGCGCAGCGAACGGTTTGGGATTTCTGGGCGCGGTTGTCGTCGGAATAGCGATAATCACCACGCTTGCGGGCGCGGCGAAAAGCCTCGGAGACGGACTTCGCGCCGTTCTGCCGTCCTCCAAAAGCGTGACGGCGGTGCTTCTTTTACTGACGCTCGCATCGTACGGCTGGGATTTTTCTGCCGCGGTCGATCTGTTTTACCCGTTCATTGCGGCGGTTGCGAGCGGAGTGTTTGCCGTCGCTTTCGCGGCGTGCGCGCTGTATCTGATAAAAAAGAGAGCGGTCGCAAAACGCAGAAAGAAAAATTATTTTAAAACAGTATCGGATAAGCAAGTGAAAGCGCCGTTACAGTCGCCGATCGGCGCGCCGCAAAATCGTACCGACGCGCCGCCGACTTAAATCAGTTGTTTCCGAATTTTTTGTAAGCGAGTTTTTCGAGAAGCGCGACGCAGGCGTACATAAGCGCCGCCAGCACGCACAATACTACGGTGCTCGTCATCACCAGGTCAAGCCTGAATACCTGACCGCCGTATATTATCAGATATCCCAGTCCTGCGCGCGATACGAGATATTCTCCCATTATCGTACCGACCCAGCACAGTCCGACGTTGATCTTGAGTGCCGAAATTATCGTGGGCACGTTGGACGGCAGGACAAGATATACGAGTTTTTGCAGTTTTGTCGCGTTCATCGTGTCGAGCAGAGTGAGTTTGCCTTTGTCGACTTCCATAAACCCGTTGAGCGTACTCAGCACCGTGATTATCAGAGAGATCATCAGCGCCATTACTATGATCGCGCCCGTGCCTGCGCCTACCCATATTATGATTATCGGACCTAGCGCTATCTTGGGCAGGGCGTTGAGCACTACGAGGTGAGGCTCGAGCACGTTGCGCAGGGTGTCGCACCACCAGAGGGCGATCGCTATGACCGTGCCGAGAGCCGTTGCAAGCAGAAAGCTGACGACCGTCTCATACAGCGTGACTCCCGCGTGGGTGAAAAGAGAGCCGTCCTTGCAAAGCGTCAGGAAGGTGTCCCATATCCTGCTCGGAGACGACGTGATGAAAGAGTCTATCGCGCCGACGCGCGCCAGCAGTTCCCACAGCGCTATCACGACGACGAGCACTCCCCAGCGCATTGCGGATATCAGCACGCGCCTGCGCTTGCGTTCTTTGAGGTATTTTACGTGTTCGGGAGAGTAATCCGTGTTCTTTTTCATAGGCGTTTTTCCTTTTTGTTCTGCAGGTTTTCCCAGATGTCGTGCGAGTACTTCTGAAAGAGCGGAGCCTCTCTGCGCATAAGCGGAGAAAGTTCTCCTATCGGGGAAAGATCGACGATCTTTTTTACTTTGGCGGGGCGCGCGGACAGAATGACTATCCTGTCGCACATCGAGATCGCCTCGGATATGTCGTGCGTTACGAATACCGCCGTTTTTTTCTCGTTCTTGATTATCGAGTGTACGTCCTCGACTACGTTGAGACGCGTCTGAAAGTCGAGCGCGCCGAAAGGCTCGTCGAGAAGAAGCAGTTCCGGAGACGTGGCGAGAGTGCGTATCAGCGCGACTCTCTGCCTCATTCCTCCCGAAAGCTGAGACGGGTAGCGGTCTTTAAAGTCGCCAAGACCGTATTTGTCGAGAAGCGCATAGGCGTATTCGCGCCTGTCCTTCATCTTTTTGATCTTCGCGCCCAGCAGTACGTTCTGCGATATCGTCAGCCAAGGAAAGAGTTCATCGCGCTGAAGCATATATCCGCATACGTCGCGGCTGTCTTCGGGTCTCGCTCCGTCTATGAAAACTTCTCCCGACGACGGTTTTATTATCGACGAAATTATGGACAAAACGGTTGTTTTGCCGCAACCGCTCGGTCCTACCACGCCCAGCAGTTCGCCGCGGCGCACTTCAAAGTCGAGACAGTCGAGCGCAAGGGTTTCTCCCGTCTTGTCATGGTAAGTCAAAGATACGTTCTCAAACCTGACGAGCGCGTCGCTTTGCCCGCCCGCGTCGGACGGAGCGCAAGGCGCGCCCGTATTTTTTCTGAGCGAATCGTTAGCGTCTGTACCTCTGACGGCATAAGTTTTTTCCGTCATTTTTCTCACCTCCGAAGCGCGTTCAGGCGAGAGATTTTGCGTATTCGGTTGCCTTCTGAGCAAACGAAAGATCGACGATCTTTGCAAAATCGGTTTTTTCGGTCAGCACTCCCGCTTCGATTATCACGTCCTGAAGCCTGTCGAAGTCAGCTTCGTCGGGTACGAGGGACGGGCTGTATGCGCCGATGTCCTTATACGCCTGTATCGCGTTCGCGAGCGTGGCTATATCCGTACCTGCGAAAGAAGGAGAGATCAGTTTTGCGATCTCCTCGCTGTCGGTGTTGTATACATATTCTATCGCTCGTGCGATAGCGTTGCAGAAAGCCTGTATCTTGTCGGGATTTTGCTCTATATAGCTCTGTTTCGCGCTGAATGCCGTGAAGGGCATGTCGCCCGCCGCTTCGCCGACCGAAGCCACGATATATCCGTTGCCCTGTGCCTGCATTTCGGACGCCGCAGGCTCGAACATCGTGCAGAAATCGCCCGTACCGCTTATAAACGCCGCGCCTATGAGGTCGTATTGCACGTCGTAGTTGATCGTCACGTTGACGCCGTCGGTCAGACCGTTTATAAGCATTGCGTGCTCGAGCGCCATCGCAGGTACGCCGCCGCGCCTGCCGCCTATGACTTCTTTTCCTGCCATATCGCTCCATTCAAAGTCGGGCATTGGCTCTCTCGCCATAAGAAAAGAGCCGTCCTTTTCTGTCAGTTGTCCGAACATTACGGGGAAATCAGCGTCCTTTTCGTTTGCAACGTATATCACTGCTTCGGGACCGTGAAACCCTATGTCCGCCTGACCCGACAGCACCGCGGTCATGCATTTGTCCGCGCCGCCGCCGTTGGACAGCTCTACCGTTACGCCTTCTTCCTCGAAGTAGCCGCCGTCGATCGCGACGTAGAGGGGAGCGTAGAAAACCGAGTGGGTGACTTCTATAAGCCTTATTGTATCCTGTTCTGTGTTGCAGCCGGCAAAGCAGAATACCGTCGCGACGGCAAGCATACAGCAGATCAGAAGTAAAGTTATCGTCTTTTTCATTTTGCCTCCTTTTGTTGTCTTAAAGACATAATACATAGTATTCCGCAATGTCGGATTTGGTACGCCTTGTAAGATCTTCAAGGCGAACTTTTATGGACAAAACGGCTATAATTTGCCGCGAAGAAAATATCGGGATGCAAGGGCAACGGACGGGCGCGGCCGTAAAAAGCGGGAGTGATGTGAGACAGTGAGAGAATCGGAGCGCGGATTCTTTCATGACAATATTTTCCGGTCTATAACGGCGAGCAGGCTTTCAGCCGCTTGATTCGCCGCGTATACCAGACCTGAATAATACGAACCAGCCCTGAGGCGCCCGCGTGGCGGGAACAGTGATCGCTGTTGCGTATCATTGCCCGCTTAACAATGCGAAGCCGTTTTTATTTTACGCCATATGTTTCCGAAACACTCACTAAAAATCATTGCCTGCGGTAGCATGCAGTTTTAAGCCGTATTTATTACCCTAACTGAGTTGCATAATGCGAAGCCTTTCAATGCACCCGTCACACGGGCAAGGCATTTA
>CALWKV010000119.1 GCA_944381355.1 uncultured Christensenellaceae bacterium | reverse complement strand
TTCTTCGGGTTTTATCCTGCCCGTGTCGATTGCGTGCTGTACCAGGGGGTCGACTATGTCGGTCTGGAAGTCGCCGTATTTCTCTATCGGCGCCGCGGGCGCGTTGAGTCCGAAGAAGTCCAGAAGGGTGTTGAGAACATAATACTCGTCCTCTTGTTCGAGCGACAGATTGTCGCTTGCATAGCAAAGCAGTTCGTTGATCTTGACTTTGAGCTGTTCGTCGGTAAGCATAAATTCACTCCGCAAAAATTTGTTTGAAATCGGCTTTCGCCGCTTTTAATTATATTACATCTTTTCGACGATTGCAATAATAAAACCGCTAATAACTGAATTTAAAGGCAAAGTCGCTGTTTCAGGATGAGAATTGTCTGCGTTTGTCAGTCAGGGATCGCGTCATGAAATATTTATACGCATATTAAAATACGGGGCACGTCCTGTCGCAATAAAATCGCATACGTCCCGTAAATCGTCGAGAAATCTTTACACTTTCTTTTTATTATGATATAATTATAAAAACACTTTTGTGAGGTATATTATGAGCATAACTCAGAGTTTCGTTGACAATCTGAAAACCAACTCCGCTTTTGCCGCATATGTAGACAAACTTTACGGCGGCGGTCTCGATTATCAGGCGGCGCGTTATAAAAAGATATACGACATGCACGTCTCGACTTACGGCGGCGAGGTGTCTTTTTATTCTTCTCCCGGAAGAATAGAGTTGTGCGGCAATCATACCGATCACAACAACGGCAAGGTGCTGTGCGCTTCTATCAGCGTTGATACAGTTGCATGCGTGACTCCTCTCGAAGGAAAAGTAGTCGTTGCTTCTGTCGGATATCCTGAAGTCGTAGTCAGTCTTGACGAACTCGAGCCGAGCAGCGATGAATACGGTTCCAGCGAAGCTCTTGTCAGAGGCGTACTGGCATATTATAAACAGAACGGTTACAAAATAGGCGGTTTTGCGACGACTACGACCAGTGACGTGTTCAAGGGCGCGGGCGTCAGTTCTTCGGCTTCTTTCGAGGTACTCATCTGCGAAATACTCAACAAGATGTACAACGACGGGGTTGTGGACAAGATAACCAAGGCGAAAGCGGCGCATTATGCCGAGAGTATCTATTTTGGCAAGCCGTGCGGGCTTCTGGATCAGAGCGCGATCGCGCTCGGCGGCGTAAGCTATATCGATTTCAAGTCGACGGCGAATCCGAAAGTCAAAACTATGGACTGGAAGTTCGACGGCGCGACGATAGTGCTTATAAATACGGGCGGCGATCACTGCGATCTCACCAGTCAGTACGCAGATATAAGAAGCGAGATGGAGTGGGTCGCGAGCATGTTCCACGTACGCAAGTTGCGCAAGGTCAAAGAGGAAGATTTCCTTGCCTCTATACCTGAATTGCAGAGCAAAGTTACGGGCAGGGCAATCCTTCGCGCAATGCATTATTTTGAGGAAAACAAGCGCGTCGAAGCGGGCGTAAAGGCGGTAAAAAGCGGCAATTTCAAGAAGTTTGCGGCAGTCATCAACGGTAGCGGACAAAGCTCGTACGAACTTTTGCAGAACTGTTATCCGCTCGGAGACACGGCGCAGAGAATACCTCTCGCGCTGGCTGTGAGCAAGCTCGATCCCGCAGTTAAGGCGGTCAGGGTACACGGCGGCGGTTTTGCAGGCACAATCATCGCTTTCGTCGACAATCAGGGAGCGGACGCGTATATTGCCGATATGAAGAAGATATTCGGCGACGATTGCGTTTACAGGATAGGCGTCAGGAACGAAGGAACCTGCAAAGTGGAGTTTGACTGATGTCCGATAAAATAGCTTTTTCCTTCCTTGACGGCAGGATCACGGTGACTTGGTACGGCATATTTGTCACGGCAGGCATTATCCTTGCGTATTTTCTCTATCTTTATCTTGCCGACAAACGCAAGGTGGATATTGATTTTTCGCTCGAACTGTTCATCTGGGTCGTAGTGCTTGCGATAATATGTTGCAGGCTTTTCTACGTCGTGCCCAGAAAGGAATATTACCCGATAGACAGTTGGGACGCTCTTATGCGTTTTCTCGGACTGACCAGCGAAGGCTTGGCGGGGCTTACGATAATCGGCGGCATTTTCGGCGGCGCGGCGGGCATACTGTTCTGCGTTCTCCGCTATAAAAAATATTCGTACGCCAAGGTCGCCGACTGCGTCGTGTTGTGCGTGTTCCTCGGTCAGATCATAGGCAGATGGGGCAATTTCGCCAATCAGGAACTTTACGGGCAGATCGTCACCAATCCCGCATTCCAGAGATGGCCGTTTGCCGTGTTTATCGATTATGACGGTATGTGGCATCAGGCGCTGTACATTTATGAGGGATTTTTCAATCTGATAGGTCTCGCGATAGGTCTTTTGCTGTTCTTCAGATATAAAAAGCTGAAGAATTTCACGATATCGCTCTATTACGTATTCTGGTACGGTCTCGTCAGAGGAACGCTCGAGTTCCTCAAGACGGAGCACAAGACGTTCCCCGGTACGGATATAGGCGTGGTACAGGTCATCGCTTATACTGCTTGCATTGTAGCGTTCGTGCTGATGGTTCTCAATCAGAAGGGAGTCATACGCTTTCAGAGTAAAATCTACAACGAGGCGGGCGACTCGATAAAACTTCTTGAGGAGTACGACAAACGCATGGTTGCGGGTGTGATAGTCGGAGGAAGCGGTTATTACGAGGCGTGCGGAGACGACGATGGCGAGGAGTTCAGACCTGCGGGAGTGTATACGCTCGCAGAAAGGCAGATCAGAGCTGTTGTTTTTG
This sequence comes from uncultured Christensenellaceae bacterium, assembly GCA_944381355.1. Classification (GTDB taxonomy): domain Bacteria; phylum Bacillota; class Clostridia; order Christensenellales; family UBA3700; genus Ornithoclostridium. The sequence continues at coordinate 6,451 of CALWKV010000119.1, read as the reverse complement.
GCGTCGGCAAGGCGGTTAAATCTGAAAATCCGCTGCCCGTAAAAAAGCAGACGTCCGCAAAAAGCAAAAAAACAGACGAAAAAACCGATTGAACAAGTCAAAACAGATACAAAACAAGCAAAGTTTTCGCGCCAGCGTTTTTGCGGCGCGCAATTGTAAAATTCGCAGAAGGCGTTCGCGGCATTTTACTACCGATATACGGAGGTTACTATGAGGGATCTGACCCTTCTGACCGATCTTTACCAACTTACGATGATGTACGGCTATTCAAAGAACAGCCAACTCAACAAAACGGCTGTATTCGACGTCTTTTATCGCGGAGTAGGTAACAACTATGCCGTTGCCTGCGGTCTCGAACAGGTTATCGAATATATCGAAAATCTGAAATTCAGCGACGAGGATCTCGATTATCTGCGTTCTCTTAAACTTTTCGACGAGGACTTCATGCAGTTGCTCGCCGATTTCAGATTCACCGGAGATATCTACGCCGTGCCGGAAGGTACTGTCGTTTTTCCGCAAGAGCCGATACTCACGGTCAAGGCGAGACTTTTCGAGGCTCAGCTTATCGAAACGGCAATACTTTGCATACTCAATCACCAGACTCTTATCGCGACTAAAGCGGCTAAGATCGTCTATGCGGCAAAGGGCGGTGCGGTCGCGGAATTCGGACTGAGACGCGCTCAGGGACCCGACGCGGGCATTTACGGCGCGAGAGCGGCGATGATCGCAGGTTGCGCGTCCACGTCCAACGTGCTTGCCGGCAAACTTTTCGACGTTCCCGTCTCGGGCACTCACGCGCATAGCTGGGTAATGAGTTTTGACAGCGAGATCGAGGCTTTTCGCGCTTACGCGAAAATGTATCCTGACAACTGTCTGCTCCTTGTAGACACCTACAACACTCTCAAAAGCGGCGTGCCCAACGCGATAACCGTTTTCAAAGAGCTTCGCGCCGCAGGGCACAAGCCCGTCGGTATTCGACTCGATTCGGGAGACCTTGCATATCTCAGTCGCGAAGCGAGGACAATGCTTGACGAGGCGGGATTCCCCGACGTGAAGATATTCGCTAGCGGAGATATAGACGAAAACGTGCTTATGTCGCTCGATTCTCAGAACGCAAAAATAGATTGCTGGGGTATAGGTACAAAACTCATCACCAGTCAGGATTGTCCGTCGCTCGGCGGCGTTTACAAGATGGCGGCGATAGAGAAAGACGGCATTATGATCCCCAAACTCAAAATGAGCGACACGCCCGCCAAGATCACTAATCCCGGTCTTAAAAAGATCGTCCGCATATTCGACAAGAATACAGACAAGGCAATCGCAGATCTTATCGCGCTTAAGGACGAAAATTTCGACGGTCTCGATAAGATCGAAATATTCCACCCGGATTTTACCTGGAAAAGAAAGACCGTCACCAATTTCTATACGAAGGACCTCAACGTGGATATAATCAGAGACGGCAAGGTCGTCTATAAACGTCCCACCGTGCGAGAGATTGCCGCATATCATAAGGAAAGCTATGCGAAATTCTGGAATGAATACAAGAGACTGCTCAATCCGCACATCTACAAGGTAGACCTTTCGGAGAAGCTGTTCAACCTCAAACAGAGACTTCTCAATGAACATTCGCAGTAATACTTCTAAAATCGTCAAAATGCGCTCAAACACGCAAGAATATGTCAAAAATACCGCTTCCCGAACAGTATGCACAGGGAGGCGGTTTTGTTATAATCGTTATCGGAGGCAGATATGGATACTTTCAGAGTTAAATTTAAAGGTTATGACAAAAAACAGGTTGAAGACTACATTGTGGGTTTGTCGTCGCAATTTGAAAAGACAAATGCAGAACTGAGGGAGAGAATAAAACGTCTCGAGAATGAAAACGATGAGCTGTACCGCAATCTTTGCGACTACCGCCGTCGAGAGGAGAGTATTTCGACCGCGCTTATGAATGCGATCGACAAAGCAAAAGAGATTGACTATGCGTCAAAAGTGCGCTTTGCGCTCGAAGGCGAGAGACTCAGCGATTTTTCGAGAAAGTGGACTACATATTGTACCGGGCAGGTGCGCAAAATAGCGCCCGCGCAGGCAAAGGCAACGTCTGCGTTTATAGCGGAAATGACGAAGTCTCTCAACACGCTGATGGGAGAACAACTCAATCTCGGCGCATACGTCAACGAGGCGACGATAGACCACGAAAACGAGGAACAAAGGCTGAAGACGGACACCGTCGCATGAACGCGAACGGCAACGGAATTGCCTAGTTCAGGTTTTTCCGCGCGGTTTTTTAAGCCGACAGCATTATATAGCAACCACACATAAGACCGTGACCGTATTTTCGGTGCGGTCTCAATCATTTTTCCGCCGTAGTTTTGCACGTTATTAATTGAAAACGACCGCTCCGTCGGGAGCGGTCGGATCATCGTTTGTTTCAATAGACGGTTATCAATACATTCCGCCGTCCATGCCCTGCGGTGCAACGGGAGCGGGAGGAAGGGGGATGTCCGTGACGAGCACTTCGGTCGTAAGCAGAGTTGCCGCAACGCTTGCCGCGTTCTGGATAGCGCTTCTGGTGACCTTGGTCGGGTCGATTATGCCTGCTTCCATCATGTCGCAATACTCGTCGGTGAGAGCGTTGTAACCGTAGTTTGCGCCTTTGCCTGAGGTCAGTATGGTGTTTACGACTACGCCGCCGTCTACGCCCGCGTTGGCAGCGATCTGCTTGACAGGTTCTTCGAGAGCCTTAAGAACGCTCTGCCCGCCGGTCTTTTCGTCGCCATGCATAGCGTCGACAACGGGTTTTACTTTTGCGATCGTGTTGAGAAGCGCAATGCCGCCGCCGGGAATGATGCCTTCTTCTACTGCCGCACGGGTAGCCGCAAGCGCGTCCTCGATGCGCAGTTTCTTTTCTTTCATCTCCACCTCGGTAGCCGCGCCGACGTTGATGACCGCCACGCCGCCCGCGAGTTTTGCAAGACGTTCCTGCAGCTTTTCTTTGTCGTATTCGCTGGTAGTGGTAGCGATCTGCGCGCGGATAGCTTCTGCGCGAGCTTTGATCAGAGTAGCGTCGCCCATACCGCCGACGATGACGGTGTTGTCCTTGTCCACTTTTACCTGCTTAGCGCGTCCGAGCTGTGCGATGCCTGCGTCTTTGAGTTCATAACCCAGCTCGCTGCTGATGACAGTGCCGCCCGTAAGAGTTGCGATATCCTCGAGCATAGCCTTTCTTCTGTCGCCGAATCCGGGAGCCTTGACCGCAACGCAGTTGAGGATGCCCTTGAGTTTGTTGAGTACGATAGCGGTAAGCGCTTCGCCCTCGATGTCATCGGCGATGATGAGAAGTCTGAGACCGTTCTGTACGACGGTTTCGAGGACGGGCAGTATGTCTTTGCTCGTCGAGATCTTTTTGTCGGTGATGAGTACGTACGCGTCGTCGAGCACGGCTTCCATCTTGTCGGTGTTGGTGACCATGTATGCCGAAGCGTAGCCGCGATCGAACTGCATGCCTTCAACGTAAGTAACGCCCGTTTCCATAGACTTGGACTCGTCGAGAGAAATTACGCCGTCTTTGCCAACCGTGTGCATAGCTTCAGAAATAATCTTGCCGACTTCTTCGTCGCCTGCGGAGTTGCTTGCGACGTGGCTGATCGACTTTTCGTCAGAAATGGGCTGGGAGATCACTTTGAGAGCCTCAACGACAGCCGCAGTAGCCTTGGCGATACCTTTTTTGAGAACCATCGGGTTGGCGCCTGCCGCTACGTTCTTGAGTCCTTCGCGAATGATCGCCTGTGCGAGCAGGCAAGCTGTGGTCGTGCCGTCTCCCGCGACGTCGTTCGTCTTGATAGAAACCTCTTTTACGAGTTGTGCGCCCATGTTTTCAAACGCATCCTCGAGTTCGATATCCTTTGCGATGGTCACGCCGTCGTTGGTGACGAGCGGAGCGCCGTATTTTTTGTCGAGGACGACGTTTCTGCCCTTGGGGCCGAGAGTGATTTTTACTGCATTGGCGACCGCGTTTACGCCTGCTTCGAGGCTTCTTCTCGCGTCTTCGCCGTATTTGAATTTTTTAGCCATATTCTTTTACTCCTTATTTTTCGATGATTGCCAGTACGTCGCTCTGCTTGAGGATGGTGACTTCCTCTCCGTCGAGTTTGAAGTCGCTGCCGGAGAATTTGTTGAAAAGCACGACGTCGCCCACTTTGACCTGCATGGTGACTTCTTTGCCGTCTACCATACCGCCGGGACCGACGGCGATAACCTGAGCCGACTGCGGCTTTTCTTTTGCGGAAGAAGGCAGGAAAAGACCGCTTTCGGTCTTGTCTGCGCATTCTACAGCTTTTACGACTATTCTGTCAAACAAAGGTTTAATATTCATAGTAATTACCTCCAGATTGTAAGTTAGCAGTCAGACCTGTCGATTGCTAACATTGTTTATTATAGCACGCGTCTATCTTTATGTAAAGGCTTCGCGCCAAAAAATAATGTATATTTTTCGTTAAATTTTTATGTCGACTTTTTAGCATGTTTTTTGCCAAAAACGCTTATACAAATAGCGTCTGAGGTGAACATTCGGGTTGAAAACGTCGCTATGCGTCGACGATAAGAGTCAAACGAGGCGGGATTTTTTTGTTTGCTATGCGTTACAGCGCGGTATACGCTTAAGCCTTATATTGATTCAGGACTAGGTGTCAGGGCGTGATTTGCTTGTCTCGGAAAAAGTATCAGAATATCCGCACAATAATAGTCGGAAAAAGATTGAGAAAGAGTTGGCGTTTGTGGTATAGTATTAATATTGAAAGTCAGGGAGACAGGCAATGGACAAATGGGATAAAAGATTTATGGAAATGGCAGAATTCGTTGCTACGTGGTCGAGCTGTTACAAGATAGACCGTCACGTAGGGGCTGTCATAGTAAAGGACAAACGCATTCTGACCACGGGCTACAACGGCGCGAGCAGCGGTATAAAAAGTTGTAACGAAAAGGGCGAATGCATTCGCATAAAACTCGGTATACCTTCGGGTACGCGTCACGAGATATGTTACGCCGTGCATGCCGAGCAGAACGCGATCGTTCAGGCGGCGAAACTGGGCGTCAGCGTTGACGGCGCGACGCTGTATTGCACGTATCAGCCCTGCGTTATATGTGCCAAAATGATAATCAACGCAGGCATAAAGAGGGTGGTTTTCAAACACGGCTATCCCGACGACTTCAGTATGGAGCTTTTCAGAGAAGCGGGCGTTCTGGTAGAAGAATACGATAAATTGGTCTGAAATTTTGCTTTGATTTCGTCCTCTCTCAGTAAAATGCGGGAGGATTTTTTAATGCAACTAAATGGCGGGATTTTGTCTGTCGGATAATTCACTCGTGTTGAAAATATGGCAATAGCGAAATTGAATAATATACGGGCAATGCCGACTTTGCAACTAAGCGGTTTGCCGATTTACTTTGTGACAATGTGATATCGGCTGTATATTAAATAGATTGAACGAAAAACGCGCAGTAAATATGCAGGTAGCTGAAAAAAGTATGGTCGTTGTCTGTTTGCAGAGTAGGGCAGAGGTGCTTAATGTGGGTTTTTGAAGAAAATTGACCGTTCTGATTTTGTAATATCGTTGATTTGATCTTATCGGCACAGTAAATTGTTTTTTGGAATGGTAAATTTTAGGTGTGTATATCGGTTAAATGTAATTAAAATCAAATATACTTATTATATATGAAATCATAATTATATTATGAAATCAATCATACGAGCGTTATTACCTCTCGCGTTTTTTGCCGACAAACAGCCATTTAGCGGCGCGAGATCATGCTTGTCAAAATTGAGAATGAACAAAAAGATACGGTGCGGCAGATGTTATGACGATCTTCTGAAACGATCGCATTTATTGCTTATATTGCATTATGCCTGTCGGCTTGTAAACGCTGTATTTATGTCTCATAACTTTCGTCTGCATATGATAAGCCAGCCGCTTCAGGTCAGCGTTTTTTCGTAAGATGCAGGCTTTTTTGTTTGTATAAATTACGATATCGTCCATAGTTAATGCGTAAATTTTCTGTCTTGAGATTTATGAGAAATCAGATGCATTTTTGCTTTGCGTTTGATATATATTTATCTTCACTAAAATTTTGTCGATGTGTCTGACGATTTCGATCGATGCCAATTGCATACTTCCGCTGTTTTGCCGTAAATTGCGTCCCAAAGATCACAAATAGTATTTACTAGATTATCATAGAATTTACTAAATAATAATATTAAGCATTATATACGATTTGCAAATATTTACTAATAGATAATAATAAATAATACATTAAAATAATTAAATATAAAGCATTATTTAGAGTAACAATAAGTAAACATTATCCTGCAGATAGTATATCTGATGTCGCAAGCCAGATTGGGTCTGGACACCGTAGTGTCGCAGAGGTAGTCGAGTGCGGCAAGCGCTACCGA
>CALWKV010000118.1 GCA_944381355.1 uncultured Christensenellaceae bacterium | reverse complement strand
GCGCTTGCGGATACGTACTGTTCTGCGCAACCGCGTTTGCCGCATTTGCAGAGGAATCCGTCTTCGTGCAGGATTACGTGTCCGAGATGCAGGTCCTCCACGCAGTTTTTGTCCAGTACGCCCGGTCTGACCAGCGCGCTTCCCAGTCCCGTGCCGAGGGTGAGCACCACGTCGCGTCCTTCAGGGTTGCCCGAGTAGTGTTCTGCGACTGCCGCCGCGGTAGCGTCGTTTATTACCGTAGTCGGCAGGGAGAAAGTGTCTTTTACGTCGCGGCAGAAATCGTAACCCGTGAAGCCGGGCAGAGCGTCGGTCGCATAAGTCACCTTGCCGCTGTCCCAGTCGACCGTGCCTGCGGTGGAAACGGCAATGCGTTCGCATCCGTGCTTATGCACGAGAGAAGCTATCGACGCATGAATGTTGGCGCGTATCTTCTCAAAGCCTTTTGCGGCTTCGGTAGGCACAAATGAAAATGCGCCCAGAGAGTAGCCGTTTATATCCTTGGGGTTTTCAACGTTGGCAACGGCGGACTTGATCGTCGTACCTCCCACGTCTATACAGGCGATCTTCACTTGTTTATTACCTCTGCAAAGCGTTTTGTGATGTCCTTGGGTCTTGTGATCGAGCTGCCGATAACGACGGCGTAAACGCCTGTCGCCCATACCTTTTCGAGCTGACCGCGCTCCCAGATGCCGCCCTCGGCTATGATCTTGGTGTCGGGGAAGTCCTTGACGAGTTTTGCGATGAAATCCACGTCGGGGAGCTGAGTGCCCTTGGTGTGCGCCGTATATCCGCGCAGGGTAGTGCCGACGTAGTCAAAGCCGAGTTCGACTGCGTTCTTTGCCTCGATATAGTCGCTGCAGTCAGCCATCAGCTCTACGTCGGGAGCCTTTTCTCTGACGTATTCGACCAGCTCTTTGAGAGTGACGCCGCCGGGGCGCTTTCTCAGAGTCGCGTCGAGAGCGATGACCTTCGCGCCGCAGTCAATGAGGTCGTCGACCTCTTTTTTCGTCGGGGTTATGTAAACTTCGCTGTCGGGGTATTCCGCCTTGATTATGCAGATGATAGGGACGTCGACTTCAGAGCGGATGTCCACGATGTCGCTGACGTAGTTGGCGCGAATGCCTACGGCGCCGCCCGCGACAGCCGCGCGCGCCATATACTTCATAATGCCGAGACCGTAGAGAGGTTCTCCCTTGACAGCCTGGCAGGATACGATGAGTCCTCTGTTGAGATGTGCCATAAATTTGCTTTCTTTATTTGTTATTGTTTTTTATATCGTCAAGCGTGAGCGTGACGAGATCTACCGTTTCGTGCTGCGTGCTGCCTTCATAGAGAACGCATATCGTGCCGTCAGTTGCCTGACACATACTGCTGTATACGAACTCGCCCTTCTTGATCGTCAGCGAATAAGGGAAGGTCTCGCCGTAGTCGTAAGAGAGTCTGATTACTCCGTTTTCGCGTTTGTTCGGGTGCGACGCATTGAGAAGCAAGGTCGCTTCTTTGTCGCCGTCCTGCACGTTTATCGCGCTTATCTGGCAGATGCATTGGGGGACGTCCGTGTATCGGAAGTCGTGCCAGCTCTGTCCTCCGTCCTTGCTGACGGCTACAGCGACCTTTCTGCGCCCTGAATGGTTTCTGACAAATACTTTCAGAGAGCCGTCGGGCAGCTCTATAATCTGAGATTCGCTCGTGCGTTCTCCGTCCACGATAAATCTGTGCCCGACCTTGAACAGACCGAGGCGTTTGCGGTTTTCGCCCGCCGCGCCGCCGAGTTGCCATGTTTTGCCGCCGTCGTCGCTGTATATGCACGCCGTGCACTCCATCAGCGGCCAGAAAGCGGGGGTGAAGTATATCGGCACCACAAGTCTGCCTTTGTACTTGCCGTGTTTCAGCTGAATGCCCACGCCCGGACCGCAGCCGATGAAATACATATAAGGTTTTTTTACCTGTTCGGAAATACAGACGGGTTCGCTCCACGTTTCGCCGTCATCGTCGCTGGTGCAGACGTACATATACGAAGTTCTGTATTCCGTAAATCCGCCTTCTCCCGTCTTTATATTGCCGACGCGCACGCCGTTTTCGTAGACGGAGGCGTCTTTTCCGACCTTGTATACTGACGGGCGGTCGTTTTCGTATAGCACGCCGTCTTTGCCGAGGGCGTATTTCTTTTTATCTTTGAGTACGAACAGTCTGCCTTTTTCGTCGAAACCCGTGCCGCGTCTGCTGTTGAGAATGCCGACGCCCGCAGGGGTATGGCTGTAAAAGAGAAAAATTCTTCCGCTTTGCGCATCCTGTACGAGACACGGGTCTATCGCCGCGGAAGATCTGTTCATTTCAGTACCTTCTTCTTTGACGATCACGACAGATTCTGTCCACGTCTTGCCGTTGTCGAAAGAGCGGCGGATGATTTTGTCGATGCGGTTGGGATTGTCCTGGCATGTAAAATATCTTGCGTCGGCACAAGCGAGGACAGTCCCTTTGACTGTCGTAAGTATGGACGGAATGCGGTAATTGCCGGCAGGACCGTTTTCTTTTGCAAAAAGTCGATATGGAGTTGATATCATGTCGTTTTCCTCTTCTTACCTTATGCCGTAGCAGTTTTTAAGCTACTATATTATATCACCGTGCGCGTGAATAGTCAATAGTAAAACTCAAAAGTGTACGTCGGAAGATGCTGTTTGCGGTGCGCAAAAGCGGTGTCGCCGAGAATGTTGCGGTTTGAATTTAAAGGTAAAAGCGGTTTTGAGAGAAATTTGTCCGCTATGTTGCTCATTTGGCGGCGATATGCTATGATTATAGCAAAGACGGATTTTTCCGAAGGGAGATATTTATGCTGAAAAAAGTTTTTGAAAAGCCGACGTGTCTGCAATTGTTTCTCAGCGTGGCTGCGAGTTGTTTTGCACTGGTTGCTTTCGGCTTGTTTTTCGCCGATGCCGTGGGGGATAAGGGCGGAGACGGTTTGCCGGGCTTCAAAATAGCGTTCGACGTCATGATAGACGGGCTTCATTTTAATGCAAGGGCATTTATCGCTTATTTGATACCTTTGCTGTGCGCGGCTGCGGCGATACTGCCGTTCAAAGATAAGAAAGTGTATTTTGCGGCTGCATTCCTGCTTCTCGCGGCGGGAGTGACGATATTCTTTATGAAAGAGATCTATCTGACGAAGTACGACAAGGATCTCGCAGATATGTACAGGAGAGCGGGGGTCAGCCTTGCGACGCCCGCGATTGTCGCGGCGGTGTTTTCGCTTATATCGTCTGCGCTCTGTTTGCTCAGAGGGTTGGCGGGAGTCAGGTTTGCTGTTGCCGCAAAGAAAGAAGAAGTCGTGTCCGAAGGCGGCGAGGCAAAGGAGGAAAACGTATGAAAAAGAAACTGATTTTTGCGATATGTATAGCGTTTTCTCTGTGTATAACGCTCGGCGCGTTCGCGGCTTGCGACAAAAATCCTCTCAATCCCGACGGATCGGAGAATTACCTCGTTGTTGACGAGAGCAAAGAATATCAGACCGTCAACGGGTTCGGAGCTTCGGCTGCATGGTGGGCGCAGACGGTGCCCGCGGGTTCTCAGTCTGCCACCGACCTTGCTACAAGCCTTTACAGCGAAGACGGGATAGGTCTTTCGATATACCGCTACAATATAGGCGGCGGCTCGTGGGATTATAACGCGTACAACGACCACGGCGCGGGAGATTTCGTCGTGTTTCCTGAATACCGCAACACACGCTCGGCATTTATTGCCGAAAATTACGACGAGTCTCTCAGTGCGGAGGAGAATTTCGCTGACGTGGCGAATTACGATTTTAGCAGGGACGAAAACGCGCTGGAATTTATGAGGCTTTGCGCGACGCAGGAGGGATCTACGGTGGAGAGGATAATCCTGTTTGCCAATTCTCCTCACTATCTGCTGACAGTTTCGGGCAAGACGAACGGCGATTACGCATATCAGAGCAACCTGCCCGCCGAAAACTATAAAGCGCACTGTGAATATCTGATAGCCTATCTCGACTACGTCGTCAACGATATGGGGCTAAATGTCGAGGCTGTCAGCGCGATCAATGAGCCGCAACACTCGTGGGGAGGAGAAAATTCTCCGCAGGAAGGTTGTCACTACGAGCCTGAAGAACTCGCGGCATTCTACGACTTGTTCTACGATTATCTGGGAGAGTTTAACGAAAAGAACGGCACTTCTGTCAAGATGGACGTTTTCGAGAGCGGCAACTACGACGTTTACAAGTCCAAGGGCAGAGTCATGGAGTATATCTATGCGATGAGCAAGTACGACTATTTTGAGGAGATAGATACCATAAGCGTACATTCCTACGGCTCGCCGACCTCTGTTGAGGCGAGAGAATCTTTCGTCTATATGCTACGCAATCTTTACGGAGACAAGATCAGCCTCGAAATGAGCGAAATATGCGACATGACCGCGGGTCTGGACGAAGGCATGGACAGCGCGCTGTGGCTGTCGGAAGTTATGAACAAGGATTTCTGCAACCTGAACGCAACGGCGTGGAGCTGGTGGATGGCAACGAGCTGCGACGACTACAACGACGGCATAGTAAGCTGGATGTGGGGCACGGAGAACGGCGAAGTCACGCCGACAAAGCGTTACTGGGTCATGGGCAACTATTCTCGTTTCGTCGATAGGGGAGACGTGCGTGTAGAGGGCTACGTCGACAAGGCTTCGGACGGCGTGTTTGCGACGGTGTTCAAAAAGGCGGACGGCAGTATAGTCGTCGTACTGTCCAATACCGGTGATAAAAGCGCGGACGTCATTATCCCCTCGGTCTACACTTCGTTGCAGGCATGGGAGACGAGCGCGGACAAAGACCTTGAAAAGGTCGCTGACGGCAACTGTTCGGGCGTTTATACAGCGCCCGCGGGAAGCGTGACCACATTGATACTTAAAAAATAAGAGTCGGACTGCGCCGGGTCTTCGGTCTCAGCGCTTTCTTCATTTTCACTTTATTACAATTCAGATCCGACGGGAGTCGTAAATACAAGAGAAAAAATTCCGATTGCGGTACGGCGACTTGCTCGTTTATGCGCGTTTTCCGCTTTTCTTCGTTGAGACGCTTCAGAGAAGGAAAACGCTCCGACAGTTGAGAGTCGCACAGTACCGTTTTCGGGATCGGGACAGTACTTATGAGAGAAAGAATACGGCGTTGCGTTGCGCTGTCGCTTTGCATATTTTTTACCGCGGCGTGTTTTTCATGCCTTACGGCGTGCAAGAAAACAGATGTTACCGAAAGTTTCAGTTACAATTTTTCAATGAGCGTCTTTCCGACAAACTGGAATCCGCACGAGTTAAAGACCGATGCGGACGCGGTCATTGCGGAATATACGACGAGCGGACTTTACGCCTTCGATTTCAACGATACGAGAGACGGCTACCTGCTTGTGCCCGAAGCGGCGGCGGGAGAGCCTGTCGACGTGACTTCGAGCTACGTCGGCGAGTGGGGTATTATCGAGGGCGAGAGCGGCAGGGCATGGGAGATACCTCTGAGAAAGGATCTGCGCTGGGAGAACGGGAAGAGCATAACCGCGCAGAGTTACGTAAACTCTCTTGAACTGCTGTTGCAGCCGCAGACGGAAAATTACAGGGCTGATACGGTGTGCGGCGGCACGCTTGCCATTGTCAATGCCGAAAACTATCTTTACTCGGGAAGTCACGCCTATGCGGAGTCTCTTATAAGTTCGGATTTTTCGGGCTATATAGCGATGGATGAGTTCGCCTTTGACGAGGAGACGGGAGTCGCGACCGCAGACGGCAAAGACTTTGCCGTGATATTGGATGCGCTAACTACGTGGGATCCCGAGAATACTCTCGAAGAACATTTTGAGGCAGAAGAAATATGCTTTTACGACCTGATCGAAGTCGTTGACGACAACGGGGAAACGACGCTCGCTCCCGCGGAGGGCGCGACGAATATGTTCGACGAGATGAAAAGGGCGGAAAACGGAGATGGAGCCGTCGTGCTTACCGAGAGATTCATAGGATATCTTCAGCTTATCGTCGCGAGACTTCACGGCTACGTCAGCGTAGAGAGCTATGCCGAATATGTCGGAGACTATGCGTATACCGAGTGGCAGGAGCTGGTTTTCGTCGGTGAAGATCACGAAACGACCGACTTTTCGCAAGTGGGGATAAGGGCGCTCGCAAACGGCAATCTTCTGCTTGTTCTCGAAAAACCGACTACTTCGTTTTATCTCAAATACGATCTGACTTCGACCTGGCTCGTCAACGAGACTTTGTATAAAGAGTGCGAGCGATACGTTGACGGGACTTACTGCAACGCATACGGTACGGGCGTAGACGAATACATGAGTTTCGGACCTTATAAACTGACTTATTACGAGGCGGACCGGGAGATCAGACTCGAAAAGAACGAGGAGTGGTACGGCTATGGCGACAAAGCCAACGAAGGGCTTTATCAGACTACGGCGATAAATATTTCCTTCATAGTCGGAGAGGAAGATCAACGCGAGGCTTTTTACGGCGGCAGGACAGACGAATACGTGCCGACTGCCGACGAGATAGAAACTTTCGACAGCGCGCAGATATGTCGCGATTCGGGAGAAAGCGTGTATTTTATCGCCTTCAATCCCGACGCGGACGCTTATGTTTCGACGGCGAACGGCAAAGCCGACGTAAGCAAGGCGATACTCACCGTGCCGCAGTTCAGAAAGGCGCTTTCCCTCGCGACGGACAGAACGGCTTTCGCTTCCGAAGCGGCGCCGATAGCAGATGCCGCGTACGCTATCCTAGGCGACAGCGTCGTTACAGATCCCGCAGAGGGAATGAGTTACCGTTCGTCGCAACAGGCGGCGGAAGTTCTCGTCCGCTTCTGGGGAATGGAGGACGAGGTCGGAGAAGGAAAGAAATACGCGACGGCGGCGGAGGCGGCGGCAGACATTACGGGCTACGACATCGACAGGGCGAGAGAACTTTTCGACGAGGCTTACGCGATCGCCGTGGAGAGCGGACTTATGGACGCGGACGACAGCGTCGAGATAACTGTCGGCATACCCGACCCGACTTCGGCGTTCTACGTTGCGGGTTATTCTTTTCTCGTCCTTGCGTATACCGAGGCAGTCGAGGGGACAGTGCTCGAAGGCAAACTCACTTTCAGACTTGACGATACTGTCGGCAACGCATACGGCGAGGCTCTGCGCTCCAACGTCGTGGATATGCTGTTCGGAGTGGGCTGGTCGGGATCGGCTCTCGACCCTCAGGCGCTTCTCAACGCTTTCGTAAATCCCGCCATGCAGTACGACGACGCGTGGGATACCTCTCAGGAGACGGTCGCGGTAACTTTTTCGGGACTGACAGAAAGGACGGATCTCAACGGGGTGACCGTTGAAATGTCGTTGTACGACTGGGTAATGAAGTCTCTTGCGGGAGAGGATGCGGTCGGCATGACCGACAACGGGGAGAGCGTTGCGGTGAACGCGGGGATATTTGCAGAGAGCGGGCTCAGGCTCTGCATTCTCGCCGCATGCGAAAACGCGTTGCTGGAAAGATGCGATCTGATACCTTTGATAAACGACAACAAGGTCACGGTCAGAAGTTACAAGATAAATTACGGCAGCGAGACTAACGTCTACGGCATAGGCAGAGGAGGCGTGAAATATATGACCTACAATTACAGCGACGCAGAATGGGAAGAATTTCTCCAAAGCAACGGCGGTACGCTTGTTTACAACTGACGCTACGAGTCGGATACGCTGCGTTTGTTTTTATCGTCTGATTCTGTCGGCGGACTTCAAATATGCACTAAAAAATCAAAATATGCACAAAACGGTTTTACACGCAACAGGCAAAAACCGACGCGAAAATACATAAATTGCCCAAAATCCCTTATATTAGGAGCAGAACGGATTGAGTTTGCGTTTCAGACATATCCTTAAACAATGGATAAAATATGTAAAAATTCACGCAAACTATTGACACCGACGTTTTGCGATAGTAAAATAATAAACGGACGTACGCGTCTTATGAGAGGGAAAATATGATAGTTGGCAACAAAGTTTTGCTTTGCGAGGCTAAAAAAGGCGGATACGCGGTTCCCGCGTTCAACGTGGACAACCTCGAGAGCGTCATAGGAGTGCTCCGCGCTGCGGAGAATACGGGCAGACCCGTTATTATTCAGACAATTCCCAGGACGTTGAAATACGGCGGCATTCCCGCTTACAGCGCGCTCGTCCGCGCACTTTACAAAGGAAATCCCGACATAGCGATACATCTCGATCACGGCGGCGACGTCGCGATATGCAAAGCCTGCATAGACGCAGGTTACACTTCGGTCATGATTGACGGCTCCGCGCTGCCTTTCGACGACAACGCAAGGCTGACGAAAGAGGTCGTCGACCTTGCTCATCCTCTCGGCGTAAGCGTGGAAGGCGAGCTGGGTACGATAGGCGGAAAAGAGGAGACCGAGGCGAAGATTAGATATACAGAGGTTGCGGAGGCGGAAGAATTTGTCGCTCGTACGGGCGTCGACAGTCTCGCGATCGGCGTCGGCACGGCGCACGGAGTATACAAGGGCGTGCCGCACATTGCGGTCGACAGGATAGAGGAGATCGCCGCAAAAGTGGATATCCCTCTCGTGCTGCACGGCGCGAGCGGGCTTTCGGACGAAGTCGTTACCGCCTGCATAAAGGCAGGCATTTCCAAGATAAATTTTGCAACTCAGCTCAGACAGGCTTTTACTCAGGGACTCAAAGAGGGACTCAGCGCCAATCCCGACGCATTCGATCCCAAGGTCTATCTGCCTTACGCTATCGACAGAGTCAGAGAAGCGGCGGAGGCAATAATTTTGCTTTGCAATAAAAACGCGTGACCGCGTAAACCAATAAAACGTGACAGGAGAATCATCTTATGCAATACGTTACATTTGACGAAAGCAGAAAACTCGACCTGATAGCGGTCGGCAGGATCGCGATCGACTTCAACCCGCTGGATTATTTCAAGACGTTGGCGGGCAGTCAGCAGTACCGCAAGTACCTCGGCGGTTCGCCCGCTAACGTGGCAGTCGGTCTGGCGAGGCTGGGCAAGAAAGTCGGTTTCATCGCGAGAGTGTCCGACGACAGGTTCGGTGATTACGTCGTCGACTTCTTCAAGGACGAAGGAATAGACGTCTCGCATATCAAGAGAGCGGAAAACGGCGAAAAACTGGGGCTTACTTTTACCGAGATACTTTCTCCGACGGAGAGCAGTATCCTTATGTACCGCGACGGGGTTGCCGACCTGTCTCTCGACCCTGCGGACGTGGACGAAGAATATATCGCAAGCGCCAAAGCGCTTCTGATCAGCGGCACTGCGCTCGCGCAGAGTCCTTCGAGAGAGGCGTGCCTCAAGGCGATGCAGATAGCCGAAAAAGTGGGCACGAAGATAATATTCGATATCGATTACCGCGCTTACAACTGGAAGAGCAAAGACGAGATCGCCGTCTACTACACCGCGGTAGCGGAGCACAGCGACATCATCATGGGCTCCAGAGAAGAATACGATCTGACTCAGGCGATATTCGCGCCCGGCATCGACGACGAGGCGACCGCGGCGTACTGGTTCGGCAAGCGCGCCAAGATCGTCATCATAAAGCACGGCAAAGAGGGCAGCACCGCTCATACCTGCGACGGCAAGCAGTACAATATCAAGCCGTTCCCCGTCAAGGCGTTCAAGTCTTTCGGAGGCGGCGACGGTTACGGCAGCGCGTTCCTGTGCTGGCTGTTCGAGGGCGCGGACATCATGGATTGTCTGGAGCACGGCTCTGCGTCGGCGTCCATGCTGGTATCCGCTCACGGTTGCAGCGAGTTTATGCCCACAAGGGAAGAACTGGAAAAATTCATAGAGGCAGAAAAGAAAGAATACGGTGAGATGATAGCAAGAAAATAAGCATATCATAGACACAGACAGGAAAAATTGCGGAGGTGACACAATGTCTTTCGGGTATCCGAAGTTCAACAGGAACGGCGTAAAGACGCTGACCAGAATAGGCGGCAAAAACAAAGATATGCTCATGGATATACTCGTCGTGAAGATAAATGCGGGCAAGAGCAGGACGTTTGCGGAAAAGGACAAGGAGATGTGCGTGCTGCTGACCGAGGGCGAAGTGACGATGCGTTGCGGCGACCTCACGGGCAGCGGAGCGAGAACGGGCGTTTTCGACGATATGCCGATCACGATGCACGTGTGCAAGGGCAACACGCTGACCGTGGAGGCTAAGAAGGACAGCGAGATCATCTACCTCGCGACTCTCAACGACAGAGAGTTTCCCGCGAAGTTTTACGACAAGGACGACGTGCAGAGGAGCGTTTCCTGCGAAGGGCTGTGGGAGAACACGGCGGTCAGGGACGTCAACACGGTGTTCGACTATTCCAACGCGCCTTATTCCAACCTCGTCGTGGGCGAGGTCATAGCGCGTCAGGGCAGATGGTGGAGCTATCTGCCGCACAGCCATCCGCAACCCGAGGTCTATTACTACAAGATGACGACGCCCGAGGCTTTCGGCGCGTGCTTTATAGGAGAGATGGAACCGCACCCGGTAATTGACGGAAGCGCGGGCTGTTTCCCCGGCGGAAAGACGCACGTGCAGGTCACCGCGCCGGGTTACCCCATGTATTGCTGCTGGATGATAAGACATCTCGACGGCAACCCGTGGGACAAGACGAGAATAGTCGACCCCAGATACGAATACTGGGAGAAATAAATTTCAGAGAGGGAAAGTATGAGCAAGACTGAGAGAATAAGCGTTGGCGAGGCGATTGTAAAGTTCCTCGACAACCAGTACGTAGAGCTTGACGGCAAACAGACCAAGTTCGTCGAAGGCTTCTTCACGATATTCGGGCACGGTTGCGTGCTCGGCGTAGGCGAGGCGCTGTCTATGACGAGACACGGCATAAAAGTCTATCAGGGCAAGAACGAACAGGGCATGGCGCAGGTCGCCACCGCGTTTGCCAAACAGAGCAACAGGAGAAGGATAATCCCGTGCATTTCGTCGATAGGACCGGGCGCTGCGAATATGGTCACCGCGGCGGGAACGGCTACAGCCAACAATATACCGCTGTTGCTGTTTATGGGCGACACGTTCGCCACCCGTCAGCCCGACCCCGTGCTTCAGCAGATCGAGCACGAGTATGACCCGACCGTCACGACCAACGACGCGTTCAGGGCGGTCACGAGATATTTCGACAGGATCACGAGACCCGAGATGATAATGACCGCGCTCGTCAATGCGATGAGAGTGCTTCTCGACCCGGGCAGGACGGGAGCGGTCGCGATCGCGCTTCCTCAGGACGTGCAGGGCGAATGTTACGATTATCCCTCGGATTTCTTCAGAAAAAGAGTGCACAGGATAGCGCGCCCGACCCCCGCGGCAGAGCAGCTCGAAGAAGTCGCGGCGGTTGTAAGAGGCGCAAAGAAGCCGATGCTGATCGTCGGCGGCGGCGTCAAGTATAGCGAGGCGGGAGAGGAAGTCGCGGCATTCTGCGAGAAATTCAATATCCCGTTCGGAGAAACGCAGGCGGGCAAGAGCGCGATACCTTCTTCTCATCCGCTCAACCTCGGCGGAGTAGGCGCGACGGGCAACAGCGCGGCGAACTCGATAGCTTCCAAGGCTGACGTGATAATAGCCGTCGGCACGAGATTCACAGACTTCACGACGGCGTCCAAGTCGCTTTTTGCCAAGGCGCAGGTCGTGACTATAAACGCTTCCGACTTCCACGCGGGCAAGCTGGACGCGATAAAGGCTGTCGGAGACGCAAAGGCGGGCATAATCGCGCTCGGCAGGCTCCTCGACGGTTACAAGAGCGGTTATACAGGAGAGATCGCGGCGGCTAAGGCAGGCTGGGAAAAAGAGATGAAAAGGCTGACTTCGATCGAGATAGACGACAGATACAAGCCCGAGATAGACTCTCACACTCCCGACGCGGTCGAGGCGTTCATCAAGGCGCACGGCGGCGCGATGGCGCAGACCACCGCGATAGGCATAATCAGAGAGGAGATCCCCGCAGACGCGATAGTGGTCGGATCTTCGGGCAGTCTCCCCGGCGATCTGCAGAGGATGTGGACGACGGATTGCGTTGACAGTTACAATATGGAATACGGCTATTCCTGCATGGGTTACGAGATTGCGGGCACGCTGGGCGCAAAGATCGCCAATCCCGAAAGAGAGGTCTACGCTATGGTCGGAGACGGCAGCTATCTTATGCTGCATACAGAGATGGTCACCGCGGTGCAGGAAGGACTCAAGATGAACGTGCTCGTGTTCGACAACGCGTCGTTCGGCTGTATCAACAACCTGTAGATGGAACAGGGCGTGGACAGCCTCTGCACGGAGCTGCGTTACCGCAAGGGCAGCAAGCCGATCAGAGAGGGCAAGTTTATGAACATAGACTTTGCGATGAACGCGCGTTCGTACGGCTTCGTGGCTTATACGGTAAAGACGGCGGAAGAACTCAGGGCTGCGCTCAGAGACAGCCTTAAACAGACAGCGCCCACACTTATCGACATCAAAGTCGCGCCCAAGTCTATGACTCACGGCTACGACAGCTGGTGGAACGTCGGCGTTACCGACAACCCGCACAGCGAAAAGAGCGAAAAGGCGCGCGAGAACCGCAGAAAAATGCTCGACAAAGCAAGAAAATACTGATAAAGAAGAAATTATGAAAAAAGATAACGTAAAACTGGGCATTGCGCCCATTGCCTGGACCAACGACGATATGCCCGACCTCGGAGCGGAAAACACTTTTGAACAGTGCGTCAGCGAAATGGCTCTCGCAGGCTTTACGGGCTGCGAAGTGGGCAACAAGTATCCCAAAGATCCCGCCGTGCTGAAGGCGGCGCTCGACCTTAGAGGTCTCAGGATTGCCAATCAGTGGTTTTCCTCCTTCGTGCTGACAAAGCCGATGGAAGAAGTGGAAAAGGATTTTGTCGCACAGTGCAGATTCCTCAAGGCGGTCGGCGCGGACACGATCGGCGCTTCGGAGCAGAGCTACAGCATAC
This sequence comes from uncultured Christensenellaceae bacterium, assembly GCA_944381355.1. Taxonomy (GTDB): domain Bacteria; phylum Bacillota; class Clostridia; order Christensenellales; family UBA3700; genus Ornithoclostridium. The sequence goes on along the minus strand of CALWKV010000118.1, from coordinate 12,096 downwards.
AGGGACAGATGCACACGCCCGTTTTCGAGTGCAAATACACTATGGTGTCCAAGGAGTGGGAACGCTTCGCCAAGGGCATGAACAGACTGGGCGAAATAGCAAATTCAATGGGTTTGAAACTCGTCTATCATCACCACATGGGCACGGTCGTGCAGACGGCGGCAGAAGTGGACAGAATGATGGATATGACGGACGCAGACAAGTTCTCGCTTCTGTTCGACAGCGGACATCTCGCGTATTGCGGCGAAGATTACCTCGCTGTGCTTAAAAAGCACGTTAACAGAGTGAAGCACGTCCACCTCAAGGATATAAGACCGGACGTCGTGCAAAAGGTCAGGGACGAAAAACTGTCCTTCCTGCAAGGCGTCAGAGCGGGCGCGTTTACTGTGCCCGGCGACGGCTGTATCGACTTCGCGCCGATATTCGAGACGCTTGACGGTGCGGGCTACAAGGGGTGGATGATAGTGGAGGCAGAGCAGGATCCCGTCAAGGCGAATCCGCTCGAATACGCTCTCAAGGCGAGAGAATACATCAGAAAAACGGCAAATATCTAATCTATACAAATCACGATAACAAGGAGAAAACTATGGCAATCAAGACATTGGGTTATTTCACCAACAACGAGTTCGTACAGTCGACGACAGACAAGTTCTACCCCGTATTCAATCCGTCTACGGGAGAGCAGATAGCTCAGATGCCCCGTTGCACGACCGCAGAGGTCGCCAAGGTCATCGACAACGCGCACGAGGCTTACAAGAAGTGGTCGCGCGTGCCTGTCATCAAGAGAGTACAGATACTCTACAAGGTCAGAGACCTGCTCATCGAGCACATGGACGAACTGACCGAGCTGTGCGCTACCGAGCACGGCAAGAACCTCGACGAGAGCAAGGGCGACATTCTCAAGGCAAAAGAGGGTACGGAGCTTGCTTGCTCGATGCCGTCTCTCCTTCAGGGCGAGAGCCTGATGGACGCGTCGACGGGATACGACACCGTGCTTTACCGCATGCCGCTCGGCGTATTCGCGGGCATTTCTCCGTTCAACTTCCCTGCGATGATACCTATGGGCTGGATGACTCCCGTGTGTATCGCGTGCGGCAATACGATAGTGCTCAAGGTCGCGGGCGCGACTCCGATGACTTCCCTCAGGATCGCGGAACTCTACCGAGAAGCGGGTCTCCCCGACGGCGTGCTCAATATCGTAAGCTGTGACAGGAACGATACTCAGGAGCTTATTTCCAACGACAAGATAGTCGGCGTTTCCTTTGTCGGTTCGACCAAGGTTGGCAGATATATTTATGAGACCGCGGCAAAATACGGCAAGAGAGTGCAGTGCCTCTGCGAAGCGAAGAACCACGCTCTCGTACTCGAAGACGCGGCGCTCGACAGAACGGCGGCAGGCATAATCAACGCGACTTACGGTTGCGCGGGCGAAAGATGCATGGCGCTTCCCGTCGTAGTCGTTCAGGAGAGCATTGCGGATAAGCTCGTCGCAAAGCTCGTCGAACTCGCAAAGCAAGTCAAGGTCGGTCCCGCTTACGACAAGGACACGAAACTCGGACCCGTTTACAGCGCGGAACACAAAAAGAGCGTATGCGACTGGATACAGAAGGGCATTGACGAGGGCGCGAAACTCGTGCTCGACGGCAGGAACGTCAAGGTCGAAGGTTTTGAAAACGGCTTCTATCTCGGACCTACGATACTTGACAACGTGACCCCCGAAATGACGGTCGGACAGAGAGAGATATTCGGACCCGTCCTCTGCGTCAAGAGAGTAAAGACGTTTGAAGAAGGTCTCGAGGTGATGAATGCCAACCCGTTCGCCAACGGCTCGGTCATCTATACGCAGAACGGCTACTATGCGCGCGAGTTTGTACGCTATACGGACGGCGGCATGGTCGGTGTCAACGTCGGCATTCCCGTACCCGTCGGTTTCTTCTCGTTCACGGGTCACAAACAGTCTTTCTTCGGCGATCTGCATTGCCTCGGCAGAGACAGCTTCAAGTTCTTTACCGACAGCAAGACGGTCACCACGCACTGGTTCGACGAACACGAAAAGAAGCAGACCAACGTCTCCACCTGGGACGGAACGATCTGATTTTGATCGAATTATTATCTGAAAGAGGAAAAAATTATGTTGAAAATAGGTATAATCGGAGCAGGAAGAATAGGCAAAGTCCACTGCGAATCCATTATGTGTTACGTCAAAGGCGCGACGGTAAAGACCGTTGCGGACCCGTTCATGAACGACGAGACCGAGGCTTGGCTCAAAAATATGGGAGTCGAGAACACGACCAAGGACTACAAAGAGATACTCGCTGACAAAGAAATCGACGCGGTGCTTATCTGTTCTTCGACCGACACTCATTCCCCCATATCCATAGAGGCGATCAAGGCGGGCAAACACGTGTTCTGCGAAAAGCCCGTCGATCACGACATCGCCAAGATACTTGAGGTCAAAAAGGCGCTCGAGGGCAGCAAGGTCAAATATCAGGTGGGCTTCAACCGTCGCTTCGACCACAACTTCGCTGCGGTCAGAGAAGCAGTCAAGGCGGGCAGGATAGGCGCGCTCAACGTGCTCAAGATATGCTCGCGCGATCCAGCGGCTCCTCCCGTATCCTATATCAAGGTCAGCGGAGGCATTTTCCTTGACATGACGATACACGATTTCGATATGGTCAGATTCCTTTCCGGCGACGAAGTAGAGAGCGTGTTCGCGATGGGCGGAGCAATGGTCGACCCCGAGATAGGCAAGGCGGGCGATATCGACACCGCGGTCATTACGATGAGACTCAAGAGCGGAGCGCTCGCAGTCATCGACAACTGCCGCCGCGCGACATATGGCTACGATCAGAGGGCAGAAGCGTTCGGCGAACTGGGACAGGTCGCCATCTCCAATGACTGCGCGTCCAACGCCGTTATAAGCGACGCAAACGGCGTGACCGGCGAAAAGCCGCTGCTTTTCTTCCTTGAAAGATATATGCAGGCATACGTCAACGAGATCAATTGCTTTATCGACAGCATCGTCAACGACAAACCTGTATGCGTGGGCATCGAGGACGGTCTGCAGGCGGTCGTCATCGGCGTCGCGGCAAAGAAGTCTCTCGAGGAGGGCAGACCCGTCAGCCTCAGCGAGATAAAGGCTTAAATCATACGGCAATACGTAAAAATCCCGACAGTCGTCTGTCGGGATTTTTGCTTGCGCTTTTTGGGATAAGTATCGGGTTTTGCGCATTGAAATGCAATGAGTCCGCTTGATTTCAGTATCTTATCTCGTAATCCGATACAGATACCGTGCGGCAGAACGCCGTGATGCCCGAATATTTTTCGTCGTCGCAGACGTTGTCGCCGCGGAACGCGAAGTTGGCGGCGTGCTTTACGTCGTAAAGCGTCTTTTCGCTCTCCGAGAAGTCGTTGGCGGATACGGCTACGCTCTCGGCGTAATCGTCTACCGTCTCCGTCACGTCGGGTGAGACGCATATTATCGGAGAGTTGCAGTCGGAGAAGCGGTTGGATATGATATCGACCGATCCCACTCGTCCCGCCGTGAAAGTCGACTTCGCGTCGCCTCCGATATAGACCGCGCTTTTCGTGACCTTTTTGAAATTGTTGCCTTTGATCAGATGATCTCCCGAAGAATTGATGCACAGAGCCTTGTTGGGCACGTCGTAAAGCGTGTTGCCTACAAATTCGAGCCGCGCGTCGTTGACTGAAATGTTTTCCAGCACTTTGCCCACAGCGTCCTGAGTTATTTCGTCCCCGAACGTCACTTTGAAAAGGTCGGGATTGATGTTGTCCATGCGGCAATGCGTAGTCGCGTATCGCGTCGTATTTACAAGACTGTCGGGTTCTGTGACGGCAACAACATCGCCCGTTTTGCAGAAAGGGACCCCGTAAAATTTCGGGTTCGCATAAGCGCAGGCGAGTGTATGGTCGTCCAGTTTGCCGTTTACTCTGGCATATTGAGAGCACAGGTTTACTATCTTGCCCAGACAGCCGCAGAAATAACTGTCCGATATTCCGATGACGCCCGTGCATTGGAAAAAGTCGAATACGTTGCCCGTGCAAGCCACGCTTTGTCCCGTTTTGGGGCGCACGTCCAGTTTTTGCACGGTAACGTTTTCGCAGAACTGACAGACGATACCCTGAGTGTGCATATACTTGACGTTGCAGCTTTCCAGCTTTACGTCTTTGCAACGGTCGAAAACAAATCCCGCCTCGTCGCGCACGTTGGTGCGGTAAGAGTAAGAACAGCCGTTTTTGAGAGGGCAAAGCGACTTGAACGAAAACCTGACGATCTGGGTCTCCCCGTCGTCCTCAAGTATTTCCGCCTTCGTAACTCTCGAGAAGAGATCGGCAGGTTCTTTCCCTATAGTGAATATCGCGTTGCGGTCAGAGTCGAGCGCGCGAACGTAAGTGATGCCTTTGCCGTCTACGCTGATCTCCGTTTTGCCGCACATTACGGCAAACGAATTTCCGTTTATTACTATTCTCGTATTGGGCGCCATTTTCACGTTGGCAGATGTAAGTCCCGTTTTTATAACGCTGAATTCGGGACAACACGGGGTCGCCACGTCGAATGTGAAGTTTTTCAGCGTCACGTTGACGCAGTTTTCGAGAAAGGCAAACGAGCCTTTGTCTTCAAGCAGAATGCGCGTGCCGTTGCCGTCGATCGTCACGTTTTTGAGATCGCTCATCACAATCGCAAAATGACGCGTCATTTTGTCTTTGATGACGGGGGAAGAATTGGCGACGTAGCTTGTCACGCTTTTTAGTTTGTCGGATCCCATAGAAAAAAGATATCTGTTCTGTGCTGTGTAAACGGAGTCGCTTTCGAGACAGTCAAATACCCCCGGTGAGCCAAATGTGAATTTCTTTTGCATATCAGTCCTTTGTTTGTCGGTTTTATCTACACGGGCAGGAGAATTTTTCTTTGCCTCGTGTGCGTTTTTATTGTCGGGATTTTAAAGGCGCGTCGGGTGCGTACAACGCGTGCCGCCGCCTTATTTATTTTCTCATTTTAGCGTGCAAATGTCAAGAGGGATTTTCCTTTTGCATGGGATAAGGGTGCAGATCGCGGCGCTTCATATCAGCCTGACGGCTACCGCGGTCGAATCGTCTCCCGCGCCGCGCTTTGTAGCCTGTGCGAGTACGATATCGCACAGCTCCTGCGGGTTTACGGTCTCTGCCCTCGACAGTATAAGCGCTATCCCGTCTGCGCCGAGAGAATCGGCAACGCCGTCCGATACCAGCATTACTACGTCTCCGGGGGAAAGAAGTTTGTTGTCGGTATAGGGCACGGCTTCTTCAACGATGCCTATCGGCAGCGCGGAAGAATTGACTATCTCCACGTTGTCCGCGCGCTTTACGAAACTCTGGACTCCGCCAAGTTTTACAAAATGGGCAACGGCTCGTCGCAAATCTACTACGCACAGATCGAGCGCGGAAAAGCTGTCTTTGCTTCTCAGCATCAGAAGGCGGTTGATCATGTTGAGTACGCTTTCGCCTTCAAACCCTGCTTTGTAGAAGTTCTCGACCATGTTCAGAGTGGCGTTGCTTCCTTCGTGCGCGTCGTTTCCGCTTCCCATGCCGTCGCATATCGCTAAGAAAAGTTTGTCGCTTCCGAGTTTCTGCACGCTTCTGACGTCGCCGTTTTCGTCAGATCCGTCTTTGCGCGCGGTGGCTTCTCCGTATATGGCCGAATATCGCGGCTCCGCACTCAGACACAATGACGCTTTGCCTCCGCCAATAGGTTGCGGGTTTCCGTTCGTGCGCATGCGGCAACCCAGTACTTTGGATACTATTTCGCTTACCGCAGGCTTGGAAGCGTCGTCGGCGCGTACTGTGAGATTGACGAAAAAGTCGCCGTCTTTAGTATACATCACGGCTTCAGTACAGACGATATTGCAATAACTGAGTTCTTCTACGAGGGTTTGCTCGAGAGCCGAGTCGAAGTTTACACCGCGATTGACGTCGTCGGCGAGATTGCTTATCAGTCTGCCCACTCCATACATCTGTTCCGCGACTATCTGCTGCGAGAGTTCGTACTGTTTTTCGTTTTCGCGTCTTGAGTTGTAGTCGCTGACGCTCTGTGCGCAGTTGGACAGCAGGGCGGGTATGCTTTTACACCTCGCGTTGACGAAGGTCGGCAGATCTGCTCCCGATATTCTCGCGCCCGAAAGCGCCGCTGAGGCAACGCCCTCGAAAAGAGAGCCGATATCGCTGCCTAGCGCAGACTGGCAACTCGCCCTCATAGGGCAGGAAGTGCAGGTCCTCAGCATGACTTCGCGAGCTACCGCCTGTGCGGGGGACTTGTCTGCAAACGCGCGTGCAGGGCGGTATCCGAAGCAATCTCCCATTTCGTAAAACACCTTCGCGACGCCTGTCAGGCGAGAAAAAACTTCGTTTCTGTTGTGTCTGACCATCTGTTTTGCAGACGACAACCCGTTGTCGGTAATGTATACGGGCATTTTTGCGCGCACCTTTTTCGGAAGCACCGCAAACGCAGCGGCGCCGACCGCGAGCGCAATCGGGTGCAGCAGATCGTATGAGTAAGCATTGAAGAATACGCCGCAAAGCAGGTCGACGAGCATGACCGACGCAAAAGAAAACCATGTGCCGAGTTTTTTGAAAGCGTATGCGCAGGCAAACATCGCCGTCGCCGCCGCGCATACGCCTAGATTTATTTCTGCCGCCGCTCCGCCCAGTCCGATCGCGAAACATATCAGAGTGCCCGCGCTCAACGAAAAACTGTGTGTGCTTGCCATTACCGCCCACCCGAGAATAAGGAAATAGGGCATGAATCCCGCGATATCCGCGCGGTAAAGTCCGAGCGAAGTCACGACGAGGACGACCGCTCCTCCGACGATCTCGTCCGTCGAGAGCTTGTTCCTTACGCCTCGCACGATAAGCGCATAACATATTACTGTCGCGCAGTAACAGAATACCTGGTTGAGAGCGAGCGTTGTCAGGACGTAAGGCAACTGATGAACGCCGAGATCGAATATAAAAACGGGCATGAGGCTTACGCATGCGAATACGTTTGCGCTCAACATGTTAAGAGGTTTGGCGAATGCGTAATGCAACAGCTTCGCACAGCCGAGGAATACGACGGGAGAAATTGCGTATACGAGTCCGACGACAGATGCGTCGGCAAGCGCGCAGCCCGCGATATACATGGGCGATATAAGAAAGAAATTGCAACGGCAGTATATCAGCGCGACGTAAAGCCCCAGCGCGAGACCGAGCACGTTTTCGTCTATCTTCGCATTGGCACACAAAAAGAAAGGTACTATCGACAGCAGATAAAGCAGAATATCGCCGTCGCGGTAATTGTTCAGCTTTTTCATACGCTAAGTATAGTCTCCGACCGATGTCGCAGGATTTCCGACGGCGTCGTATTTTGTCGGATATTTTGCTTTGGACGTTCCGTATATTTGTCGGGATAATCCGCACAACATAATTATGGAAAAAAGGACGGATTACGCCGCGTTTTCAGATGCGGTAAAAAATGCTTTCGGCGAAGGACAAGACCTGATAAGAATGGATTTCAACGTCGCGGGAAAAAGCGCGAGCGTGTTTTTCGTGGACGGAGTCATAGACAAAGAGCTGTGCGAGCTGAATATCTTTTCGCCGCTCAAGGCGCTTGCATCTCTCGAATATCCGTATATAGACAAGATAAATGCCGTGACTCGCCCGACTACCGCGATCAAACTGAAAAATTCGCCTGAAGAAGCGGCTCAGACGGTTGCTGACGGAGATATAGTCGTTGTCATAGACGGCGGCGAGGGCGCGTTCGTTTTCAGCGAGCGCAAATATCAGATCAGAGGTATTCAGGAGCCGCCCGTTTCCAACGTCCTCAGAGGGCCGAGAGAGGGATTTATAGAGGATTTCAAAGCCAACTGCGTTATGATCCGCCGCCGACTCCGTACGCCCAAACTCAGGTTTCTCAATTTCAAGGTGGGTAGATTGACCAATACCGTCGTAAGCGTAGCGTATCTGTCCAACGTCGCGGACAAGCGCATCGTGGACGAAGTGTGCAAAAAGATAAAGGCGATAGATATAGACGGAGTCGTCGAGTCGTCATACGTTGCGGCGTTTCTGGAAGAAAGCGGGCAGTCGCTTTTCGACAGGATAGGCACTTCTGAAAAGCCCGATATCGTCTGCGCAAAGCTGCTCGAGGGCAGAGTCGCGGTGATAGTGGACGGCTCGCCCGTCGTGCTCACTCTGCCTTTCGTTTTGCTCGAACATCTTCAGGCAAGCGAGGATTATTACGTCAAGAGCTTCCGCGCAACGCTTATCAGGACAATCAGGATCGCCGCTCTGCTCATAGCTGTGCTTCTGCCTGCGGCGTACGTAGCGCTTCAGGAGTTCCAGTATCAGATGTTTCCGCTTAAATTTCTGGTCACGATAATGAATTCGGTATACGGCATACCTCTTTCGCCTATGTTCGAGATGCTTCTCGTATTGCTCATATTCGAGATACTCAGCGAGGCGAGCGTCAGAATGCCGCGATACGTGGGCATGGCGTTGTCCATCGTAGGCGCGATCGTACTCGGGGAGACCGCGGTAAAGGCGGGATTGTTGTCCACTCCGACGATACTGATCATTTCGGTGTCGACGATAGGGCTTTATTGCGTGCCCGACGAGGCTAATACGGGCAGCGTGCTCAGGCTTATATTCGTTGCCGTCGCGGGCGTTCTCGGTCTGCTCGGCATCATACTCGGAGGAATTATCCTGACGGCGTATCTGGTCGATCTGAGGAGCTACGGCACTTCTTATCTCGCGCCATTCGCCCCCGCGCTGACAGGAGACTGGAACGACGCTCTGTTTAAGGCGGGAGTCGACGAACTTTACGAAAGACCCGAGAGCATACCCAATATCAACAAAAAGAGGCTCAAGAGATGAAAGACAGGATTTTTGACAAAATATATATCGGGCAGTTCGCGATACTCGCGTTTATCTCGTCCGTATGCTTCAAGATCGTGATGCTTCCTCAATACCTCGCGGCGACGGCAGGCAGGAACGCATGGCTTGCGATGCTTACGCTCGTCCTTGTCGACGGCGCGGCGCTTGCCTGCGTTTATGCGGTCGTGAGGCGCACCGATCTTCAGTCTCTGCCTGCGCCCGTGCCTTTGAAGCGCCTGATGATCGCCGTCGTCGGCGTTACTTGTTTTGCAAAGCTCGTGCTTTTTACTGCTGAAACTACCGCGTATTGCTCGACAACGCTGTTCGACGAAGGACTGTGGAGACTCGTGCTTGCCGGGCTTATACCCGCGTTGATCTATCTGACGTACAAGGGCGGCAACGTGCTTGCTCGTACGTCGCAGATAATCATATGGTTCGTCGCGCTGGTCGTCGTGCTCAACGTCGTCTTTGCAGAAGAAGCGGGAACGGTCAGGAATCTGCTTCCCGTAAGCTATGACAAGAGGGTGTTGTTCGCTTGCGACAAATACCTTGCTTGGTTCGGAGATTATTCTGCATTGCTGTTTTACGGCATGGTTGCGAAAAAGAAAAAAACTTTGCTGCCCGTGTTGATTTCGTATATGTTTATCCTTGTATTTACGGTGGGCGTGGCAATTGCTTTTACGTCGGTTTACGGCGGCGGAGGAGTGCTTGTCGCCAACGCGTTCAACAAGCTGGCGATATTCAACAAACTTTCCACTTTGCTGGGCACTGTGGACTTTACCGTGGTATGCGCATGGCTGCTGATGGCCGCGATAAAGCTCTCGTTGCTGTCTGCCGCCGTGGTGGAAAGCGTGCTGTGTTTTTTCGGCAGAAGGAAAGCAGTCACCGTCATGGTCTGCGCTGTGCTGGGGATCGTCACTTTTTTCGGAGTGGGCAATCAGCAGACGGTATACAATGCGATGACGGGCGCGCTGAGGTATATGACGATCGCGGCGGATTACGCCGTACCGTTTATTTCGCTGATATGCGTTGCCGTGTATGGCAGAAAAGCAAGACCGAGGGAGGCTCTTTATGAAAAAGCGGCTTAAAAAAAAGTGGATATTGCTTGCGGTCATAGTTGCCGTCGTGGCACTTCTTGACGGTCTCGCTTCCAACATCAATCTGCTCGACCGCGCCATAGTCGTCGGTTTGGGTATCGACGAGGAGAACGGCGACACGGTGATCAGCGCGCAGGTTATAATTCCCAAGAACGGTTCGTCGGCGTCGGAGGGCAATGATTTCGTTGTCTATACCTCTAGGGGCGATACTTTTCAGAAAGCGGTGGAGAATCTTTCGTATGCCGTCGGGCTAAAGGCGTCGTTCGCGCATACCAACGTAGTTATTCTCGGAGACGGATTTCTCAAGAGCGGAAGGACGGACGTGCTTGAATTCCTCGTAACAAGCGATATCGTGACTGACAACACCTTGCTCGTGGCGAGTGCAGGAGACGCGAAAGACCTGCTCGCCGTGCAAATGCCGATCAACGAGGTAGCGTCCTATCACCTGACTGAGATACTTCAGTCCAACCGTAAGGAGGCGGGGCAGAATACGTCAAGTCTAAAATCGTACTTTGAGGATATTTACAAGGTGGGACAAACGGCTTGTCTGCCGCTCGTGTTCCTAAGAGAGAGCGAGTTCGGCATGCTCGGGCAGAGAGCGGACAGCGAAAAGACAAAACTTCTCGACGTGTCGCACGTGGTGGTAACCAACGCCGAGGGATATCTGGTCAGACTGGGAAGGAGGCAGAGCGCGGCATTGAGTTATACCACGCAGAAACTCAATGCGGGCAGTCTGTCATATATTGGCGACGACGGGATAAAGAAAGAAGCGGTCATACTCAGGACCGATTGTGAGAAAAAGGCTTTGTCGTATGACGAAGTCGAGATAAAACTTGACTTTTCAGTACGTCCCGCCGAAAAATATTTCGTGCGCCCGGATGCGACGGCGGACGACATAAGCGATGAGGAAGAAGAACAGATCTGCGCCGATATAATTTCCGCCGTAGCCGACTGTTTTGAGGTCTGCAAGTATTTCGACGCCGACGTATTTCACGCAGGGGAGGAACTGTATCGCACCTTCGGAGAGGAATGGAGACTCAGTCGTGAAAAAAATTATCTCAGCGATCTGAAGCTCAGGATAACCGTAAATCTCAATGTAAAATAGGTCGATGCGCCGCAGCGTTCCAATATTTTACAAAAATATCGGTTATGCGACCGTTGCGGCAGTTGACAAATTTTTTTAAACATAATACAATATAGACCCATGGGGCTGTTCCGGATTCGACAGGCGGACAGAGGACAATATAAGCATACCGAAGGCTCGGCTTCGTAAAAACGGAAATTAAAATTAAACGCTAATAATAAGCAAGTCGCTATTGCTGCGTAATCGCGCATAGCTGTCGGCCGGGGGCTCCACGACCCCGTCACCGGCATCGGAAAGTGGAACAGGGCTTCGCGGGTCCGTCCCGATCCGCGTCGCGCCATTCAGGGACTCACCGAAGCGTTCTTTGCGGACAGAGATCGTCAGGGAAATTTAATTATCCGATAAGTATGTAGAAAGTGTTGTGCGAATTCGTTTGGACAGGAGTTCGACTCTCCTCAGCTCCACCACGCATAAGCGAGCCGAAAGGCTCGTTTTTTTTATGCGTGGTGGAGCTGAGGAGCTTGTTGCGACCGTTGCGTGATTCTGCACGCAACAGGAGGTCGGCGCGGCGGTATAAATCGGGTTAGACGTAATAACTTCATCGCCGCGACTTTCGCCGTTCGGCGAAACTCTCCTCAATTTCGCAATATACTATTTCCGCATAAGCGAGCCGAAAGGCTCGTTTTTTTTATGCGGCAATTAAGGGTAAGACAGAAAGACGGGTGATTTTTTTCGTTCCATCGGGGCGTTTATTTCGCAGAGAGTTTTCTGTTTAACGTAATTTAATTTTCAGATTGACAGAATATGAAATTTTTGTATCAGGTCCCGTTTGCGGTACACGGAAAGTTTTAAGATATAAAAAACAAACGGAGGAGACCTATGCGGGAATTTAAAGAAGAAAAAGGTAAAAATGAAAACAATGAAGAACTAATGTCCGAGCAACAAAAACAGGAACTTGCGGCGGCATATAAAAGATCAGAAACCGTTAGAAAAATATTGATCGCGGTGGGC
>CALWKV010000117.1 GCA_944381355.1 uncultured Christensenellaceae bacterium | reverse complement strand
AATGTAATATAATAGCATAAACCGAGCTTATCCTAGTGGATATGCTGGTTGAGATCAGACGAGAAAAGAAAGGAGAAGATTGTTATGAATTCAGCATATTTTACGCGATGGCGTTCGCGGTAGTATTTCGTTTGACTGTTTGTGTTGAACGATTTTTTTTATTTCAGACCGCACCCGCCGCGACGCGGCACAACGGTAAAGCCGCATTCAAAGTAAAAAAACAGGAGAAATTATTATGGAAACAAAAATACCTTACAAAATATATCTGCCCGAGGAGGACATTCCCGGTAAATGGCTCAACCTCAAGCCGTTCATGAAAGAACAGCACGACCCGTTCCTCAATCCCGCAACGCTCAAGCCTTGCACGAAGGACGACCTTCGCCCTGTATTCTGCGACGAGGTCATTGATCAGGAACTCAACTGCACGGATAAATACATCGATATTCCCGAAGGAATACGCGATTTCTACAAGATGTACAGACCCGCGCCTCTCGTCAGAGCTTACGAGCTTGAAAAGGCGCTGGGCACTCCCGCGGAGATCTATTATAAGTTCGAGGGCAACAACACGTCGGGATCGCACAAGCTGAACAGCGCGGTCGCGCAGGCTTACTACGCAAAGGAGCAAGGCATCACGTCGCTTACCACAGAGACGGGTGCGGGACAATGGGGCACGGCGCTCTCTATGGCGTGCGCGTTCTACGGTCTCGACCTCAAGGTCTACATGGTCAAGGTGTCCAGCGAGCAGAAGCCTTACCGCAAAGAAGTGATGAGAACTTACGGTGCGCAGGTCATTCCGTCTCCGTCCGAGACTACAAAGGTAGGCAGAGCGATACTCAAGGAGCATCCCAATACCGGCGGTTCGCTGGGCTGCGCGATATCCGAGGCGATCGAAGTCGCGACTTCCACCCCCAATTGCAGATACGTGCTGGGCAGCGTGCTTGACCACGTTGCGCTTCATCAGAGCGTTATCGGTCTCGAAGCCAAGGCGGCGTTGGATAAATACGGCGTGCAGCCTGACATCATCATCGGTTGCGCGGGCGGCGGCTCCAACCTTGCGGGACTCATCGCTCCGTTTATGGCTGAAAAACTCGAAGGCAAAAACAATATCGAATTTATCGCCGTCGAGCCTGCAAGCTGTCCTTCGCTGACAAGAGGCGTATATGCGTACGACTTCTGCGATACGGGCAAGACGACTCCGCTTGCGAGAATGTACACGCTGGGCAGCGGCTTTCTGCCGTCTCCCAACCATGCGGGCGGTCTCAGGTATCACGGCATGAGCCCGATACTTTCCAAGCTGTATCACGACGGTTACATGACCGCAAGAAGCGTCGAGCAGACCAAGGTGTTCGAGGTTGCAGAAATGTTCGCGAGATGTGAAGGCATCCTGCCTGCGCCCGAATCTTCTCACGCTATCAGAGTCGCGGTCGACGAGGCTCTCAAGTGCAAGGAGACGGGAGAGAAAAAGAAGATATTGTTCGGTCTGACGGGCACGGGTTACTTCGACATGAGCGCATATAAGGCGTTCAACGACAAGAGTATGAGTGATTTCATACCTACGGACGAAAATCTTAAAGTCGGTTTTGCGAGCCTTCCCGATATTCCTCAGAACGCGGGAGTAAGAGGCTGAAACAGTCATACGACGATACGTTTATCCCTCGGATGTTTTCCGAGGGATATTTTTATCCGCAAAAATATGCACAAACCGTGTATTCAACCGTATGTGTCTTGCCGGATATTACTTATCCGAAAGAAATACCGTGCGGGTAGTAAAACGTCGTATATTGACGGATAATTGCTGAATTGCAAGTTATTTGTCGATTATTTTCAATTAGTAATTATTATTATCAATTACAAAATAGTAACATATTTTAAAACGGGCGAAGATAACGAAAAATACGGTGCGATTTTAAATTCACCGTATCGTCCATAAAATAAATGCGATTTTGCATTGAATTTAAAATGCGGCGGCAATATAATATAATATATTTGTGTGCGGAATTGAGTATTGAATTTATCCTTTCAATGCTGTATAATTTATGCATAAAACAAGCGATCGGAGCAAAAGATGAACGCGTACATCATCGTCGTAATGGTTTTTGCGATGCTTTATACGTTTTATATGGGGTTTTCCGACGGTGCAAACGCCGTCGCGACCTGCGTTGCGACCCGTGCGATAAAGGCAAGATACGCGCTCATCATAGCGGGTGCGGTAATGCTCGTCGCGCCGATCGTCATCTGTTATTTTCTGAGAAGCGACAGCGTCGCGAGGACGGTGGGCAGTCTCGTTTACAGCGAGACGCTTGAAAACGTTGATCCCAAGGCGGGGTTCGTCTTTATGCTTTCAACGATGATAGCGGCGCTCGTCTGGTCGGTTGTCTGCGTGCTCGTATCGGTGCCCAACAGCACTTCGCACACCCTTCTCGGCGGTCTCGTCGGCGCGGCGATCGCCTGCTTCGGCTTTGACTGCGTCAACTGGTCTATGGTCGGCATAAGGGTAATACTCATGGTCTTTCTTACGCCGCTTATATGTATGACAGCGGGCTTTCTGCTCGACAAGCTGTTCAGGCTCGTCTGCGCACATCTCGACAGAAGCGTCAGAAAATATTTCAGAGCCGCGCAGGTGCTCAACGTCGTGATAATGAGTACGTCGATTTCGATCAACAACGTGCAGAAAACTATGGGTATATATCTTCTGACGCTTGCGGTATGTCAGGGTGTGGATATAGAGACTTACGAGTTTTCGTTCACGATAGTCGCGCTTATTTCCGTCGCGATAATGATGGGTATAGTTTTCGGCGGCTACAGGCTGATCTATGCAGTCGGCAAAAAGATATACAGGGTGGGGACGCTTCAGTCTTTCACGGCGCAGGTCTCCACCGCGGCAGTCGCACTGACGTGTTCTTTTACGGGTATACCGATAAGCACGGGGCAGGTCGTCTCGTCAAGTATAATCGGCGTCGGTATAGCGGAGAGGGTCAGCGCGGTCAGATGGGGCAGGGCGAAAAAGATTTTTTCAAGCTGGATACTCACGTTCCCCGTCGCGGCTTGCGTGGGCGCGCTCGTCAGTCTGATACTCAAATTGATATTCGTACGGTAAACAGGGGAGGAAATTATGGCACTTTTCAAGAAAAAGACCGATTTTTTCGAGTTGCTCGCTAAACAATGCGACGCGATGGTGCGCGGTATGCAGGCGCTTTACGATTATTGCACTACGTCTGACGAAAAGTTCGGCGACAGCGTCATCGCGATCGAGGACGAGGGCGATATGGTCAGACGCGTCCTTATCGACGAACTCAACAAGACGTTTATCACGCCTATGGAACGCAACGACATTTTCGACCTTTCGCGTCAGCTCGACGAGATACTCGACTACGCCAAGACCACGGTCGACGAGACGAGGCTTTTCGGCGTAAAACCCAACGAGGATATGGTCAAGATGGTCGCGATACTTCTCGACATCACTCAGCATATCACAAAAGCCGTCACGAATATGGAGAAACACAAGAGCATTGCCCGTGACGAGGCGATCAAGGTCAAGAGTCTCGAAAACAAGATCGGCGCGGCGTATTACAAGGCTCTCGCAAAGCTGTTCGACACTTCGGATATTCACGAAATATTCAAGTACAGAGAGCTTTACCGCCACCTCAACACGACCGCGGACGTTGCGGACGTTGCCATGGACAGTCTGCTGGACGCGCTTATGACGCTGTGACGAGCGGAGCGCAAAATTAAAGAATTTCTCAAAAGTCTGCGACAAAAGTTGCTTTTTGAGTAGAATATTTGCATAATGCGGTCGTTTGTCGGGGGATAAGCTCCCTTGGGTGCGATGCAAATTCAAGGTCTGGAAATTGTCGGGAGTTCCCGAAGATTTTCAGACTTTTTTATCAGGTGACTTTTGCGTGAAGTCGTGAATATAATATCGTGACGACGTCAAGCTGTTGTACAGGCTGAAATGCGGCGCAGCGCTCTGCGACGAGAAAATCGCGCAGGCAAAAGGTAGTAATGCCGCGCAGGCATTGAAAAAAACGCTTGACATAAGCGCAAAAATCAAATATGATATTAACAATAAATATTTTCGGACTGGGAAGAGGAATACTAGTCGGGTACGGGTGCACAGAGAGCCGCGGCAGGTGAAAAGCGGACGCCACGACAAGACGAACTCGCCTCGGAGTCCGCAGAGTGAACAGTCAGCTCTGCCGGGAGTAGCCCGTTATAGCGAAAAGAGGATTTTTCCCCTTGAGACGCGAGGAGCGTCGTAGCCGTAAGGCGGGGAGAAGTCGAATAAGAGTGGTACCACGAAAGCAGCCTTCGTCTCTTAAAGACTAAGGCTGTTATTTTTTACGGAGGGTATATGAAAAATTTTGACAAGTACCGCAAGGGGTATTTCATGCCGCCCGTTGAATGCAACGACTGGGTGAAAAAAGACAGCATTGACAAAGCGCCGATATGGTGCAGCGTTGACTTGCGCGACGGCAATCAGGCGCTCGTCGTGCCGATGACGCTCGAGCAGAAGCTGGAATTTTTCACTTTCCTTTGCAAAATAGGTTTCAAGGATATAGAAGTCGGATTCCCGGCGGCGAGCGAGACCGAATACGAATTTCTGCGCACGCTTATAGAGAAAAATCTCGTCCCCGACGACGTGAGACTGCAGGTGCTCACGCAGTCGAGAGAGCATATCATCGCCAAGACGTTCGAGGCGCTTAAGGGCGCGAAAAACGCGATCGTCCACCTCTACAATTCGACTTCGGTCGCGCAGAGAAAGCAGGTCTTTAAAAAGCCCAAGGACAAAATCATCGAGATCGCGACTTCGGGCGCAAAAATGCTTCTCGAATACGCGGCAAAGACGGAGGGCAATTTCTCGTTCGAGTATTCGCCCGAGAGCTTTACGGGCACGGAGCCTGAATTCGCGCTCGAGATATGCAACGCGGTGATAGATATATGGAAGCCGACCCCCGACAGAAAGGTCATAATCAATCTGCCCGCAACGGTGGAGATGAGTTCTCCTCACGTCTATGCGCAACAGGTAGAGTTTATGTCCAAAAATCTGCACGACAGAGAAAACGTGCTGATCTCGTTGCATCCGCACAACGACAGAGGTTGCGCCGTCGCGGACTGCGAGCTCGGTTTGCTCGCGGGAGCAGACAGGATCGAGGGTACGCTTTTCGGCAACGGCGAGCGTACAGGCAATGCCGACATAGTCACCGTCGCGATGAATATGTATATGCAGGGCGTAGACCCCGGTCTCGATTTTTCGGATATGCCCTCGGTATGCGAGGCGTACGAAAAGGCTACGGGACTTCACGTCAGCGACCGTCAGCCTTACGGTGGCAGACTCGTCTTTGCGGCGTTCAGCGGCTCGCATCAAGACGCTATCGCCAAAGGTATGAATTACCGCAAAGCCAACGCGCTCGACGTCTGGAACGTGCCCTATCTCCCGATAGACCCGCATGACGTCGGCAGAGTATACGAGTCTGACGTCATCCGCATCAACAGCCAGTCTGGCAAGGGCGGCGTCGCATATCTGCTCGAGAATACCTACGGGTTCGTTCTGCCGCAGAATATGAGAGAGTCGTTCGGCTATCTCGTCAAGTCGGTCAGCGATCACGCGCATAAAGAACTCAAACCCGACGAAATATTCGATATCTTCGACAAGAACTATGTGAATATCGTCGATCCGCTCAAGCTCTACGAGCACCACTATCAGCAAAAGGGCGACATTCATACCGTCGTCACCGTCGAATACGACGGCAAAATTCAGGAATTGTCAGGTATAGGCAACGGCAGACTGGACGCGGTCAACAACGCGCTCAGAAGCATAATCCCCGTCGAATATTCGATCGCAGAATATCACGAGCACGCTCTGACGACGACTTCAAAGTCGCAGGCAGTGGCGTACGTCTGCGTACAGTACGGCGACAAAAAGGTGTGGGGCGTCGGTATTCACAACGACATCATCGCGGCTTCGGTCAGCGCACTCGTCAGCGCGCTCAACAAAATGCTTAAGGATGTGTCTGCCGCAAAGAACTGAAACTCACGGACTGTGAACGGCTTTTTCAAGCCTGAACTTTTCTTCTTGCCGCAAAGGACGGAAATTCACGGTCTGTGAACGGCTTTTTCAAGCCTGAACTTTGTCAAAATCAAGGGGTAATACCGCAAGAGTATTGCCCCGCGTTTTTTTCGCGTTCAGACTTAAAACGCTCGCTCGCAGTCACGCTCGTTCCCGTCCTTTGCGGCAATCGTTTTACTTGGGGAGCAGGGCTTGACAATTGTCGCTATTTTTCTTGCTCAGACTCGAAACGCTCTTGCACAGTCGCGCTCGTTCCCGTCCTTTGCGGCAATTGTTTTACAAGGGAAGCGGGGGTTGACGGTGGGCTTTTTACGCGTTCAGACTTAAAACGCTCATGCGCAGTCGCGCTCGTTCCCGCGCCTTGGCGTATTTTTTCACGTTCTTTGAAATCAACGTATGCGGATTATAGTTTTGCGGCGTGAGTCTGAAGATTTCCGACTGCCAAAAAACGACAAGAAATATATCCGTATTCTTGATTATTTGCGCGCGGTGTTGTAAAATATTTAAGATAATATTTTCAAGAGGTAGCACTTATGATAGTTATTCTCAAGCCGAATACCCCCAAAAACGAGGTAAACGAACTTATTGACAAAATTACCGGTTACGGAGTGCAGGTCAACCCCGTTTTCGGTCAGGATCTGATAATTCTCGGTCTCGTCGGAGACACGAGCAAGATCGACCCGACGCAGATAGAGGCAAACCGCAACGTGGAAAAGGTCATGCACGTTGCGGAACCGTTTAAAAAAGCCAACAAGATGTTCCACCCTCAGCCGACGATAGTCGACGTGAACGGCACAAAAGTGGGCGGAAAGAAGCTCGCGCTCATGGCGGGACCCTGCTCGGTCGAAAGCGAAGCGCAGATAGTGGAAGTCGCCAAGGCGGTCAAGCAGTCGGGTGCCAACTTCCTGCGCGGAGGCGCGTTCAAGCCGCGTACTTCCCCTTATGCGTTCCAAGGATTGAAATATAAGGGGCTGGAACTTCTCAAAGAGGCTAAGGCGGAGACGGGACTCCCCATTGTTACAGAGATAATGTCGCCTTTCGATATCGACACGTTCGTGCGCGACGTAGACGTCATACAGGTCGGCGCGAGAAATATGCAGAACTTCGATCTTCTCCGTCTGCTCGGTCAGACGAGAAAGCCGATTCTGCTCAAACGCGGTCTCAGCGCGACGATAGAGGAGTGGCTGATGTCCGCAGAATACATAATGGCGGGCGGCAATCAGCAGATAATCCTCTGCGAAAGAGGCATCAGGACTTTTGAGACCTACACGAGAAATACCCTCGATCTCAGCGCGATAGTCGCCGTCAAGCAGCTTTCGCACCTGCCGATAGTGGTAGATCCGTCGCATGCAACGGGCAAATGGTGGATGGTCGAGCCTCTCGCGAGAGCGGCGATAGCGGTCGGCGCGGACGGTCTTATCGTAGAAGTTCACAACGATCCCGCACACGCGCTCTGTGACGGAAACCAGTCTATCAAACCCGCCGTATTCGACGACCTCGTCGGACAGATCAGGCAGATCGCGGGCGTGGTCGGCAGAGAGGTCTGATATGCGCAGACTCCACGTAGACCTCGGCAAAAACAGCTACGACATAATATTTGAACGCGGTCTCATATCGCACGTCGGCGATTACGTAAAAAGGGACGGCAAAAAGCTGTTCGTATTGACGGACGACAACGTGGCGGCGATCTATGCGGACAGGGTCGTATCTTCGCTTGAAAAAGCGGGCTACTCGGTCAGCCTGTGCGTTCTTCCGCACGGCGAAAAGACCAAGTCGTTCGACGTTCTGCCCGCGGTCTATGCGAGACTTTTGCAGGAAAAGATCACGAGAAAGGACGCTCTCGTCGCTCTCGGCGGCGGCGTGATAGGAGATCTTTGCGGCTTCGTCGCGGCAACCTATCTGCGCGGCGTCGGCTTTATTCAGATACCCACTTCGCTTCTTGCGCAGGTGGACAGCAGTATAGGAGGCAAAGTCGCGGTAGATCTTCCCGAGGGAAAGAACCTCGTCGGCGCGTTCTGGCAGCCCGAGACAGTGTTGATAGACGTGGACGTACTCGGCACTCTAAGCGACGCTTTCTTTACCGACGGTATGGCGGAAGTGATAAAATACGGCTGTATCAAGGACAAAAAGTTGTTCGCGACTCTTGCGGAGTGCGGCGGCAAACAAGGACTTCTGCCCGTGCTCGACGACGTGATCTACCGCTGTTGTGACATAAAGCGCGAGGTAGTTGAAAAGGACGAAAAGGACAAGGGAGAGAGAATGCTCCTCAACTTCGGGCATACTTACGGGCACGCGCTGGAGAAATATTACGGTTTTGAAAAACTATCTCACGGCAACGCGGTCGCGATCGGTATGTACGTGATCGCTTCGCTCGCCGAAAAGAGAGAACTCACGGCAAAGGGCACGGCTGACGAAATTTCACGCGTATGCGCCATGTACGGTCTGCCCGACAGCGATCCCGCACCCGTATCCGAAGTGGTGAAGGGCATAGCCAACGACAAGAAGAATCTGGGAGACAAGCTCGTGACGGTGCTTCTTAAGGAGATCGGGGACAGCTACCTCTATCCGACCACCGCGGAGTTTTTCG
>CALWKV010000116.1 GCA_944381355.1 uncultured Christensenellaceae bacterium | reverse complement strand
CCATTTACGGCACTGTCAAAAAAAGACAGTGCCTATTTTTTATTTTCTTACCGTCATTGAAATCGTGACGCTCCGTTCGCAAAGCTCGCTGTGCTATTCCGTCACGCCGATCGCGCTCCTTACATATCCGGTTAGCAGCTCCATAAAAAAGACTGCTCTGAAGGGCTGTCTTTTTTATGGCATTGTAAACAACATTAAACCAGTGATCAAGTCCGTGCAAGCAAAACAAATAACAAATTAAATAATCGTTTTACAATATGCATCCTAACATTTTACTCACCTTTTCTTTCATTGTTATAATTTCGACATAATGTGTGTTATTTTTTCTTTTAGTTTATTGATTTCTGACGTCGTACTTTCGCTTTCTTTTGTTATTTCGGCAAGCCATGCCAATGCCTCTTGTAAATAGTCTTCAATTAAAAAATTATAGTACAAGTAAATCGCAAATTCCGCAAACTTTTGAGCATGATATACTTTCCTCTTATCATTGTTATAACATTGTTTCAATGTTTCCATAGCCATTCTCATATGATCAATTGCGTCAATTGACTGAATCCGCTTATTTGCTTCAAACATAATAATAGCTTGAGAATTTTTGAAGCTAAAATTGTTTGGCTTTACACTTATAGCTTTATCTATTTGTACGAACGCTTCAGCGTAGTCTTCAAAATATGCTAAGCACAATGCCGTTTGTTGTAAAATATATGGACTTTCACTAGTCTTATATAACATCTCATACAAATTAACAGCCTCATCTTTTGTAAATATTTTGGCAAAAAATATAGCGTCATATGCTTTGCGCCTAAAAACATTATATCTTGCTATATTATACATCGATTCTTTCATCGTAAATGTTTTTACTATATTCGCAAATTTTTCTTTATAATCATTAACAAGAATCTTTTGTATATTTAGTGCAAACAATTTAGAACGTAGCACAAAATAATCCTGATTATTATCGTCTTCTTCGAGCATAAAATCATAAGGACGCAAATAGGATCTTGTTTTTTTTATCAAACGAAATGCCTCTGGATATACCTTAATATTTAAAATTCTTGCAATATTTGAATAAGAAAGTGCTGAGCCAAATTCTGATAAATACGAAACCAAAGCTATTATTGTAAACAATTCATCACTTTCACAAGCTATTTTGTCTAATAAATTAGAAATATGTTTCTTCGTATAAACTCCTACAATATTTTGAGCTATCATCTCTAACATCGAAAACTTTTCGTCATTGTTTTCCTTATACTGAAATACACTTTTTCGTAATCCTACGGGCAATTTATTAAAAATGCGTTGAGCTTCTTCTTTTGTTATTTCGCTACAATCAAAGATTTTATATGATATTTCTGGATCCATTAAATGTCGTACCGTCTCGAAATAATACTCTTCTGCCGCGCCTATTATTGTGATATTGCTATTTTTAGCGAATATATTATACGCATAAATATCATCAGTAAAGTTATTAAAAAATATCCAAGCAGATTCGCCACCTATAATATTTGTAATAAATTCCGCTTCGCCTTTACTAATTCCATCTACATAAAACTTATTTTTAGCATTTATTTTTCTTGCTAACTGCATCAAAATGGTAGTTTTTCCTGAAAAGCGACATCCCGTCAAAACAATATTTTTGTTATTAATTGCGGAATTTTCAATTTCAGCAACTATCTTGCGCTCGTAAGTTACACCTGCGAGTATGGGATGCCACCCTGTATTTCCTTGTTGAAAATACTCGGCTTGCGGTATATTAACTACTTTAGTCATTGACGGAATTTTATACTTTTCCAACCTCAAATCAGAAACCAAATTATTGTTTGCGACAGACACTTCATAATGGATATTATCTTGTACCCATTTTAACAATGATTCTGTATCTGATTCAATTATATGGCATCCCTTATTTCTATAAAGTCGAATGGCATCTTTTTCTTCAGGCAAAAACTGAACCCATATATCGCTTGTTCCTAAATCTAATAATTTTTTTATGACGCCTACCACCCCTTTATCTTTAAAACTATATCCTAAAAACAAAATTGGGCGTTTAGCTAATCTAACAAACATGCAATCAAATAAATCAGCATTGTTTTTATCAACAACCGCCAAATCAAAATCTCCAAAATAAAGTTTTGATTCATTATTCGTTACATCTCCATGAAGTGGAATATAAGGTAGTTCGCATCCACCCATAGGGGCACCGTATTCACGAATATTCGTTAGATAGTATCTATTGCTTTTATCCATTACAAGACGAATGATATTATCAATATTCGTTGTAACATAACTTAATATATTAATCTTATTAATAACATCATATAATGGATTATAGCTCTTTACTGTAAACCTTGACCTTAAAAATTCTTGAAACTCTAATTCAGGACAAAACTCAGAAAGATATGACAAACCATTTGCAATAGGAATATCTTCCAATTGAAATTTTTTTTGTATCTCTTTACACAATTCGATTCCTGTTGGTAATTTTTCCCCTGTTAATGACGGTAATACCGAAAAACCTGCACCAGTAAATAAATTGATTCCTGTTTTTAATTTTTGTATTAACAGATCTTCTAATTCAATTTTCATAATTATTCTCCATTTATTAATTGAAAAAGATATCTAAAACTTATCTTGCCTAAAAACACAATATCAGCAAAATCTGTACAATTTTATTATATCGTAGATGGTAAAAAATGTAAACATATTTTAAATAATTCAACATTCTCTCAAAAATCTTATTAATTTTTAAGAACAAATATTATTTTTTTAATTGTTATTCAAAAATTATAAAATAGGTTTGATATTTTTTTAACATATGTTACAATAAATATGTTACCCGAATATTTTTTGCCGCGTTCTGCGGTTCTCGGGGGTAAGGAGGTTATATGAATAAAAATTCTGCTTTTCACGGCACGGCAGAACAGAAAGCCAGGCTTATGGCTGTCATCGAAGAATCCCGCTCTACTCCGGGTTGTCTGATGCACGTTTTGCAAGAAGCTCAAGGCATTTACGGTTATCTGCCCATCGAGGTACAGACAATTATCGCCGAAGGACTGGAGATTTCTCTTTCCGAAGTCTACGGCGTCGCTACGTTCTACTCGCAATTTTCGCTAAATCCCAAAGGAAAGCATCGCATAAGCGTATGTCTAGGCACCGCATGTTACGTCAAAGGCTCCGATAAAATTTTGGCTGAAGTGGAAAAACAACTGGGCATAAAATGCGGAGAATGCACTGAGGACGGCTTGTTCTCTATCGACAGTTGCCGCTGCGTGGGTGCTTGCGGTCTTGCTCCCGTTATGATGATAGACGAGGAAGTTTACGGCAGACTCAAACCCGAAATGGTAAAAGACATACTGAATAAATACAGGGGGGATAACAAATGACGAACGCTGAACTCGACGCTATACGCGAAAAGAAAAAGGATCTGATACGCGTTCGCCGCGTTATCAGAGAAGAAGGCGAAAAGCTGGCGGCAAAGACAGGTTACCGCAAACAGGTGCTCGTCTGCGGAGGTACGGGCTGTACGTCGTCACACTCGATGCAGGTAATAGCACAGCTGGAACAGTCGCTCAAAGAACTCAATATCGACGATATCCTCGTCGTAAAGACAGGCTGTTTCGGTCTGTGCGCTCTCGGACCTATCATGATCGTATATCCCGAAGGCGCGTTCTACGCGCAGATGACGCCCGAACACGTCAGGACGGTTGCAGAAAAGCACCTCGTAAAAGGCGGCGAAATAGTAAAAGAACTTCTCTATCAGGGCACGGTCTCGGCTGACGGAAGCATTATCCCGTTCGCGGAAACGCCGTTCTACAAGAAGCAGATGAGAATCGCTCTGAGGAACTGCGGCGTCATAGCTCCCGAGGACATCGAAGAAGCTATCGGTGCGGGCGACTATGCCGCGCTCGAAAAAGTACTCAAGGAAATGACCCCCGACGACGTAATAAACGAAATGCTCGCAAGCGGCCTGCGCGGTCGAGGCGGCGCAGGTTTCCCGACAGGAAGAAAGTGGGCTTTCGCCAAAGCGTCTCAGGGCAACATAAAGTACGTCTGCTGCAATGCCGACGAAGGCGACCCTGGAGCGTTCATGGACCGCTCTGTTCTCGAAGGCGATCCGCACTGCGTACTCGAAGCAATGGCGATTGCGGGTTATGCAATCGGCTCCAATCACGGTTTCATTTACGTCCGTGCAGAATATCCCGTTGCCGTACAGCGTCTTAAGATAGCGATACAACAGGCGCGCGAATACGGCTTGCTGGGCAAAAACATTCTCGGCTCGGGTTTTGATTTCGACATCGAGATACGCCTCGGCGCAGGCGCGTTCGTGTGCGGAGAAGAAACCGCGCTGATGACAAGTATAGAAGGACATCGCGGCGAACCCCGTCCCCGTCCTCCGTTCCCTGCCGTCAAAGGCTTGTTCGGCAAACCGACCATTCTCAACAACGTAGAAACGTGGGCGAACGTAAACCCGATAATCATGAACGGCGCGGCATGGTTCTCCTCTATAGGCACCCCGACCTCATCCGGCACCAAGGTTTTCGCTCTCGGCGGCAAGATAACCAACGTGGGTCTCGTCGAAGTCCCGATGGGCACTACCCTGCGCGAAATAGTGGAAGAAATTGGCGGCGGTATTCCTAACGGAAAGAAATTCAAAGCTGCGCAGACGGGCGGTCCGTCGGGCGGCTGTATCCCCGCGGAGTGCATAGATACCCCGATCGACTACGACAGCCTGCTCGCGATAGGCTCGATGATGGGCAGCGGCGGCATGATAATCCTCGACGAGGATACCTGTATGGTAGACATCTCGAAGTTCTATCTCGAGTTCACGGCAGACGAATCGTGCGGAAAATGCACCCCCTGCCGTATAGGCACCAAGCGTCTGCTCCAGCTTCTCACCAAGATCACCGAAGGCAAGGGAGAACCCGAAGATCTCGTCAAAATAGACGAACTCGCCAACCACATGAAGCAATCCTCTCTGTGCGCTCTCGGTCAGTCGGCTCCCAACCCCGTACTGTCAACGCTCCGCTACTTCAAAAAGGAATACGAAGCGCATATCGTCGACAAAATTTGTCCTGCAGGTGTTTGTAAAGCGTTGTTTACATACCACATCATCCCCGACAAATGCAAAGGCTGTACGCTTTGCGCAAGGAACTGCCCCGTCAAGGCAATCAGCGGCGAAGTCAAGAAACCGCACGTCATCGACACGTCAAAGTGCGTAAAGTGCGGACTGTGTATCGCCAACTGCAAATTCGGCGCAATAGAGAGAAAGTGAGGTGGAGACAATGGAAAAAATGATTAATCTTAAGATAAACGGAATATCCGTTACCGTCCCCGAAGGAACGACTATTCTTCAGGCGGCGAGAAAAGCGCATATAGAAATCCCGACGCTTTGCTTTCTCAAGGACGTAAGCTGCGCAGGTTCTTGCCGTATGTGCGTGGTAGAAGCTACCGGCGCGCGCGGTCTTGTCGCCGCATGCGTATACCCCGTCGCTGAAGGCATGGAAGTCAGGACGAATACCGAAAAATGCCGCCGTTCGAGAAAAATGACTCTCGAACTGTTCCTCAGCAAACACAAGAAAAAATGCCTGTCGTGCGAACGCAACCACAACTGCGAATTGCAGAAGCTCTCGCTCGGTTACAGCGTGGACGAAGACAGATTTAAAGGCGAGGATTTCGTTCTCCCGATAGATCTCTCCACTCCTTACGTCGTGAGAGACAACGACAAGTGTATAAACTGTATGCGCTGCGTCGCGGCATGCCGTAAACAGCACGTCAACGCGATAGGACCTATCGGCAGAGGTTTCAACGTTCATATCGGCAGCGCGTTCGACCGTCCGCTCGCGGATTCTCCGTGCGTAGGCTGCGGTCAGTGTATCGTCGCATGTCCCGTAGGCGCGCTCAGCGAAAATTCTACTGTAGACGAAGTATGGAGCGCTCTCGGCGACAGCGCCAAGAAAGTCGTGTTCTTCACCGCTCCTTCCATACGCGCAACCCTCGGCGAAGCGTTCGATATGCCTATCGGCACCAACGTGGAAGGCAAGATGGTCGCGGCTATCAGACGTCTCAATCCTTATGCGGTATTCAATATGGACGTAACCGCAGACCTCACGATCATGGAAGAAGCGAGCGAGCTTATCAACCGCATAAAAACCAACAAACCGATGCCGATGTTCACGTCCTGCTGTCCCGCATGGATAAAGTTCGTAGAACAGACATATCCCGAATTTATCCCCAATATCTCGACCTGCAAATCGCCGCAACAGATGTTCGGCGCTCTGCTAAAGAGTTACTGGTGCGAAAAGCACGGCATAGATCCAAAGTCTCTTTACGTCGTAAGCGTTATACCCTGCACTGCAAAGAAATACGAGTGCAAGCGTGAACAGATGAAGGGCGACGTCGACGCGGCTATCACCACGAGAGAGCTTGCGCGCATGATAAAAACAGCTGGCATCAAGTTCAACGAACTGCCCGACGAGGAGTTTGACAACCCGTTCGCCACGGCTT
This sequence comes from uncultured Christensenellaceae bacterium, assembly GCA_944381355.1. GTDB lineage: Bacteria > Bacillota > Clostridia > Christensenellales > UBA3700 > Ornithoclostridium. Next base: position 6,341 of record CALWKV010000116.1, on the reverse strand, counting down.
CCGGCGCAGGAGCGATCTTCGGCGCGACGGGCGGCGTTATGGAAGCGGCTCTCAGAACGGCGGCGCATATGCTGGACGGCAATTTCGAAGTGCTGGACTTTTTTGCGGTACGCGGAACTCAGCCGATAAAGGAAGCAACCTATCTCGTCGCAGGACATACGCTGCGCGTAGCGGTAACGTCTGGTCTCGAGAACGCTCGCACTCTGCTGGAATCTATAAAGTCGGGCGCAAAAAAGTACGACTTCATCGAGATAATGGCTTGTCCCGGCGGTTGCGTGAACGGAGGCGGTCAGCCCACCCTTTCAGACAGCGTGCGCAACAGTGTGGAACTCAAAGACGCGCGCGCAAAGGCGCTGTATACAAGCGACGTGCACAACGGTCTGCGCCGTTCTGCGGATTCTCCCGTAATGGACGTTATTTACAACGACTATTTAGGATTCCCCAACAGCCACAAAGCACACGAGATACTTCACACTTCTTACAAAGAAAACAAAAAGATCTGACGATCGAGAAATTTCCGCTCCGCGCCGATCGCGGAGCGGTTTTTTTTATGCGATGCTTTTTAATAAAGCGCGTTAAAATCCAATGTTTTCGGCACGGCTGTCTCAGACGTTTTTCCGAAAACGCGTCGGCGCGCCGACAGAACAATTTTCGTCCCGACAAAAATATCTTCGTCTGCGTATTGCTAAGCGCCTTTTCGTTATGTATAATAAAACATAGGTGCGCAAAGCGCAAGGGAGAATTTTATGACGACGGAAAACAAGAAGAAGATCATGCAGGCGGTTATGATAATCGTCGCGGCGGGACTTAACGTCTGGGGGTTGCTGACTCTTTGTCAGACTATAGGGATAGACGTCGGACTGACTTATATCAGCAACATTTCCAATCTGATAGCAAGATACGTGATCGTCGTGGTCACGATGGCGGCGGGAATAATGCTTATGTCAGCGGCGGCAGGCACTTTTAAAGGCAAAGTAAAAAACGTGTTCTCTATCGCGGTATGCGTATACAGCACAGTACTGACGATACCTCTCTTTCTCGCGTTCATACTGTGCATTCCCATAGCGGCGGGCACGACTTTCCCGCAATTCATCGACGACATGGTGCGCGATATTTGTTACTCTTTCCAGGATATATTCGGCACGGGATGGGTGCAATACCTGATCTATGTGCTCGGCACGATCATGGGCGCGATATTTCTCGCAGTGCCGATACTTTCGACTTACTTCACCGTAAAGGATATAGATCTCATCGCGTTGATCAGATCCGAAATCGGCAAAAAGAAGTCGGACGCAGGACAGAAAAAAACGGAATAATCCTCAAAAACAAGACTAAAACGCGCTCCTCACGGGGCGCGTTTTTTCATACTGCCGCCAGAAAACGACGTCCCGCACGCACCGCGGGCAAGTCCGCATTTCTGCAAATTCCTACGCCCGCATTTTTCTCTGTTCGCTCCCTCTTGACTATTGTCGTGCTACACTTTACTATTGCCGTGCGGCACTTGACTATTGCCGTGCGATATTTTATCATAAAAATATCGGATTGTTTGTCAAAATCCGTATCTGAATTGTTATATAGGTGAAGAATGTCAGACAAATCAATAGAAAAAGCCGTGCTTAAACTCAAATCGGGCGATAGCCGCGCTTTCAGACATATATACGATAAGACTTACAAAATCGTATTTTTCGTCGCCTTCCGCATATTGGGCAACAAACACTCGGCGGAGGACGTCGTACAGGATACATATCTGAAAGCCGTGACAAATATAGGATCGTACGACAGCGACAATTTTACGGCATGGATAACTACGATCGCGCGAAACCTCGCGCTGAACGAATACAACAAATCGAAGCGTCAGACGACAACCGACTTTTCAGCCGAGGCAGACTTCCGCGAAGGAGCATTCTCGATGCCCGACGAGGACAGCTTCGGGCTTATTACGGCAGCAAAAACTCTGCTGGACGAGACAGATTACCGGATAGTGATGATGTGCGTAGTCGCGGGATACAAAAGACGCGAGGCGGCAAAGGCGCTTGACTTGCCGATATCAACTGTATCGTACAGACTCAAACAATCGCTGGCAGCACTGGCAAAACACGTCAAAGGAGGGGCAAGATGAACAGGATCTCGAGACAACTGAAAAAAGAAGCCGACAGACTTCTCCCCGACGAAAAACTCAAAAACGATATCACAAAAAGACTGTTCCCGGAAAGTACTCGCGAACGCGTTAAAACGCCCGCTCGCAGAGGCTTTGCGTTTGCTTTGTCCGCAGTCGTCTGCGTACTTGTGATAGCGATCGCGTTCGCGGTGATCTTCTCTCTCCCGACCAATCCCGATCAGCCTCCGATCACGGCAGGCACCGTTTCCGACACCCTCGTCCTGATCGACATCAATCCGTCTTTCGAGATAATCGCAGATAAGGACGGCAACGTTAAATCGGTGACGGGCGTCAACAGCGACGCACGCATAGTACTGCTCGGCAAGAACTACGTCGGCAGCTCGGTATACGACGTATGTACGGACATAATCAATACCGCCATAAAACTGGGATATGTCAATAACAAACACGGGCAGGTAAATATCAGCGCATACAACGACGATGCGGCGATTGGCAAAGAATACGTCGCCCAGCTCATGAACAACGTCGGAGAACTCGTGGCTTCGAGCGGAGGCACCGTGGTGGCGACGGACGGAGAGGATGCAAAACAGAAGCTGATCGACGAGATAATCGCCGCTTACGGCAACACCGCGGGACTTGACGAAAAGACCGTGCTCGAACTTCACAGACTTCTCAATCAATACGACGTCACTAAAGAAAAAGAATTGGACGAACTCGAGGAGATCTGGGAAGAAGAACTCGAAAAGGCAGGACTCGACGACGACGAAATGGAAGACGCGATAGACAGGTGGAAGGAAGAATATCTGAAGCCTCTCGGCGAAGAACTGGTAGAAGAACTCGAATATTATATAGACATTTTCAAACTTCAACTGATGCTGGACGGATCTTCTGAAAAAGAAGCCGAAGCCGCCGCTGACGACGAAGAATACCGACTGACAGAAATCGGCAGACAGGACAGAAAAGCTTTGAGAGAATTTATTGACGCGTGGTGGATAGAGCTTGACGAGCAATTCCGCGAGACCTTAAGGACAATACTTCAAAGCAAGGGCTATGACCAAACCGAGACGATTGCTTTTGAAGAACGCGTATTCAACGCTCTGTCCGCAATCGATGACGAGGATTGCAAAGAGATACGAGCAGAACTGGTAGAAGGATATATGGAATCTATTCTCGACCCTGACGAAGGCTACGAATACTGGGAAGAATTTCTCGAAGAACTTTTTGAAGATGACTGAAATAAATCGCCTCGGAAATAATATCATACTCAGACAGTATACCCCCTCGGATGTCGAGGGGATACTTTGCGTCTTTAAAACTTCGATAGAAAAACTCTGCGCGCGCGACTACTCTCCTTCACAGATTTCCGCGTGGACAAAGTGCGCAGACAAAGAAGCGTGGAACGCACAATTTCTGTCCCGACACACAACCGTGGCGGTCGCAGACGGAGTAGTCGTCGGTTTCTGCGTCTTTTACCAGCGCTTTTCCTATGCCTTTCCCGGCATAGTCCGGGGAGACGTATAGCCTGTCTATATGTCCGTTGCGCTCTGTGTCGCAGAAACCGCTGTAGAGAAAAAGACCGTATCCGTCGAAGCGTCGATCACCGCAAAACCTTTTTTCGAAAAACTCGGATATACGCTCGCAGAAAGGCAGACCGTAATAAGGCACGGCGAAAGTCTGACCAATTACAGAATGTCAAGAAGTCTGTGACCTTCAGCCTATACTTTCTTTTTCTTTTTTCGTCAGTTTCGAATATGCCTTAAGGTAGGAGACGTCTGCAAACTGCCTCGCCAAGTCGTCGTCTATACGCGAAAGGACGGCGGTACTTTTGTATCTTGCCTGTACGGGAGGACAATGCCAGCCTCTCACCACGGCTTCGTCAAGACTTTCCCTCAAAAAGACCGCATCGTCGGCAGAAGTCGAAAAGGTGAACTGCTCCTCCCCGTCCTTCTCAAACACTTCGGCAAAAATATAGCCGTTTCTATCGGGAGACGTTTTTATTTTGACGACCGCATAGCCTTCTCCGAAAGGAAAATCGAGATAAGCGCCCTTTTTCCCGAGGCAATATCCGATGATCTCTTTACTGTTCATAACTCCACTCCGATCTCGACGAGCGTCCCCGCTCGTGCGTGCGCCGCTTTTCGACGCATTTATCTTATCTGATTTTAACATACGCGCGCATACCCGGTCAATACGTTTGCCGCCCCGCCGCCCCTAGACGCGCGCTTGCGCAAAACGTATGAAAATTTTTTAAAAAACTTTGGCAAAATCCGCTTCTCGTTTGTTTTATAGACAAGAAACACCTCAAGGAGGACAAAGTTATGAAAAAGAAGAATACTTTTATGGTAACTATACTTGCGCTTATGCTGGCGTTGAGCGCGCTTTTCACCGCTTGCATCATAGATACCGACCCGTCGAACGACAAGAACGCTAACGGCGTCGGAGCGATGGGCAACTATACAACCAATGTCGGACTAGTCGCGATGAGCGCAACTTCGTCCGCACTCATTCTCGACGAAATGCAAAGCAACGCCGCTCTTGCCGCCGTACTCGGCAGAGACAACGCTCTCGAAGGTCAACAACTTACGCAGGCGGAAATAGAAGAAGTTGAAGCGCAGCTCGCGGTACTCGAAAATTATATGGGCGACAATGCGATATCCATCGAACAGAGCGCGCCCGCAGAAGACGACGAGTACTATGGCGTTTACGAAGTCAAGATGATCGCTTCCACAAAAAATCTCGAGGGCGAAGTGCAGACGTATACCATGTATTTTAACCAGACAGAGACCGGCAACAGAACCGAAGTTGACAAGGACGGACACACAGACGAAAGCAGATGGGAATACGAAACCGAACAGGCGTTTTCTCTCGAAGGCATAATCGTGTCCGGTGCTAACGTATACGATATGGTCGGAAAAAAAGAAGTCGAGACCGAAACCGAGGACGGCATGACCGAGAGCGAAACTTCTTACGAAATGACCGTGCGCGGCGTGGGCGGCGAATATATAGTGTTCGAGCAGTCTTTTGAGGAAGAAGAAGGCGAGAGCGAACAGCAATACGAATACAGGATATACAACGAAAACCGCGAACTCGTCAAACGCTTCGAACTTGAATTCGAGAACGAGAACAACCAGCAGGAAATCGAGATGAAGAGCCACGAAAACGGCGAGGTATTCCAGTGCAAATACGAAAAGAAAACGAGAAACGGCAAAGACTGCATCGAAGCCGAAGTAATGAAAGACGGCAGAATGATAGAAGTGTTCATTACTGTCGCAGGCTCGGGCACTGAAGACGATCCCTACAGACGCGAATACGAGTGGGGCGAATACGAAGACATGGACGACTGAACGGTAACACAGCAAATGGACCGCCTCTCCCTTTGAGAGGCGGTCTCTTTTTTGTCCTTAACGCAGCTATATGCGCCGTTTCCGTTACACTCAGAAACGAAGCGTTCTCTTTACAGCTTAAAGTCGGCGAATATCGCGTAATGGTCGCTCAGGTTTTCAAACTCCTCTCCGTCCAGCACGAAAAAGGTGCGTGCAACCGCATCTCCCTTGACGAAAATATGATCCCACGTCGGCGCAGAAGCGACCTGCACGTCCCTGCACGAAAGGACCGCTCCGTCGCAGTATTTTGCGTCCGTAAAATATCCTGCAAGTTTTTTATATATGACTTCGGCGGCATACACGCCTTGCGCCTTTCCGCTGTAGTCGGGTATATCACCGCTTTCCATGCAATTGTAATCTCCGCACGCTATCACGGCGCAGGAATACTGATAATAAAGCTCCTCTATCTTCGCAATCAACTCGTCCGCCTGCTTGTTCATTATCTCCAGCTCTTTTTCCTCTTTTCCCTCTCTTATCAGATCGAGATGAGTATTGGTAACGATTACGTATTTGCCCGTCTTCTTTACGGTGAACAGTCCCCACGTTATCGCGCGGCAACCGTTTTCGTCACCTTCTTTATACGCCTGATATCCGCTCTCGATAAGCTCCAGCTTTTCCTTGTTGTAGATGATCGGAGATTTGTTTTTGTTGAGAATGTCTATATCGGGGTGGATTATCTCGTATTTCTCGTCCAGATTCGCTTCCAGCATCTTATACCAGACCTGAATAATACGAACCAGCCCTGAGGCGCGCCTTTTATGCGTTTTTCAGCAATGCTCGCTTGAAAATATTATAATATTATCTGCGCTCTCCTCGCTGAAACACACAATAAAAATCAT
>CALWKV010000115.1 GCA_944381355.1 uncultured Christensenellaceae bacterium | reverse complement strand
TGTCTTTCTTATCCATTTTAGCTGTAAAGTATTTTTACTTGTTAAAGTATTTTGCCTTTACATATTAGCACCGCAAAAGACGTTTGTCAAACGAATTTTGCAAAAAGTTTATCAGAACAGAGCGTCGATGAACGCCTCTGCGTCGAATTCTTCTATGTCGTCGATTCCCTCGCCCACGCCTACGTACACGACGGGAAGCTCTCTCTCCGCGGAGATCGCGAACACTACGCCGCCTTTTGCCGTGCCGTCCAGTTTGTTGAGGATTATGCCGTCCATATCTATTATTTCGTCGAAGGCTTCGACCTGCTGGAGCGCGTTCTGCCCCGTAGTCGCGTCGATCACGATATAAGTGCGGTAATCACAGTCGGGGTATTCTCTGCCCACGACCTTGTTGATCTTGGCGAGTTCGTTCATCAGGTTTTTCTTGTTCTGAAGTCTGCCCGCCGTATCGATCAGCACGACGTCTGTATTCTTTGCTTTCGCCGAAGCGAGCGCGTCATAGACCACCGCCGCAGGGTCGCTGCCCTCCTCGTGACGTATTATCCTGACTCCCGCGCGGTCTGCCCATACCTCGAGCTGTTCCGCCGCCGCGGCTCTGAACGTGTCCGCAGCCGCGAGTACGACCGATTTTTTCTTGTTCTTGAAATATTTGGCGAGCTTGCCTATCGCCGTGGTCTTGCCCACGCCGTTGACTCCCGCAACGAGAATCACGAGCGGATAAGAATACGGCTCTATCTCGTAATTTATCGCGTCGGTCATGATTTGCTTGAGAAGCTCTTTGGCGTCCTCGGGTTTCTTTATCTTGCGCTTGAAGCATTCGTCCTTGAACTCGTCGATTATCTGTTCGGTCGCCGTAAAGCCCACGTCCGCGCTGATCAGCGCGTCCTCGAGTTCTTCGTAAAAAGCGTCGTCGAGTTCTCTGCCCGAGAACAGTTCGTACATCTTTTTAGCAAACGCCTCTTTTGTGCGGCGGAGCGCCGCTTTGAGTTTTTCAAAAAAGCCCATATTTCCTCCGTTTTATTCTTCGTCTTTGCGGCTGTGTTTGATAGCTTCCGCAAGCGAGACGGTGACGATGGTGGAGACGCCTTTCTCCTGCATCGTAACGCCGTACAGTCTGTCCGCGAGTTCCATCGTCGGCTTTCTGTGCGTAACAACGATAAACTGCGTGTTGTCAGAGAACCTCTTGAGGTATTTGGCGAATATCTCGACGTTAGCGTCGTCGAGCGCCGCCTCTATCTCGTCGAGCACCACGAACGGCATCGGGCGCAGCTTGAGTATGGAAAACAATATTGCGATCGCGGTCAGAGCTTTCTCACCGCCGCTCATCAGCGACATGCTGATAAGTTTCTTGCCGGGAGGCTGAACGTATATCTCTATACCCGCCTCCAGCTTGTCTCCGCCCTCCGGGACATCCTCTATGACCAGCTTGCCGCTGCCGCCGCCGAACAGCTCGACGAATATCTTCTGGAAGTTCTCGTTTATCTTTGCGAATTCGGTATTGAATTGCTCCTCCATCTGCTTCGCGAGGTCGGCTATTATCTTTTCAAAGTCCTCTTTCGCCTTGACAAGGTCGTCGTATTCGACCTTCTTGGTCTCGTATTCCGCGCCTATTTCCTTGAACATCTCTATCGCGTCGAGGTTGACTGCGCCGAGCGCCGACTTTTCGCGCTTGAGTTTTACGATTTCTCCCGCCGATACGGACGGATCGAACTCGTCCAGCATGTAACGCGCCATCTCATCGTCTGTCAGCCCGTATTCTTCCTCGATATGTATTCTCGCCGCGACCATTATATCGTCTATCTTTTCGAGCGCGGCGTCCTGTCTGACCTTGGCTTCGCTTAGCGACATTATCTCTTTCGCCTGCGCGTCCTTAAGTTCGTTGAGGTAGGTTATCCTTTCGTTGAGCGTGACCTTGAGCGCGTTGAGTTCTTCTATCTTTGCAGTAGCTTCGGCATACTTCTTCTTGTCCTCCTCGCTGACTACGGCGTCCGCGCGGTTGGTCTCCGCAAAACTGATACGCGCGTTGAGATCCTTGATCCTGACCCTGCAGTCGTTGATCTCCTCTGTCAGCTCCTGACATTCTCTCTTTACGCGGGTAATGTTTTCGTTGACCTTGACTATTGACAAAGTGACTTCCGCAAGGCGCACTCGCATATCCGACAAGTCTTTGGAATACTTGTCTCTGAGGCGCTTTTTTTCCTCGAATTCCGCCTTCGTCCTGTCAGTCTCGTCTTTTTTGTTCCTCGTACCCGAAATATCCGTGACGCTCTTGTCGATATTGAGAAGGTTTTCCTCGATAAATTCCAGTTTGCCGCTCAGTATCTCGAGCATCTTGGTCTTGTTGTCGAGATCTGCGAGCGCGCCGTCTATCTTGCTTACGATGCGGTCGAGACGCTCCGATTCTGTCGCGAAAGCGACTTCTGCGTTCTTGACTTCTTCTTCGTATTCTTCAAGCTGCGCCTGAAGTTCTGCAAGATACTCTCTGTCTTTGAGGATCTCCTGCTGCAGCTCCGAATATTCCTTTTTCTTCCTGCGCAGCGCTTCTTCGGTGGTCTTTATCTCGCGCTCCTGCGTGAGAAGGGTGCTGCGCTTGTTCGCGCCGCCCGATATAGAACCGCTCGTGTTGAGCACGTCTCCGTCGAGAGTGACTATCCTTACGCTGTAAGCATTGCGACGCGCCGCGGCGACGGCATTGTCGATATTGTCGAAAACGACCGTCTTGCCCAGAAGCCCGAGCATTATCTTCTCATACTTGGGCGCGTAAGAAATAAGTTCGTTGGCTACGCCGATACAGCCCTTTTCGTGCAGTATGGACTTCTGATAATTCTCCAGTCCCTTGCCGCCGTAACTAGTCATCGGAAGGAACGTGACCCTGCCCAGATCTCTGTCCTTAAGCAGTCTTATCAGCACCTTGGCGTCGTCTTCGTCGCGCACCACGACGTTCTGCGACGCGGCGCCGAGCGCAAGATCTATCGCGATCTCGTACTCCCTGGGCACCTTTATCATCGAAGCTATCATTCCCTCGACTCTGTCGCTGTAACGCGGGTCGCCTTCGGTGATCTTGAGAAGCGCCTTGGCAACTATCTTGGTATCGCCGTTGGAAAGAATCTTGTACTTCATGTCGAGAGAGCTGATTTCTCCCGCCAGTTCTTCCTGCGAAATGCGCTTGTCGTCTATCCTCGAGCGCAGATCCGCAACCTCGCCTGCGACGTCGTTCTTGTTCTTGGCGAGCTTGTTCTTCTGTTTTTCGAGCTTGGCGACCGCTTCTTCCTGCTTACGCTTGTTCTCCTCCTCGCGCTCTATCATCAGCTTGAGCGCGGAGCATTCGTCGTTAAGCTCTCCGATACGCTGGAGCACAGACTCTCTCTCCGCACTCAGTTTGCCCTTGTCCGCCCTGATGTCCGCAATGCTCTCCATTGCCTCGAGAAGCGCGCGGTTGGTATCCTCTATGTCGCGCTCTCTGCCTACGATCTCGTCGGTCAGAGTCAGGTATTTTTTGTCCGTCGCCGCGATCTCTTTGTCGAGATCCTCTTTCTCCTCGTTGAACATACCGAGGTGGTTGACGTAATCGGCAAGCTCTGCGCTCTTGTCCTCGAGCTGACTTTCGAGTTCCGTAAGTCTCTGCTCGGTCTGCTTGCGCAGTTCTACGAGGTTGCTTATTCTCTCCGTCAGAGTGTTGCCCTTGCCTCGCACGCTCTCCGCCGCGACCGCAAGCCTCGTCTGCTCGTCGTGCAGTTTGGCTATCTGCTGGTCGATCGTGCTTATCCTCAACATCGCGTCGGTGTATTCTTCGTCCGCCTTCCTGACGTCGTCCTGTCTGTTCTTTATCTGCAGTTCGAGAGCCTCTATCTTGTCTCGTATCTTGCGCTTCTGACTCTCGGAGTTGTCCACCTTGTACATATAGTCGCTGACTTCGAGTTCTCTCAGACGGTCGCGCAGGGTCAGATACTTTTTGGCGTCGTTGCTCTGCTTTTCGAGCGGTCCGAGCTGACGCTCGTAACCGTCCATTATCAGCTTGAGTTTTTCTATATTGTCGTTGGCGCGCGCGAGTTTGTTCTCTGTATCCTGCTTGCGCTTTTTGTATGTAAGTATGCCCGCCGCGTCCTCGAAGATACTGCGCCTGTTTTCGGGCTTGGTGTTCATTATCTCGGCTATCTTGCCCTGTCCGACTATGCTGTAACCGTCCTTGCCGAGACCGGTATCGCGTATAAGGTCGAGTATGTCCGCAAGCCTCACCGTCTCGCGGTTGAGCAGATATTCGCTCTGACCGCTCCTGTACAGTTTGCGCGAGATTATCACCTCTTCAAAAGGGCATTTGGGGAAAATGTTGTTGGAATTGTCCATATACAGCGAGACCTCGCAGTAGGACAACGACTTTCTCTTTTCGGTTCCTCCGAAAATGATATCGGTCATCTTCGAAGCGCGCAAAGCCTTGGGAGCCTGTTCTCCCAGCACCCATTTTATCGCGTCTACGACGTTGCTCTTGCCGCAGCCGTTAGGTCCGACTATCGCGGTGACGCCGTCGTCAAACTCCGCGCCCAGCTTGTCCGCAAAGGATTTAAAACCGAAAAATTCTATCTTCTTTAAGTTCATAAGCCTTCCCGACGGGACTTCCCGTCAAACAGAATATTATATATTATATCATCTTTAAAGCATTTCGGCAAGTCTAAAAATCACCGTTCATTTTAATGCAATTTGCCTCTTTTTTGATTTATTTGCCGCTTTTCAGTTCTTTCAGAGCGATGCAGGCGCATTTCTGTTCCGCCTTTTTCTTGCTTCCCGCCTCCGCGGTAGCAACGCGTCTGCCGTCTATCTCCAGTTCTATCACGAAAACGGGGTCGTGAGCGGGACCCGAGCGGCTTATCTCCCTATACGCTATCTTAGCCTGCGGAAGCGTCTCGTTGAGTCTTGACTTGTAATCTCTCGCGCCCGCCTTCGCGTCGAGAAATTCTTCGAGCGAGGACAGCGCGAATCTCTTTGCGCATTCCATGCCCCCGTCCAGATAAAGCGCCGCGATCACCGCCTCGAAAACGTCGCCCAGCACGCTGTCCATATTCACGTGAGGCGCGACTCTTATATACTTTTCAAGCCCCAGATCTCTCGCCTTTTTCATAAGCGGAGCCGCCGAAACTGCGGCGATCCTCTTTTTTGTCAGCACTCCCTCGTCCGCACCGGGGAAACGCGCGAAAAGGTCTTCCGCGACGAGAAAATCGAGTATCGCGTCGCCGAGATATTCGAGTCTCTGATAACTTTCCGTCCTGTGTTCGTTGGCATACGTCGGATGAGTCAGCGCGGTGACGAGAAGCTGCTCGTCTGCAAACACGTGTCCCACCGTTTTCTGCAAGTCGTCAAGTCTCTGCATTTACTTTTTCAATCCTTCCGCGATCTGTCCGACCACGTTCTTTTCCGCGAGCGTATCCGCGTTGAGAATGCTCTTTTCAAAGCTGACCGCGCTGGACGCGCCGTGCGTCTTTATCACGATCTTATTGGCGCCGAGGAATATTCCTCCTCCCACCTCGTCGGACGAAACGCGCCTCTTGACGTCTCTGAACACGCCTTTGAGGAGCAGAAAACCTATTTTCGCCTTGAGCCCGCCGTTCATGATACCCTCTTTTATCAGCGCGAACATCGACTTGCCCATGCCCTCGCACGCTTTGATCGCGACGTTGCCTGCAAAGCCGTCCGCGACCAGCACGTCGACCGCACCCGTGAGTACGTCTCTCGCCTCTACGTTGCCTACAAAATTCAGCCCGCTTTCCTTGAGGAGCGTATGCGCTTCTTTTATCGCGGCTGTGCCTTTTTCCTCCTCCGCGCCGTTGCTGAGCAGTCCCACCGCGGGTCTGTCTATACCGAAGATATTTCTCATATATACGTCGCCCATGACGGCAAATTCTTTGAGCATATCGGGGCGGCAGTCGACGTTTGCGCCGCTGTCGGCGATGATCGTATGCGTGCCCTTTACGGTCGGCACTACCGAAGCGAGAGTGGCGCGCGTAACGCCCTCGGTGAGCTTTACTATCACCTGCGTGCCGACGAGAAGCGAGCCCGTGTTGCCCGCACTGACCATGGCGTCGGCTTCACCCGCCGCGAGCGCACGCAGTCCGAGCACCATAGAACTGTCTTTCTTTCTCCTGATCGCAAGCGCGGGAGAATCGTCGTTGGTGATAGGCTCGCCCGCCGCAACGACTGTCAGTCTTTCTTTATCGTAGGTCTTTCCCGCGAGAACTTTTTCTATTTCGTCTGTCTTTCCGCAAAGCACGACTTTGAGAGATTTTCTCTGTCCGAGCGCGAGGAGCGCGCCCTCGACCGCAACGGATACGCCCGCATCCGCGCCGTGACAATCAACCAAAACCTTCATAATTACCTCTCAGCAAGAGTTTGTCCGCAGCCGCGCGCGTGCGCTACAATACGGACTGTATATATTATATAATATATTATCGTCTTTTGGCAACACAAATAACGGTTTCCTCTGCCGAACGTGCGTTTTTAGCGCATACGTTTTCGACTCGGACAAAAAGCCGCGCGGATCGCACCTGTACTCGGCTTTGCGCTCCGCTTGTGCAAGCAGACGGACAATCGCGGGCTTTCTCCGGCATAAAAAAAAGGAACGGATAAATATCCGTCCCGTAAAATGCCGTATAAAACGTCTTACTTCGCGCTTTTCTGCTTCTGAGCGACGATCTCTTTACCGTCGTAATAGCCGCAGTTGTCGCAAGCCCTGTGACTTTGCTTCAGCTCGTGGCAATGGGAGCACTCGACCATAGTCGGAGCTTCAATCTTCCAATTAGCGGATCTGGAATGCTTTCTTGCCTTTGAGGTTTTTCCCTTAGGTACTGCCATTTTCGCACACCTCCATTTGTTTCTTTAACGTGATTGCTTCACTATTATATATTTTGCTTTTCGTTTTGTCAAACTTTTTTTGCAAGATTTCTCGGATATCGGGAAAATTATTTGCCCGAGACTATACGCCTTGTATCTCTCGCGATCATAAGTTCTTCGTTGGTCGGCACGATCAGCACTCTTACCTTGGATGCCTTGGTGCTGATCTCTCTGACGGGAGGCTTTTCGCTCTTTTTGTTTTCTTCCGCGTCTATTTCTACGCCGAGGAATTCCAGCCCCTTGAGTATTGCCGCTCTCATCTCGTCGCTGTTTTCGCCGATCCCGCCCGTAAACACTATGCTGTCCAGTCCGCCGAGAGCCGCCGCGTACGAGCCGATATACTTCTTGACCTTATACGCAAACATATCTGCGGTGAGACGCGCACGATCGTTGCCCTTGTGCGCTTCTTCGAGAACGTTTCTCGAGTCGCTGCTGACGCCGCTTACGCCGAGGAAGCCGCTCTGTTTGTTGAGATAGGTGATGACCTGACCCACCGTCATTTTCTTGAAGTTGCAGAGGAATTCCACGACCGAAGCGTCGATATCGCCGCTTCTCGTACCCATGGGGACACCTTCGAGCGGAGTCATGCCCATAGAAGTGTCTATGCACTTGCCGTCCTTGACCGCGGTGATAGAAGAACCGTTGCCGAGATGGCAGGTCACGATCTTGTCGCTTGCGAAGCCGTTGTCGTCGAGCCACTTTTTAGCGGTCTGAGACACAAACTTGTGCGACGTGCCGTGAAAGCCGTATCTTCTGATCTTGTATTTTTCATAATCCTCGTACGGGATAGCGTACATGTAAGCGTAATCCGGCATCGTCGTGTGGAACGCGGTGTCGAATACCGCGACGTTGGGCACGCCGGGCAGCACCTGCATGCAGGACTTGACGCACGCGATATTCGCGGGCATATGCAGAGGTCCGAGGAACGCGTTTTTCTCAAGTATCTTCAACGCATCGGGGGTGATGAGAACAGAATCGTCGAAGTCTGTGCCCGTGTGAAGCACTCTGTGTCCGACAGCCTCTATCTCGGAAATGTCGTCAAGCACGCCGCCGACCGATTTGTCTGTCAGGCACTTTAGAAGGAGGTCGAAGCCTTCGGTATGATTGGCAAGCGGCTTTGCTACGTTGTACTTCTTGCCGCCCGACTCCTGCGTCAGGTTGGAGCCTTCAATGCCTATGCGCTCTATGCCGCCCTTGCAAAGCAAGGTCTCCGTGGTCATTTCTATGACCTGATATTTGAGTGAAGAACTTCCTGCGTTGACTACGAGAACTTTCATACTTACCTCCTCAGTTCTGAGACACCTGTACGGCGGTTATGGCTACGACTGCGACGATGTCGTCGGACGAGCAACCTCTCGAAAGGTCGTTTACGGGTTTTGCAAAGCCCTGACAGATAGGTCCGATAGCGTCCGCGCCGCTGAATCTCTGCGTCAGCTTGTAGCCGATATTGCCCGACTGCAGATCGGGGAAAATAAGCACGTTCGCCTTGCCTGCGACGTCGCTGCCGGGAGCCTTGAGCATCGCGACCGCGGGTACGATCGCCGCGTCGAGCTGAAGTTCTCCGTCCACGCTGATCTCGGGAGCTTTTTCTTTGACTATGGAAACCGCGTTGACGACCTTGTCGACGTTCTCGTGCTTGGCGCTTCCCTTGGTGGAGAACGAAAGCATCGCGACTCTGGGTTCTTCAATGCCTGCAAGAGCCTTTGCCGAGCCTACAGAAGATATCGCTATATCCGCAAGCTGCTCTGCCGTGGGATCGATATTGACCGCACAGTCACCGAACACCATGACGTCCTGTGCCTTATAGGGAGTGCCCTCGAAGCACATAATAAAACAGCTGGAAACCGTCTTTATGCCGGGTTTGGTCTTGACTATGGTGAGACCCGAACGCAAAACGTTGCCCGTAGAGTTGATAGCGCCCTCTACCATACCGTCAGCAAGCCCCTTTCTCGTCATCATCGCACCGAAATTGAGATTCTTTCTCATCTGGACGCGCGCTTCTTCGAGCGTCATGCCCTTTGCCTTACGCAGCTCGTAAAACTCGTTGGCAAAGTCCTCGATATCGACGGTAAGAGGATTGACTATCTTCACGAGAGACAGATCTATGCCGGGATACATCGTCGCAAGTTTGTCCTTGTCTCCGAGAAGAATGACGTTGGCAATGCCGTTTTTGGAGATGATCTCCGCCGCCGCTACGGTACGCGGCTCCTCGCCCTCTGCGAGTACTATTGTCTTTTTGAGACCCTTTGCCTTTTCGATTATTGCAGAAATGAGTTTGTTCACCTGAAAGACCTCCCAAACACTTTATATTTTCGCGAAAATATATTACAATATATTTACAAATTGATTATACTACCGCAAAATCGTTTTGTAAAGGCAAAAACGGCGGTCGGAGAGAGTTTTTTATGACAAACGCGGTCGTTATCTGCGAATTCAATCCCCTTCATATCGGACACGCGAAACTGCTCGCCAAAGCGCGGGAGACGGGTGCGGAAAACGTGATATGCGTAATGAGCGGCAACGCCGTCCAGCGCGGAGAACTCGCCTGTCTCGACAAGTACACCCGCGCGAAACACGCTCTGCTCGCAGGAGCGGACGCGGTAATAGAACTGCCAGCCGAATACACCCTTTCTGCCGCTCCTCTGTTTGCGCTCGGCGGCGTTAAGACAGCCAACAACATAAGAGACGCCGTCATCGTGTTCGGGAGCGAATGCGGAGATATCGCGGCGCTGGAAAGACTTGCCTCCGTGACAGACGACCGTGACGTCAACGCGCTGATAAAAGAAGCGGTAAAAAAAGGAATGGGCTACCCTGCCGCGGTAGCTGAAGCGACAGGAGAAAACGATCTGCTTTGCAAGCCAAACAACACTCTCGGTATGGAATATATAAGAGCTATCGTCAACACGGGCAGGAAAATTTCTGCATTTACCGTAAAGCGCGAAAACGCTCCCGATGCAGACGCTCCTCACGGCTATCCGACGTCATCCTCGTTGCGTGAAGCGGCAAAAGAAGGACTTTGCGTCGACCCGTATCTTCTCCCCTCGTTCGTTGCGAAAGACTTTGAAGAACATAAACTCTGTGACGAAAAACTCTATGCCGTATTGCGATATATCCTGACATCGGAGAAAAGAACGGACATATACGATGATGCCGAAGGTCTCGGCAACAGGCTCTCACGCGCCGCCGAACAAGCGGAGACATACGAGGAATTCTGCTCTCTTGCCGCCGCAAAGCGTTATACAAGAGCAAGAGTGAAAAGACTCGCTCTCAACACTGCGGTCAACAATACTTACTCGCACAGACAGCTCGCGGAAAAACCCGTAAACTTCGTCAATCTCCTCGCCGTCGCGGACGGAAAAGAAGACGTGCTGTCCCAGATACTTCTGCCCGTCGCGGTATCCCGCCGCACCCGCGCCCGTTTTGCGGACGACTTTGCGGTTACGGCACGCGTGGACGCATTGTTCCGTGCCGCGCGCTACCCGTACGACGACTCTCTGCCTTTCAAAAAATAACGTACTTATTAAGCCGTAGACATAACGCCGCTGCCTTGCGGCGTTCTTTTTGCGCGTGCGCGGACATATCTATTCTTGTATGGATCTGACAAAAGCTCTCGACAAACGCAAAAGACGACTTGCGACGGCGATAGCCGTACTGGTCGGTTTCTTCGTGATATGTCTCGTCATCGACCCTCAACGTTATATAGCAAGCGTATACAACGGTATCGTACTCTTTGCGACGAGCGTTGCGCCCGCGCTATTCCCCTTCTTTTTCTTCACGAGAATACTCACCTCGGTAGGCACGGCGCAGATACTGGGCGACGCGCTGAAAAAACCGATAGCAAAACTCTACAACTGCCCTTCCGTGGGCGGATACGTGTTCTTTATGAGCGCGATAAGCGGTTATCCCGTCGGAAGCAGACTTCTCAGCGACCTGTATTCGGCGGGCATCATAGACCGCCGTCAGGCAAAAGCGATAAGCGCGTTCACCTCTACGTCGGGTCCTCTTTTCGTAGTCGGCACGGTCGGAACAGTGATGTTCGGAAGCGCGTCTTTCGGATATCTGTTGCTTGCGATACATTTTGCAAGCGCCGTCATCAACGGGTTTATCTACAGGATAAAAAAAGACGACGCGAAAGAATACGCAGAGCTTCTGCGCACTCCTCCCGACTTCGATGACCTGCTCGGCAAATCAATGACGAGCGCTTTGATGAGCCTTTTCGTCGTAGGCGGATACATTGCAATATTCAGCATGATAGCCGACGTATTGACCGACTTCGGTATCGTAGACGCTCTCTCCGCTCCGCTGTCCTCGCTCTATTCTGCGGTCGGCTGGGACCCGGAAATGGCGCACGGCACGGTGCTCGGTCTCATCGAGATAACGCGCGGCTGCCAGAGCCTTTCTCAATGCGGCGCGCAAATAAAAACAGTCCTGCCTGTTGCGGCGGGACTGCTGTCCTTCGGCGGGCTGTCTGTGAGTCTGCAATCGCTGACCTTCCTCGGCAATTGCAAAATTCGACCTTTGTATTATCTCGCGACAAAGACTACGCAAGCAGCGATATCTTTCGCGCTCGCATTCGCCGTAAGCTGTTTTCTTTAGCGTCTGCGGTTACTCATCGCATTTGCGAGTTCCTGCTTTCCGCTCCCCACTGTTTCGAGCGAGCGCCTCAACTCTCTTTCTGCGGTATTGAACAGATCGTAAACGCTTGCCAGGCTCTCGTTCCTTATATTGTCCGCTTCCTGCCTCGCCATTCCCACGATACGGTCAGCTTCGTGCTGTGCCTGCGCTATTATGTTGCTCTCGGCAAGCATAGCCGCAGCGTCCCTCTGCGCCTTTGTCACTATGTCGTTTGCGCGCAGGTTTGCCTGCTCGATGATGTTGCTGCTGTCCTGAATGACGACCCTCGCCTCTGTTATGGCAGACGGAAGCGCGCTTCTTATCTGACCTATTATAGACAGACATTTTATGTCGTCCACGGCAGTTCTGCCGCCCGCAAACATCGGCTTTTTTCCTATACGTATTTCTTCCTCGAGCTTGTCGAGCAGCCTTTCGATCTCAACGTCCATTTTCAGTTCTCCTCATCCGTTTTGTTTTTCATTATTTTTTCCACGATATCTCTCGCGCTTTCGCATATATCGTCGTAAAGAGGGCTGTCCCCTTCTCTCAATGTCTCGCGCACTCTCGTCGCGCTTACGTCGCGCGTCTCGTTCCCTGCTTCGACGAGCATCGTCACTACGCCTCCGCGCCCGAAGTTGTACTCGCTCATCTCTTTTTCGTACCCGAAGTCGCGCGCGTTTCTGTAACCTCTGACTATTACCTTTATCCCGCGTTCCTTGCAATAGTCCGCAACCATACCGTTGCAGACGTCCGCCTGCACTCTGTCGCCCAGATCTGCGAGCGACGCACGGGCGATCTCAAGGCTTTCCTCCAAAGTGAACAGCCTTTTTTTATCGGGATTTACCGCTGCCAGCACGACCGCCGTATCGAACATTGTCAACGCTTTTTCCACGACGAATCTGTGCCCTTTCGTAAACGGATCGAAGCTGCCCGTCACCGCACAGACGCTTTTTTCTCTCTTGTAAAACTCGACGCACGCCCTGCCGTATCTCTTTGACTTATAGACTGAAAAACCTGCAGGCACATCGGGTTTTACGTTGTTTTCGTGCTCGTATATCAACAGCCCGTCCTCGGCGAGCAATTCTCTTTCTTTAACGATGGCGGCGATATCCGCGATATAGTCGCATTTATAGGGAGGATCGCAGAATATGCAGTCCCACTTGCCTTTCGCACTCCTCAACGCATCTCGGAAATCTCTTGAAGTGACCGTTATCTTTCCTTCGATACCCTGAAGATTTTTTTTGAGAAGCTGCATGCTCTGCCTGCCCGTATCGCAGAAAAGCACTTCGTCCGCGCCGCGGCTTAGCGCCTCTATACCCATCGCGCCGCTTCCCGCAAAAAGATCGATGAACCTGCTGCCTTGGGTATATCCCTGCAAAACGTTGAATATGCCCTCCCTCGCCATATCAGAAGTGGGTCTTATCTCGTCGTTGCCTTCGGGCGGGATTATTCTCTTTCCCCTGTATTTGCCTGTTATTATTCTCATTTGCGGTACGTCTCCGAAGCCGTGACGACTGCGTCCATTTTTACGTCGAACCCGTCGGTCTCTATCTCGTCGAATTGCTGACAGTCGAACGCTATCGCTATCTTTTCACAGTCGCATACGGCGAAAAATCTGTCGTAATACCCTTTTCCTCTGCCCAGTCTGTTCAGAGCCGCGTCGAACGCGCGCAAAGGCGTAATGCAGACGTCGGGCATTATTTCCCGCGCGGCAAACCTTTTTCCCGTAGGCTCGGATATGCCGAACGCGCCCTCTTTGCCGCTCCCGTCGTACGATGCGAGCAACATATCGTCGCCGTCGACCACGGGCAGATAAACCGTATTGTCGGCGGAGAGAAAAGCAATGATATCACGGGTATCGACCTCGTCGGGAAGCGCGTTGTATATCAACACCTTTTTCCCTCGTATACCGAGGGCGTTTATCTTTGCCGCGACCGCCGCGCTCTCGCGCGTCTTATCGTCGGCGCTCATAGCCTCTATCCGCGCTTTCGCCGCCTTTCTCAGCGACTTTTTATCCATTGTTCCTGTTTTTGTAATAATTCATCAGACAGCCGTCGACGATGATGTCGCGCTCGTCTGCGGTAAGCGGATCTATCCTCAGCGTGATATCGCGCACGGTGCCGTCTTTCGCGACGGCTTTTGCCGCAAAAGTCGTCTCGCCGTTCTCCACCGCCTTTCTGACGCCCTGCACTATGACGATCTCGCCGTCGGAATACTTTTCGTCGCTGAGGAAAGGTATCATACCCCAGTTGATGAGGTTGCTCCTGTATCTCTTGGTCGCGTACTCCTTGGCGATATTACAGCTTCCGCCGAGCACTCTCTGACAGCTTGCCGCCTGTTCGCGCGCACTGCCGTCGCCCGGTTTGACCGCATAGACGCCGCTGCCTATCGAAACGCTTCCTTTCAGGTCGAGACCGCTCGCCTTTATCGCCAGCGCGTATTCCTCGGGAAGCGTGCCCGCCTCGAGTTCTTTCTGCTGAGCCGCGATAGCCTTTGCTCTGCCCACGTATTCGGGCACCTTTCTCGAGAGCGCGAACTCTGCGAGTTTGAGCGGATTGCTGCGGTAACTCGAAGTCTCGCCCGACGGGATAAGCTCGTCCGTCGTGGTAACGGGATCGTTGATGACCGCCGCTAGTTTTATCAGTATATTGTCGGTAAGCGCGATGACGGGCGGCCAGTCCTTGATGTTGGGACCGTAATGCAGATCTTCTTCGGTCTGCGCATTATTCCAGCCGTTGTATATTCTTCTTTCGTAAATGCGGCTGTCGTAATCGAATGCGGGTATCGTGTCGTCGTAATCGACGTCCGTCGCACAAGTCAGTACGCCGCCGTTCTTAGCCGTAGCCGCAATGCTTCTCGCGTCCATAAGCGCGACCGAAGCGATCTGGTTGTTGCCCGGCTTGCTGCCCTCTCTCGACTCGAAGTTTCTCGTAGTATGCCTTATGCTGAGAGCGTTGTTGTTGGGCACGTCTCCCGCACCGAAGCAGGGACCGCAGAACGCCGTCTTGACGTTGACGCCTGCGTCGACGAGCTTTTCGACCGCGCCCTTCTTGAGCAGGTCGTAGAAAACGGGGGTCGAGGACGGATAGACGCTGAGCGTGAACGCGTCGTTGCCGACAGATGCGTTGTCGAGTATGCTCGCCGCCTCGTATATATTGTCGTAGGTACCTCCCGCGCAACCCGCGATGATACCCTGCTGAACTATCACCTTGCCGTCCTTGATCTTGTCGGTAAGTCTGAATTGCACGTTCTTGCTTCCGAGCAATGCGTTGCCCTTTTTCTCAGCCTCGGACAGTATGTCGTAGGGATTCTCGATGACGTCTTTGAGGTTGTAGACGTTGCTCGGGTGGAAAGGCAGAGCGATCTTCGGCTCTGCTTTGGACAGATCGACCTCGACGACAGCGTCGTAGTACGCGAGAGGCGCAGGCTTGATCTCCTTGTATTCGTCCAGTCTGCCTCTGACCGCATAATAGTTTTTGACTTCTTCGTCGTCGGTGCGCCATATACTCGAAAGGCAGGTCGTCTCCGTCGTCATGACGTCGATGCCGTTCCTGTATTCGATAGGCAGATTTTTCACTCCCTCTCCGACGAATTCCATCACCTTATTCTTGACGAAACCGCTTGCAAAAACCTCTCCGATTATTGCGAGCGCTATATCCTGCGGACCTACGCCGCGACGCGGCTTGCCCTTGAGATTGATCGCGACGACGTCGGGATATTTTATGTCGTAAGTCCTGCAAAGAAGCTGTTTGACAAGCTCTGGACCGCCCTCTCCGACAGCCATCGTGCCGAGCGCGCCGTAACGGGTGTGAGAGTCGCTGCCGAGGATCATTCTGCCGCAACCGCTCATGCACTCTCTCATATAGGTGTGGATGACCGCCTGATGAGGAGGCACGAAAATGCCGCCGTACTTTTTAGCCGCGGACAGACCGAACACGTGGTCGTCCTCGTTTATCGTACCGCCGACCGCGCACAGCGAGTTGTGGCAGTTGGTCAGCACGTACGGTATCGGGAAGCGTTTGAGTCCGCTCGCTTTTGCCGTCTGTATAATGCCTACGTATGTGATGTCGTGCGACGCAAGCGCGTCGAACTTTATTTTAAGCAGATCGCCCTTCTTTGCCTCTCCCGCCGTGTTGTGGGCGTTGAGTATGGAATAAGCCATCGTACCTTTGTACGCGTCTGCAAGCGCGTCCGCGCTGAAATTGTAAGCCTTGAGCTGTTCTTCGTCGATGAACTTGCCGTCTACGTAATACATGCCTTTGGAATAGGTTTTTATCATTGTGGACCTCTTTTATTAAAATCGTTACGTCTATAATACTACAAGCGCGCGCAAAAATCAATTTTTTTCGACCGTTGCACGCGCTTGCTTTATTATTTTTTAATCCTTTCGGCAATTCCTTGCGCAGACACCCGCGCGTCGGACTTCGGGAAAAACCGTCAATTGCCGTTTTTCGCCCTTTCTTTTTCGTTGGCCCCGACCAGCCTCACTATCCTCTTTTCGACAAAGCCGCAAGGATGATAACTTTCCTTGGATTTCCTGAGACCCTCCAGCCCCATATCCTCTTGTCTGTTGATATACCTCGCGCCCGCGAAATGCTTTGCCGCGAACATCTGACACAGCGAAGGATATATTCCGTCGTACTCTATATCTCCTTTTTCTATGTGCACTATGCCGACTCCCGCCGCGGTCAGTTCTCCCGTCTCGAAGCCGACTATTCTGCCGTCCACTTCCATAACGTCGGCAAAGAAATCGTCGTATTTAAGAGAGTATTCGAGAGCAAGTCTGACCACCTTTTTCTCCTGTCTCTCCATACCGTCGTGATACTCGTCGAAACTCTTGTTTTTTATCCATTCCCCGAAAAGCGCGCATACGCCTTCCTTATCGTTTTCGCTATACGTTCTGAAAACGTATTTTCCTTGATACGTGTTGATAAAACGCTTTACAAAGTTGCGCTTGGAATGATATTTCTTCCCCTTCAATTCTATCAGATCCGACGGAGCGTAGAGATACTCGGCATAGTTGCGGTAATCCTCTTTGTCCGCTATTTCGTACACGGAAGGATCGAGAGATTCCGCCTCCTCTTTGCGGCAGGACGACATATAGAATTCTTCTCCCGAGCTTTCGCAATATTCCCTCAGCATATCCACCGCTTTTGCAAACTCGCCTTCAGGCGCGAGCGGCGGCAGAAAGATATATCCGTGGCTGTCCGACTCCTCGTCTCCCGCGAGAAGGTGCGGGCTGAAACGTATAAAGACGTACCCGCCCTCGAACGCTACCGTCATCGTGTCGAAATCGAAAAAATCCCAGCCTCTGAGATAAAGCATGGAGTATTCGCTGCCCGTCCAGTTGCTCTTTGCGAGCACCTCGTCGATGCGTTTTTTGTCGCTTTCTTTAATTCTTTCAAATTGCATAAACAACAATAAATCCCTTGTCTTATTTATATTTTTTTTGTATAATAATCGTTATGAAAAAGCGTTATTCATTCAGGCAGAGAGCGGCGATATACGTGCTCTTTGCGACTGTTACGATTATAGCACTAACCTGCATTACAGTCAATTGTTTGAGACTCGCGCAGGTAGGCGACCTGACTTCAACCAACCACGCGCTGGATATCTTTGCGGTCTGCATCATGTCTTTTGTGGAACTCTGCATGATCGCCGTCACGTTCGCTTCCTGCTACGTACTCGGGGAAAAGAAGTTTTACAGCTATCTGGGCATCGTGCTGACGGGCATTCCGTACGAAGATATCTGCCTCGTGCGATACAGTAAGGATAACCGAATTTTTCTCGTCTATTACAAAGTCGACAAAAACGGCGTGGTAAAAGACGAAATGACCGGCGTACAGGCAAAGTTCATAAGAGTGAACGTCAACGAAAAGTATTATGATGAGATCGCGGACGCGATAAGAAAACAAACGCCTTCGGCAATAGTCGAAGTATACGGAGAAAACGACAAATGACGGCAGTACTGGCAAGCAACAACGCACACAAGCTCGAGGAGATCAGAGCCATGCTCGGCGACAAGTTCGGGCACGTCTGCTCTCTCGCGGAAGTAAACATTCATACCGATATCGACGAGACGGGCACCACGTTTGAAGAAAACGCATTCATCAAAGCGCAGACGATATTCGATATGCTCGGCGGCAGGTACGCCGTTCTTGCAGACGACAGCGGTCTTTGCGTAGAGGCGCTCGGCGGCGCACCCGGAGTCTATTCCGCGCGCTATGCGGGCGAGCCTTGCGACGATGCGAAAAACAACGCTCTGCTGCTCGACAATCTGCACGAACTCGAAAAAACCGCGCCGAAAAACCGCAACGCGTATTTCGCAAGCGTAGTCGCCGCCGTTCTTCCCGACGGCAGAAAAATTTCGGGCGAAGGCAGGGTTTTCGGCACTATCCTCGACGAATACAGAGGCAACGGCGGCTTCGGCTACGATCCGCTCTTTTATTGCACGGAGCTTGGCAAGACGTTCGGACAAGCTGAAATGAGCGAAAAGAATACCGTCAGCCACAGGGCGCGCGCCATCGCCGCTCTGCGTGAAAAATTATGAGCAATATCGTCGTCTTGTCAGACTCGCACGGCAGACTTCCGCAGACGGAAAAGTTTCTCGGCATACTGGACGAAGCCGATTATATCTTTTTCCTCGGCGACGGAGGCAGCGACGTTGCCTTTCTCAAAGGCGCTTACCGCTCTAAACTGCACTACGTGTCG
This sequence comes from uncultured Christensenellaceae bacterium, assembly GCA_944381355.1. GTDB lineage: Bacteria > Bacillota > Clostridia > Christensenellales > UBA3700 > Ornithoclostridium. The sequence continues at coordinate 2,531 of CALWKV010000115.1, read as the reverse complement.
GGCAACTGCGACTTCTTTTCAGGCGGCAAACGTGAAGAACTCGTCGGGATCGACGGCGTCAGATTTTTCCTGACGCACGGTCACGATTACGGCGTCAAGACGGACTATCTGTCACTCTCTTACGCCGCAAGAGAAAAGGGCGCCGACTGCGCGCTGTTCGGGCATACGCACCGCCCCGTAATACTAAAGGACGGCACGGTCACTCTCATCAATCCGGGCAGCATAGGTTATCAGGGTAATTATTGTTATATGAGCACGTGCAACGGCAGATTTGCCGCAAAACTCGTGACTCTCACAAACGCATAAAGAAGGTTTATTATGATCAGAAACGACGTCAGAAACATTGCGATCATCGCACACGTCGACCACGGCAAAACTACCATGGTCGATCAGCTACTCAAACAAAACGGCGTTTTCCGCGCCAACGAAGCGGTTGCGGAACGCGTCATGGACAACAACGACCTTGAAAGAGAACGCGGCATCACCATTCTCGCAAAGAATACCGCCGTACACTACAAAGGCACTAAAATAAACATAATCGACACCCCCGGACACGCGGATTTCGGCGGCGAAGTAGAACGCATACTCTCCATGGTCGACGGAGTTGTTCTGCTCGTCGACGCGGTCGAGGGTTGTATGCCTCAGACGCGCTACGTGCTTAAAAAGGCGCTCGGACTCAACAAAAAGCCCATAGTCGTCGTAAATAAGGTGGACAGAGGCTGCGATTACGACAAAATAGCCAATCAGGTCATCGATCTGTTCTTTGAACTCGGTGCCAACGACGACCAGCTCGACTTCAAAACCGTATACGCGTCGGGCAAAATGGGCTGGGCTACCCTTACCCCGGGCGAAACGGGCAAGGATATGCAACCCCTGCTCGACACGATTATCTCGGAAATCCCCGCGCCGCAGGGCGACGAAAGCGACGGCTTGCAGGCGATAATCTGCAATATCGACTACGACGAATACGTCGGCAGGATAGGCATAGGCAAGATCGTGCGCGGTACTCTGCGCGGAGGTCAGCTTGCAGCGATCTGCCACGCCGACGGCAGCGTCACGCACGAAAAGATCGTCAAAATGTAACAGTTCGAGGGATTGAAGCGCGTAGAGAGCGATCGCGCGAGCGTAGGCGACATCATCGCTATCAGCGGTATTGAAAAACTCAATATCGGCGAGACCGTCTGCGACGTAGATATGCCCGAACCTCTCCCGTTCGTCGCGATAGACGAGCCTACCCTTTCGATGATGTTCATGGTCAACAACTCACCTTTTGCAGGCAAAGAAGGCAAGTTCGTAACAAGCCGACACCTGCGCGCGAGACTTTTCCGCGAAGTGCAGACCAACGTCAGCATGCGCGTCGAGGAGACAGATTCCCCCGACTGCTTCAAAGTCTACGGCAGAGGCGAACTTCATCTTTCTATTCTCATCGAAAACATGCGCCGCGAAGGTTACGAATTTCAGGTCTCGCGCCCGAGGGTTATCTACAAGGAGATCGACGGCGAAAAATGCGAGCCGATAGAAACCGTCGTCGTAGAAGTCCCCGAAGCGTACGCGGGCACCGTCATCAACAAGCTCGGCGCACGCAAGGGGGAACTCGTCGAGATGATCCCCGACGACCGCGGCGGTATAAAACTCGAATTCTCCATTCCATCAAGATGCCTTATCGGCTACCGCAGCGAAATGCTGACCGACACGCGCGGCTTCGGCGTTATGTCCAGCGTATTCAAGGGCTACGAGCCGTATAAGGGCGACATTCAGGAAAGGAATCGCGGCAGCGTTATCGCATTCGAGGACGGCGTGACGACCACCTACGGTCTTTTCAACGCACAGGAGCGCTCCACCCTGTTCCTCAAGCCGGGCGTGCCCGTATACGCAGGCATGATCGTCGGCGAAAACTCCAGAGAGGACGACCTTGTCGTCAACGTCTGCAAGAAAAAACAGCTGACCAACAACCGCGCCAGCGGCAGCGAGGACGCCCTCAAGCTCGTCTCTCCGCGAGTGATGAGTCTCGAACAGTGTCTCGAATTTATCGCGGACGACGAACTCGTCGAGGTTACCCCCCTCAATATCCGCCTGAGAAAAACCATACTCAGCAAAGAACAGCGCATGAAACTCATCGGCAAGATGAAAAAAGAAGGTCATCAATAATTTTTCATACAAAATAAGTCGATATTGTTGACAACCCACGCGGGCGTGTGATAGAATTTCTAAGCGTCACGGAGATCCGCCCACGCGGGTGTAGTTCAATGGTAGAATCCCAGCCTTCCAAGCTGGTCGTGTGGGTTCGATTCCCATCACCCGCTCCAACGCGGTAACTCTGCATGAGCCTGTAGCTCAGTTGGATAGAGCAACGGCCTTCTAAGCCGTGTGTCGGGGGTTCAAATCCCTCCAGGCTCGCCAATGTGGTGGGTATAGCTCAGTTGGCTAGAGCGCAAGATTGTGGCTCTTGAGGCCGAGGGTTCGACTCCCTCTACTCACCCCATTACACAGGGGTATCGCCAAGCGGTAAGGCATCAGACTTTGACTCTGAT
>CALWKV010000114.1 GCA_944381355.1 uncultured Christensenellaceae bacterium | reverse complement strand
TGATGCTGAAGAAATTCTTCGCACATTGCCGTGCCTTGCGCCGCGAGAGCGATCAGCTCTTTGTCATAAAACGGGATCCCGAGTTCCTGAGCAAGTTTTATGCCGAATTCTCTGCCGCCGCTGCCGAACTGACGACTTATTGTTATAACTTTATCCATTGAAATATCCGCTCCTTATCAATAATATTTCTAATTATATTAAAACATCGAAAGCGGTCGTTGTCAAGACGGGTATTTAAAAAAACGTATAATTTCAGGCGTAAAACAACGCAGAAACGCAGGTTGGAAATGAGTATTTCTGTTATAAAAGCTAAAATGGAAAGGATTTTTTGAAAAAATTCTCCGATAATTAAAAAATTAATATTGCTTAGCCGCGATTGTTTTGATATACTGATTTTATACGGAAACCCGTAGCGGCTTCCGTCGGAGGTTTTATGGATAGTTTACGCGATTGCTTTGTTCTGAACGACGGCAACAGGATCCCGTGCGTTGGTTACGGCACTTTCAAAATTGCCGATGATGATTCTGCTTACGGTTGCGTGAGAGAGGCTCTCGGTCTCGGTTACCGCCATATCGACACCGCATTTATTTACGGCAACGAAAAGGGTGTAGGCAAAGCAATCCGCGACAGCGGGATACCCAGAGACGAGATATTCGTCACGAGTAAGCTGTGGGGAACGGACAGAGGATACAAGAGCGCGCTGGAGGGGTTTGAAAAGTCCTTGTCCAATCTGGGGCTCGATTATCTCGATCTGTTTCTGATACACTGGCCGGCAAACGCGAAGAATTACAGCGACTGGCAAAAGATCAACTGTGACACCTGGAAGGCTTTTGAAGAACTCAAGGCAAAAGGAAAGATAAAAAGCATAGGTCTTTCCAATTTCCTGCCTCACCACATACTCAGCATTCTCGACAATTGCACGGTAAAACCTGCCGTCGACCAGATAGAGATGCACCCGGGTTATCCGCATATAGACGTGATAGCGTTCTGCAAAGAAAACGACATCCTCGTCGAGGCGTACAGACCTCTCGGCAGAGGCGAGGTCATAGGCAACGACGAGATCGTCGCGATGGCGGCAAAGTACGGCAAGACGCCCGCTCAGCTCGCGGTAAGATGGGCACTTCAGCACGGCGCGGTACCGCTGCCCAAGTCGGTGCACGGTGACAGAATGGCGGAGAATGCCGACGTTTTTGACTTCGAGATTTCTCTTTCGGATATGTATTTCATCGACTATATGCGCCCGTTCGGAAGCAGAGGACAGCATCCCGACGAAGCGGATTTCTGATAAATAAGCGAAATATTGAAAAGGCGTTGCAAAAACGCCTTTTTTTTGTATACAGACGGAGTGAAAACCGTCATCGGCGTCACGGGGAGAGTTTTTGTTTGGATTTTCGGGAAATACGATAACGTACCGAGACGGTCGGAAAAAACATGTCACACGCGCGCCGCTCGCGCGGATAACAAAATGTGTTTCCTCAATTGACAGAGGGCGGAAAGTTGTGATACTATATTTGAAAACGGAGTACGGAAGAAGGTTTGACATGTGCGCAAATAAAACGGCAAAAACAGTTATGGGTAACCGCAACGGAGAAGCCTCCTTTTTCCTTTCTTTTTTCATTTGAGTTTTTCACAGCCTTAAGGGTTGTGATTTTTTTATAAGGAGGCTTTTATGCAGGAAAACTCAAAATCCAACGTCTTTAAGAAGGCGTGGAATGCGATCAGGCTGGAAAACGGCAGAGAATATCTGCTCGCAGTTCAGCACCTGTTCGCAATGTTCGGAGCTACGATACTGGTGCCGCTTCTGACGGGAATGAACGTGTCCGTCGCGCTCGTTACGGCGGGTCTCGGAACGCTTTTGTTCCACATAATCACAAAAGGCAAAGTGCCGGTATTTCTCGGCTCCAGCTTTATGTTTATATCCTGCGTCGCGATTTATACGCTTGACAAGGAGACGGGATTGCCCACTCAGGAAGGAGTGCAGATAGCGCAGGCGGGCATAATATTCGCCGGTCTTCTGTATTTCCTCTTTGCGCTGCTGGCTTACTTCGTCGGCGCTGAAAGGATAAAGAAGGTTTTTCCGCCCGTCGTGACGGGACCCGTTATCGTTCTTATCGGTCTCGGCTTGGCGAGCACGGGTATCAACGACGCAAGCGGCGCAAGCGCGGCGGGTTTCGGTCCAACTTGGCTGTGCTGGATAATCGCGGCGTTTACCGCAGGCGTCGTTATCCTTTTCAACGTGGTGCAGTTCAAAAAGAACAAGGTGCTGAAGATATTCAACATAATCCCCATACTCATAGGCATTGTCTGCGGTTATGTGCTGTGTGTTATCCTGCATTTCTGCGGAGCGGTGAAGATGGATTTCAGCGGTATCGTGAATGCGCATTGGTTCAACGTTCCTTATCATTCTACGGACGCCAACGGCATCCGGTTCTTCAGCCTGCCCAGCTTTAAAAACTGGGGCGCGGTGCTGTCTATCGCAATAGTCGCGATCGTTCCGTTCATGGAGCACATCGGAGACATCACGACAAACGGAGCGGTAGTAGGCAAGGACTTCTTCAAGGATCCGGGACTGCACAGGACTCTTCTCGGAGACGGCGCGGCGACGTTGCTCGCAGGCTTCCTAGGCGGTCCGTGCAATACCACTTACAGCGAGAACACGGGCGTGCTCGCAACTACCGGCAACTACAATCCCAAGATATTGAGATGGACGGCGGTTTTTGCGATTTTCCTCGGCTTCTTCGGTAAGTTCGGCGGCTTCCTGCAGACCATTCCCGTACCCGTGCGCGGCGGTATAGAGATAATCCTCTACGGTATGATTTCCGCTATCGGTCTGCGTACATTGGCGGCTTCTAAAGTCGATATGACCAAGTTCCGCAACATCATCGTAGTTGCGCTCATTCTCGTCATCGGCATAGGTATCGTCGTGAACGACGGTATCACGATCAATTTCGACGAATCGGTCAGCATGAACCTTTCTGGCGTATTCGTCGCGACCATAGTAGGTATCGTTGTAAATGCCATTCTGCCCAAGGTGAAGAATGAAGTCAGAAACATGGGTAGCGAAGAAGATATCGCGGCGGCAAAGATCGCGTACGGCGAGGTCGACGAGACAAATCCCGATCCTCAGCCCGTCGGCGAGGTCGCTGAGGGCAGTGCGGCAGACGGGCTTCCCGTTGCAGGCGGCGAAGAAAGAGCAGAGACCTCTGCAACAGAAACTGATAAAACAGATACAAAATAAGACCTTATACCAGCCCTGAATAATACGAACAAGGTTTTAAGCGGCAACTTTCCGTAGCTACTGCGTTAAATGCCTTGGTAATATGTCTATATTAACTGCGGCATTTGCCTTGTATCAACAAAAATTTGTCTGCTTAAAACTGCACGCACCCTCAGGCAATGATTTTTATTGTGTGTTTCGGAAACCTATGGCGTAAAATAAAAACGGCTTCGCATTGTTAAGCGGGCAATGATACGCGACAGCGATCACTGTTCCCGCCACGCGGGCGCCTCAGGGCTGGTTCGTATTATTCAGGTCTGGTAT
>CALWKV010000113.1 GCA_944381355.1 uncultured Christensenellaceae bacterium | reverse complement strand
AAGCGGGGAGCAATCTGAGATGGCGACCTGGAGGGGTGAGCGGAGCGAACCGTGAACCTTCGGTTTGATTGCCGCCGAGAACGGCATAAAAAGTGCACTATGTAAATAACATAGTGCCTGTAAAATGGCGAACGGCAATGGTCACATACACGAGCCTTGCGCCTACTTAAAAAGCTCCGTATACGCGGAGCTTTTTGGCGTTCCCGGCGGGAATCGAACCCACGGCCTTTCGCTTAGGAGGCGAACGCTCTATCCTACTGAGCTACGGAAACAAGCATTTTTAATTTTTTTCAAATTTTATACCAGCATTTATACCAGCAATGGCTCTGACAACAATATATTGATTTCGTGTTTACCAAAACCACAATATGTTGTGGTTTGCAGCGGATGTGGCTGCCGCTTAGGAGGCGAACGCTCTATCCTACTGAGCTACGGAAACAAGCAATTTTAATTTTTTTCAAATTTTATACCAGCATTTATACCAGTCGTGCCGCATACCACAAGATATTGATTTTGAATTAAGCAAAACCTCAATATATTGTGGTTTTCAGTGGATGTGGCTGCCGCTTAGGAGGGGGCTGTTATATCCATTTAACTACGGAAGCATAGTCAATTGCTTATAGATTATACAATATTCGAGGCGGAAATGCAATCGATAAAGAGAAATTTATCAAGATTGCGCGAGGTCGGGGCATTGGAAAGTTCGCATTGACAGGGCGTGTCGGTAATGGTAAAATTCTATTGCAGGGCTTCGGCGAATTTTCGGAGACACAGGCAAATGAGGATTCGGTTATGAGAAAAGGGAGAGGAAAACTCTGTGTTTCTGCGGCAATTCTTGCCGCGATTCTGACTAGCGCGGTCGGGTGCGACAAAATAGATATCAAAGATTATCCCGCGACCGCGACTTCGTTTGAGTATGCTGTTGACGACAGCATACCGCTTTATACGTCTCAAATGGGATATATCGCCAATCAGAGCAGAGGTTTCAGGGGTGAGACATATATCAACCTGGGCACGGACGAGGCGTATCCCGGGAGCGGAGAGAATTATTACGAAAGGCTTGAAAATCAGCTTGCGACCTATGAGGACGACGGTATCACGCTTTTGCAGCTGTACGTTTACATCGGGAATTATTGCGACACAGATATTCCCGCCAAGGAGTTGGAGAGGCTGAAAGAATATTTTGAAAAGCAGAAAAGCGAAGGAGTCAAAGTGCTTCTTCGGTTCGCGTACGAGACGGAAGCGTCCGAAAAAGGACCTCGGACGAAGGACATAGAGAGACATTGCGCGCAGATAAAACAGTTTGTCTCGGAGAACGAAGAACTGTTCTGTTCGGTCGTCTATGCCGTTCAGCTCGGGCTGATCGGGCTTTGGGGCGAGGGGCACACGAGCATACACAATATTGACGAAAAGAGGGTGATAGTAGCGCTTGCGGACGCGATACCGGAGAGCATTCCGCTCATGGTGCGCACGCCCGAGTATCTCAGCAAAGTGCCTGACGAACTGGAAAGCAGATTCGGGGTGCACGACGACTTTCTCGTCGGATACGACCACGAGTGGGGAATGATGTCGTGGGACGATGAAAATTATCAGAAACTTCTCAACAAGTGCAAATACACCGTTACGGACGGCGAAATGCCGTGGGGCAGAGCGGGTGAAAAGATCGACGTGCTCGGTCTCGTCGGGCAATGCGTAGGTTACGGGTTGACGAGCATGTCGATAGAGCACAATTACAAAGAGGACGGCAACGCCTATTGCCTAGAACAGTGCAAGAGCATATATCTGACTGCTGGCGAGCTTGAAGAACACGCGTTTCCGTACAATCCGGCGCTGCTCGCAGACGGAAAGATCAGCGTGTACGATTATCTGAAATATCACCTGGGTTACCAGCTTGTTGCGAGCAACCTGACGACGGGAGACGGCAAGGCGGCGTTTATGATCACGAATTACGGCTTTGCTTGCCCGTACAATTACGAAATGGAAATATATGTGGACGGGCGCAGGGTAGAGCCTTATACGGATTATAACCGGCTCGATCTGACTCAGTTCGGACAACAGATATATGAGTTTGATTATGACGGGGGAGAGATCGCGGTCAGGTTCGTCAACGCGAGGGACGACGAGGACGAGATAAGACTTTACAACGACGTACCTTTCACGGACGGGCGCAACGTGATATTCGCAGGTTGAAAGGGTCGTGAAAACGCTGAACGATTAAAAATCGGCAAAATGTCGCAAAAAGCGCGTTCAAAATGGCGGAAATGCCTCTGAAAGCGCGCCTGTCTTGACATCTGCGGCAAAAAATGGTAAAATAATCATTAAAGTATTTGGGAAGGTAAGCAATATGTTGGATGAAGAAATAAAGAAAGCAAGGATACAGGCAATGAAAGAGCGCAACAGGAGCGCTTCGGACGTACTCAGCGTCGTTATGAACAAGATCATGCTTGCGAAGATAGACAAGCGCGAAAAGGGTCAGGAACTGACGGACGCGGACGTCATTGCCATTCTGCAGAAAACTGAAAAAGAGCTTTACGATGAGCGCGACAGCTTTGAAAAGGCAGGGAGGGCTGAAAAGACGGCGGAACTCGACGAGCAGATCGCGGCGGTCAAGGCGTTTATCCCCGCTATGATGAGCGAGGAGGAGATCAAAGAGATCATCATGTCGCTTCCCGACAAGAGCATAGGCGCGGTTATGAAGCATTTCAAGACCAATTACGCGGGCAAATGCGATATGAAGACCGTCGGAGACGTATTCAAAAGGATATGAAGATCGCCGTTCCCAAGGGTATAAAAATCGGGCATTTCAACGACGATTATACGGGCGTCACGGTCGTTCTTTGCGAAAAAGGCTGTATCTGCGGTGCAGACGTGCGCGGCGGTGCGCCCGGCACGCGTGAGACCGATCTGCTTAGAAGCGAAAAGGCGGCGCAGGAAGTGCACGCGGTCGTGTTGACGGGCGGCTCGGCTTACGGGTTGGAGAGCGCCTGCGGCGTTATGGAATACCTCAAAGGCAAGGGCGTCGGAGTAAAGGTGAGCGGCAAACGCGTGCCCATCGTATGCGGCGCGGTGATATTCGACCTGATATACGAAGATTATCATTGGCCGGACAAGGCGGCGGGAATAAAGGCGTGCGAAAACGCTAAGGATAAAGACGTCGCTTTCGGGCAGGTAGGCGTAGGCAAAGGCGCGACTGTCGGCAAATTCCGCGGCATGAAATACGCATGCAAGAGCGGCGTCGGCGCGGCGACGGTAAAGGTCGCGGGAGTGACCGTCACGGCAGTAGTCGCGGTCAACGCTTTGGGTGACGTGATAGACACGGGCACGGGAAAAATCGTCGCGGGCTGCAAGGGCAAAGACGGCTCTTTCGTAGGCGCTGAAGAGCGCATTTTAAACGGCGAATATCTGAAACTTCTGACAGGCAATACGACCATAGGTTGCATAATCACGGACGCAAAGCTGGACAAAGTGTCGGCAAACAAGGTGGCAAGCGTGGCGCACAACGGGCTAGCAAGGACGATATATCCTGTGCATACCGATTACGACGGAGACAGCCTGTTTGTGATGGCGACGGGAAAGAGGACTGTTCTCAATCCCGTGCTGATAGAGATAGCGGCAACCAAGGCAGTGGAAAGGGCGGTGCTGTGCGCGGTAGACGGCTGTGCCGCTTACACGGTAGAATGTGCCGATGACGGCGAAGACTGAAATCAACGGCTGATGCCGAAAGAATTTTTTACAGAATTAAGGAGGTAACAATGACGGATAAGACGATCATCGACAAATACGAAAAACAGTGTCTTGAGAGTTACCCCCTCGACACTTCTCTTTACGACCAATACCACGTCAAGCGCGGTCTGCGCGATAAATCGGGTCAGGGCGTGGTAGCAGGTATTACAAGCATATCCAAAATCGTATCTTCAAAGGAAGTAGACGGACAACTTGTACCGTGCGAGGGCGAACTTTATTATCGCGGATACAGCATAGACAGTCTCGTGGACGGTCTGATGGGAGACGACAGATACGGCTTTGAAGAAATAGCGTATCTTCTGCTTTTCGGAGATCTGCCCGCCAAGGAACAGCTTGCCGAATTTACGCAGACGCTGACAGATTTCCGCAAACTGCCAAGGAACTTTACAAAAGACGTCATACTCAAGGCTCCAAGCAAGGACATGATGATGAGTCTGTCGAGGAGCGTGCTGACCCTCGGGTCTTACGATAAGAAAGCGGACGACATAAGTGTGCACAACGTGATCAGACAATGTCTTATGCTGATAAGCGTATTCCCGATGCTCAGCGTATACAGCTATCACGCTTACAATCATTACGAGTGCGACGACAGCCTTTACATACATCATCCCGATCCGACACTCAGCACGGCGCAGAACTTTTTGCGTATGCTGAGACCCGATACGAAGTTTTCGGAACTCGAAGCAAAGGTGCTCGATCTTGCGCTTATACTGCACATGGAGCACGGCGGCGGCAACAATTCTACGTTCACTACTAGAGTGGTCACGTCGTCGGGCACGGATACTTATTCTGCGATATCTGCGGCGCTCGCTTCTCTGAAGGGACCCAAGCACGGCGGCGCGAATCTCAAAGTCGTGCAGATGATGAAGCATATCAGAGAGCACGTGCACGACCTCGAGGACGAGGACGAGATATACGCTTATCTGATAAAGATACTGAGAAAAGAAGTGTTCGATCATAAAGGACTCATATACGGCATGGGTCATGCGGTATATTCGCTTTCCGACCCGCGCGCTCAGGTGTTCAAACGCTTTGTGGGAGAGCTGTCCAAGTCCAAGGGCAAGAGCAAACTTTACACTTTCTACGAAACGGTCGAAAGGCTGTCTGCAAAGGCGATTGCAAACGAAAGAAGGATATACAAGGGCGTTTCGGCAAACGTGGATTTTTACAGCGGTTTTGCTTACAGCATGCTGGGAATACCCAAAGAACTGTATACTCCGATGTTCGCGATCGCGCGTATCGTCGGCTGGTCGGCGCACAGGCTCGAGGAGCTGATAAACGCAGACAAGATCATTCGTCCCGCGTATAAGGATATCGTAAAAATCAGGGATTACCGAAAACTGGAAGACAGATGAAGAAAATCACGGCAGACAGGGTTAAACTTGCGTTGACCCTGTTTTTGAGTTATTTCAAGATAGGGTTGTTCACGTTCGGCGGCGGCTATGCGATGATAGCGCTCATAGAGCGTGAATTCGTTGTCCGCAAAAAGTGGATCAACGAGGTCGAACTCTACGAGATAATCGCCGTTGCAGAGTCTACGCCCGGACCGATCGCGATAAACTGCGCGACTTTCGTAGGGTATAAGATATTGGGATTCGTCGGCTCTTTTCTCGCGACGCTCGCGGTGTGTATCCCTTCGTTTGCCATAATTTATCTTATATCGGTATTCTACGACGCGTTCATGGCTCTGACCGCTGTGTCGTATGCCTTTGAGGGGATAAAGGTCGGCATCGCGCTGATGATCACGGCTGCAGGCGTGAATATGATAAAGAAAGGCAAAAAGAACGCTTTCGCGATCGGCATTTTTCTGCTGACATTCGCGGCGGCGACATGCATAGACATTTTTAACCTCGATTTTTCTACGATATATCTGATACTTATCGGTGCGGCGGCGGGTATCGTCGCGCAGATAATAAGAGACGCCGTCTCAAAAAAGAAGGGTGAAAAATCCGCTACGGAGACTACTGACAGCGAGGGGGGAAACATGCGCGACGTCAGGACAGGCGAAGCGTCGAGCATTATCTGCAAAGAGGGAGAGCACGCTTACAATCTCGGAGACAGGCTGCAAAGGCAGGTGACGGGAGAACAGACCGACGATAAGGGGAAAACAGATATAACAGACACGGACAGGAAAAATATTCATAATCAGTCTGACGGCGGAGACGACTCGGGCAAAGGGGGAGAGGGCATATGAACATATATCTCGAACTCTTTCTCGTATTCCTGAAGATAGGCGCGGTATCGTTCGGCGGCGGTTACGGAATGATCGCGCTGATCCAGCAGGAAGTCACCTCGAGAGGCTGGATAGAATCGGACGCGCTTTGGAATTATATCGCCATCGCAGAGTCGACTCCCGGACCGATAGCGGTCAACATCGCGACGTTTATCGGCAGCGATCAGGCGGGTTTTCTCGGCAGTCTGGTGGCGACGACGGGAATTGTGTTGCCTGCGTTCTGTGTCATACTGATAATCGCGGCTGTGTTCCGCAACTTTGCGAAAAACAAATACGTCAAGGCGGCTTTTGACGGGATAACCCCCGTGATATGGGGACTGATAATTTCTACGGGACTGCTTCTTTTCGTCAAGTGTCTGTATGCCAATTACAACAATTTCGACGTGGCGGGCGAGTTCAACTGGCACGCGCTGATAATTTTCGCGATCGTAGGAGCGACAATGCTGATTTACAGACTTGTGAAGAAAAAGAGCATGCCTCCTATTGCCACGATACTCGTTTCCGCCGCTGCCGGAATGGTGTATTTTATTTAAAGCGATCGGGGTTTAGAGCAGAGCGTCGGTTGCAGGCAGAGCTTGGGCGCGGCGCAGACTATATTGTTTGCAACCATTGCAGTCGACGCGTTTTCCTGCTATACTCGGTATATGGATATTAAAATAACCGCGCTGAGAAAGGCGCGATACGACGACCTTATCCAAAAGTACGAAAACCCGATAGAACACGCTTGCGACGTTGAGGAGGGTGACGTGTTCTTCTCCCGCGACGGAGAAAAGCCCGACGGGCTTTGCGAAAGCGCGTGGAAAAGCATGGAATTTTTTGTGAAAGAACTTGCGAAAGGCGGCGGCAACTTTTACGACGGCTGGATGAAAGATCCGCGTTCTGCGATGATATCGTGCAACGACGGTTTCAGACCCGTGAGTTTCTATATAGAAGTCGCGGACGATGCGGACGATAAAGGTGATATATGACACAGAGAGAATTGCTTGGCAAACTTGAAAAATATCTTCAGGCGGCAAGGATAGACACGCTCCTGACCGAGGTGCGCGGAGTGCCCGTACTCAAGGCGACGCTGACGGGACTCGGCGACAAGAAGGACGGCAGCGCGATAGCCGAGGTCAATTTTATCGACTTCGACGAGCTGGGCGCGCCTGCGTTGCAGGTATTTACGACCGTGGCGCTAAATCTCGACAAAAACGGGCTTGAGAGATGTCAGCTCGATCTTGCCGACTACAATCTTAAGCACGTGATAATCGGCGCATTCAACGTATACGAGCCTTACAGGCAGATATACCACCGCTATGCTCAGGTACTGATCGGCGACGACGCAGAGCAGGAAGAACAGGCGAGAGCCGTGCTCGAAGTCGTGACGACTCAGATCTCCGCGTGCTACGACGACGTCCTAGCTTACGCAGGAGACGGGGACTGAAGTCGCACGTGCAGAGAAAACGAAAAAGACGGGGCTTTTGCTCCGTCTTTTATTTTGTGTTTGTCAGCTTCTTATTTTGCGTTGCGTTTTTCGTCGTACTCCGCAACGGCGTCGACCGTTTTAACGAGAAGCTCGAAAGAGGTCGCAAGCACGTCTTCGTCAAGATTTTCGACCGTGTCTTTTATCGTGTGGTAATAATCGGTCGTTGTCGGATTCTGCGCGTTGAGGGTGATCGTCTTTACTCCCAGTCTCATTAACGGGGTAGAGTCGCATCCGCCCGCGGGGTTTTTGATGACCTTGGGATTGAGACCCATTTCGTCCATCACCTTGAAGCAGACGTCGGTCAGGTCTTTGTCAAAGGTCGTTCCCAGCCACACGTCGCCGTTGACCACGTTGTAATAATCGGCGTCCCTGAAAGAGTCGAGATTGAGCACGTAGGTGCGGTCGTCGAAGAAACCGTCGTCCTTATGCCTGTCGCAGAACGCCATCGCTCCTTTGAGTCCCGCTTCTTCGCTGCCGAAGCCCATACAGACTATGCGGCAGTTTTCGGGAGCCTTGTCGGGATTTTCCTTGTAATACTTGGCAAGCGCGACGGCAAGTCCGCAACCGGTCAGATTGTCCATTGCTCCCGGCGCAGCTTTCTTTTTGTCCCAGGTCAGGTAAATGCTCAGCCAGTAACAGCCGGGCAGGCACAGCAAAGGAAGGAAATAAAGGATTATCCTGAAGATCTCGAGTCCGCCGTAACTCTCCGCGACCGCAAGATCTTTTATCGACATAAAGCTGATATTGCCTACGGCAAGCGCGACGACCGACATTATCATCAGGGCGAAGATACTGACAACTCCGATGACTGTCTTGGGTATGGCTGTTTTGGGGTTGGTCAGTGAAAGATTCCAGTTCCAGCTGCTGTCCATGTGTCCGGCGAGAACTATCGTGCGTTCTCTTTTTCCGCTAGCCGGTTCTACTGAATTGTAGACGTTTCTTGACTCGCCTTTTTTGAAAAGAAAGTCGAGTTTGCCGGAATAGGTGAATACCTGGAGCAACGCAAGAATAAAGTCGAATACCGTAGTTATAAGGCTGGCGATCGGAGATATGTAATAAAGGCCGAAGCTGATTATGCCTATGAGTCCAAGTATCGGAATTGCGGCTATCGAAGCGCGGGGAGCACAGATAAAAGTCTCTGTGACAGAAGGTTTGCCTGTGGCTTCTTCCATTTTGGACGCGATCATTTCTGCGCCTTCTTTTTCTTCGGGAGACGTCGGCAGACGGGGGCCGGTTCTGTCAATTATCTCTTTGGCAAAATCAATTACGTATTTTGCGCCTTCGCGTTTGATTTTTTCCATAAATTTTCCCCTTGAATTTTGATATTTTCATTATAGCATAGCGTACAGAACATAAACAATAAAAAGCCAAAACTAATTTTAAAAATTCATCGGACATTGAAAGCTTTTGTGTGGCTTATTACCCAGCAGCGATAAATGCCGATAAATAAAGGTCAGAATCACTGAAAAATGGTGAGAACCTTTAAAAAATAAAGATTGACTACGTGCGTTAAAAATGTTAAACTATATATAATGATTTTGTAATATACAGGAGGTCATATAATGAAGGTTACATATACCGAGCTTAAGGGTATGCAGGAAAAGGGCTACGGCGTTACCAGATGGGCGAATGCCAAAGAGATCAACGCAAGCCTCAAACAGCTTACCGACGCAAACATTTACAGCGTTCCCAAGGACGAGTACGACAAGATCGTGTCAGAGTATTTCGACAAGAAGTGTGCTAAGTCCAAGGCAATCACCGCAGAAGCGAAAGAGTACATTCCGGGCGGAGTTCAGCACAACCTCGCGTTCAACAAACCCTTCCCGATGTGCATGGTAAAGGCGGAAGGCGCGTATCTGACCGACATTGACGGCAACGAATATATCGACTTCCTTCAGGCTGGCGGTCCGACCATTCTGGGAAGCAACTTCCCCGCTGTCAAAGAAGAAGCTATCAAGCTCATCAATGAATGCGGACCCGTTACCGGTCTTTTCCATGAGGCAGAGCTTCTCATAGCAAAAGAGATCAACAAGCACATGCTCAACGTGGAAAAATTCCGTATGCTCGGCAGCGGTACAGAATCCGTTATGGCTGCTATCCGTATCGCAAGATGCGCTACAAAGAACAAGAGGATCATCAAGATCGGCGGTGCTTATCACGGTTGGTCCGACCAGATGGTTTACGGACTCAAAGTTCCCGGCACCAGACAGTTCCTGGAGTCTCACGGTATCCCCAACAATATCTTCTCGGTCATAGACGAAGTCAGACCCAACGACTGCGAGATGCTCGAGACTTACCTCAAGCTCAATAAGATGAGAGGCGGCACAGCCGCAGTCATCGTCGAGCCTGTCGGACCCGAATCCGGTACCAGACCCGTTGATTGGGATTACAATGCAAAAGTCAGAGCGCTGTGCGACAAGTACGGTTGTCTGTTCATATTCGACGAAGTCGTCACCGGCTTCAGAGTTGGTCTCGGCGGAGCACAGGGACTGTTCAACGTCAAACCCGACCTCACCGTATTCGGCAAGATTGTCGCGGGCGGCTATCCTGCGGCAGGCGGCGTCGGCGGAAAGAGAGAACTCGTCAACCTCATGGCGGCAGGCGTTGCGGGCGGCGCTAAGAAGGCGTACGTCGGCGGCACTCTCGCTGCGAACCCGCTGTCGGCTATGGCAGGTTATGTCGCGATCAAGGAGATCGCAAAGAACAATGCCTGCGTAAAGGCAGGTCTTGCAGGCAACAGACTGACCGACGGTCTCGTCAGACTTATCGAAGCGTACAAGCTACCATATGTTGCGTACAACCAAGGTTCAATCGTCCACCTCGAGTGCACGGGCGCGATGAGTTACGACTTCTCGTCGATGAACATTCTCAACCTGCTCAAGGTCCTCAAGAAGAAGGACATGATCATGGTCAGAAAAGAGGCTATGGAGCACATGGGCGCGGCTTATATGTCTCACGGCATCGTCACCCTCGCCGGCAGCCGTCTCTATACTTCGATGGCGGATACCGACGAGATCATCGACGAAGCGCTCAACCGTTTTGAGGACGTGTTCAAGATCGTCAAGGAGCGCAAGGTCTCGATGGATGATCAGGTTGCGGAATACCGCGCAAGAAAAGAGGCTTCCAAGGCGGCTGCGAAGAAGTAAAAAGGTCAAGGACTCAATATCCTGTGAGGACGGGGTTGCACACCGCATAGGTGCGCAACCCTTTTTCATATTTCGTATAACGGCGTCACTTCCGTAAAGTGAAACGAGGAGAGAAAGAGAAATGGGCAGATATATCATCGCGCACGATATGGGCACGAGTTCGGATAAAGCCGTACTCGTGGATTTTGGAGGTCATATCATCGGCACTAAGACAGAGCCGTATCCGACGTATTACCCCAGTCCCGGTTTCGTAGAGCAGAATCCCGACGAATACTGGACGGCGGTATGCACGGCAACTAAAAAGCTCGTCGAAGAACACAAGATCGATCCCGCTGACGTCAAGGGCGTGGTTTTTTCTACGCAGGCAATGGGCATCATTCCCATCGATCAGTGGGGAAACGTGTTGCACAACAACATCACGTGGGTAGACGGCAGAGCGGAAAAACAGGCTCGCTCGATAATGAACAAGGTGGGCGGCAAGCGTATATTCAAACTGCTTGCAGGCACGCCGATAATGGGAAAGGACGTCATCGCCAAGCTGATATGGCTCAAGGAGGAGCGTCCCGACGTCTACAATAATACCAAGTATTTCCTCGACGTCAACGGATATCTCAAATTCAAATGCACGGGCGAAATGGTTGCCGAGTACAGCGGAGCGTCCAGTTACGGTCTCGACCTCAAGAAAAAACAATGGCTTTCCATTCTTTCTTTCACCGGTCTCGATATGTCCAAACTCCCTCCGCTCGTCAAGAGTACCGATAAGATCGGCGCGGGACTCACCAAAGAAGCGGCAGAGAAGATGGGTCTTGAAGAAGGTACGGCAGTGTTCGGCGGTTGCGACGATACGCAGAGCGCGTGCGTAGGCAGCGGCATGAACGGCGACGGAGACATACATATCTACCTCGGCACTTCGGCGTGGGTCGGCGCTGCGAGCAAGACGCAGACGGCGTTCAAACACGGCGCGGCGGCTATTCAGAGCGCGGACGTCAACATGAACCTCGTCGTCGGTATTACCGAGGCGGCGGGCAGCAATATCCAATGGCTTATCGACCAATTCTTCCGCACAGAGCAGAAAGAGCTGGGAGAGGGCATATACGCCTATATGGACAAGGTCATAGAGAGCATTCCGGCAGGAAGCAATCATCTGATATGCACGCCGTGGATGCTGGGAGAAAGATGCCCCGTCAGCACGACGACAACGCGCGCAACGCTGTTCAATATAGGTCCGGAGCATACCAGAGAGCATCTTATGAGAGCGGTCTATGAGGGCATTGGATACAACCTCAGATGGATACTCGAAAACTTTGAGAAGGATTACGGTTTCCATTGCAGGCAGTTCCGCATCATAGGCGGCGGTGCGCTCGACAACGCCTGGATGCAGATAATCGCTGACATCACGGGCGCGGAATTCGCGATAGTGGACAACCCGCGCAACGCCGGCGCGCTCGGCGCGGCTATAATCGCGCTGATCGGTCTCGGAGAACTCGAAAACTTCGAGGCGGCGAAACAGTTCGTCAAGGAAAGCAAGACGTATCGTCCCAATCCCGTAAATGCGCATATTTACGACGAAATGTTCGCGACGTACAAGAGACTTTACAAGAGCCTGAAAAGGACTTATTATAAAGCAAACGCATTGAGATTCGGAGGACAGGACAATGATTGACGAGAAGATTAAACAGACCGTGCTCTCTTACGCGGCAAAGATAGTCGCAGAGGGTATGAACGGCAAAGGAGACTGCATCGCGATGCGAACCAAAGACGGTTTTTGCGTCAACGAAGCGGGCGCGGCTCTCGACGGACTTAAGGCGGAAAACCTCATCGAGCTTCCGCTTGACACAGACGACAAGGACTACGTCGTGATAGCGAGGCTGTTTGCCAAGCGCTCGGAGGTCCACGCGGTGCTCTATACGCACGCGCCTTTCGTATGCGCGGTAGCGAGAGCTAAGGCGACTATACCCGCGGTACTCGACGATATGACTCAGATAGTCGGACTCAATTGCAAGACTTGCAGGAGCGCGACTACCGACGACCTCGTCAAAGGACTCAAAAAGAGGAATTCCGTGCTCGTACCCGGCGGCGGCGCGCTGACCGTGGGAAGAACGATGGACGAGGCGTACACCTGCGCGCTCGTGCTGGACAAGGCAAGCCACGCTTACGTGTGCGGCAGCGTTCTCGGAGGAAGCAAGGTCATCAATTGCATCGAGGCAAAACTGATGAACGTCATCTATCAGAAGAAGTACAGCAAGGCAAATCAACAGAACATTTCAAAGAGGGAGGGCGAATAAAATGGCTTGGACTAAAGAGGAAGAAATCAGACTCCGCAAGGTCATCAAGGACAGCGGCGTCAACCTGCTTAAAGAAAACCTCGTGCAGGGCACCTGGGGAAATACGGCGGTAAGACTCGACGAAGACCATATGCTCGTCACCCCGACAGGTCTCGATTACGTTGCGCTTCAGCCGGAGGATATGCCGGTAGTGCAGATAAGCGACACGTCGGTATGGTCGGACGGCAAGAAGCCGACCAGCGAAAGAAAGATACACGCGGCGATCATGGCGGACAGACCCGAGATCAATGCAACGATACATTCGCACCCCGTATGGTGCTCGGTGCTCGCTTCGGCGCGTATCGAACTGCCCGTAATGAGTGACGAAATGAAAAAGCTCGTCGGAGGTCCCGCGAGAGTGGGCGCGTACGGACTGCCCGGCACCAAGACTCTCAAAGAGGGAACGGTTGCAGCAATGAAGGGCAGGAACGCCTGCTTTATGGCAAACCACGGCGTGTTCTGCGCGGGCAGAGATATGGACGAGGCGTTTGAAATTATCCGTGTTATGGAGAGAAGCTGTAGAGAGTATATCAAACAATGCACGCTCAAGATCACGGGTCAGCTCGAATACAGCGACGAACTGCTGTTCGACTATTTTGTCAGCAAGTATGGAAAATAAGACCGATTGTCTGCCTTCTGCGGGAATTACGGTCAGCGAAAAACAGGCGCGGGAGATGAATCCTCTCGTGCTTGCCTATATAGGAGACAGCGTACAGATGCTGTACGTCCGCACTCGAACGGCTTTGGAAACAGGCTGTAAAGCGGGTGTGCTGCACAAGGCAGTCTCGCAGGAAGTCAAGGCACATTCGCAGGCGGTAGCCGCAGAGAGGATATTGCCGCTGCTGACAGTTGATGAAGAAGGCATCTTCCGCCGCGCAAAGAACAGTCACACCAACAATATAGCAAAAAACGCGACATCTTCCGATTACAGAAAGGCGACGGGGCTGGAAGCTCTGATGGGTTATCTTTACATTACGGGCAACACTGCCAGACTCAAAGAAATCGTTGCTCAGGCTTATTCGGAAGAATAGACGACGTGCAGGAAACTGCCCGCTCAAATCAATATAACGTTGCGCCTTAGGGCGTCAGGAGAAAATATGCCACAGGTCAAACCCAAAGTAGTACTTTTGCAACATACACCCAATCCCGAACAGGTCGTCGCACTTTCGGCAAAACTTTGCTACAGCGATGCCGATATTATGGATCTCAAAGAAGGCGTTGAGGAAAAAGACGTTTCAAAATTCATTGCGAGGCTGGTATCAATGGGACATCTTTCGCCGATAGAACACGCATCGTTCACTTTCGGCATAGAGGGCGTATCGAGAAGCCTTCTCGCACAGATAACCCGTCACCGCATAGCGAGTTTCAGCGTCAAGTCTCAGAGATACGTCGCCGCCAACAAGAAAGGCGCGTTCAACTACGTGATACCCGAGGCGATCGAGGCGCTCGGCGAGGAATACGTTGACAAGTTCAAAGCTCAGATGGACACAATGCAGGGCTGGTACGACGAGTGGCAGAAATTGCTGGGCGGAGACTGCGAAAAGTCCAACGAGGACGCGCGTTTCGTGCTTCCCAACGCCGCCGAGACCAAGATGATTGTCACGATGAACGCGAGAGAACTGATGCACTTTTTTGCGCTCAGATGTTGCAACAGGGCGCAATGGGAGATACGCGACGTCGCGTGGCAGATGCTTGCGCTTGTGATAAAAGTCGCGCCTACGCTGTTCGCAGGTTGCGGACCGGCATGCGTAAAGGGCGCTTGCTCAGAGGGCAAGATGACCTGCGGCAAAATGCTCGAAGTAAGAGAAAAGAGGAACAGTCTGAACTGATGTTATCGGTAGGAAAAAACGCGGTCAGAGAACTTCTTGACAGCGACAAGAAAATAGAGAAACTCTACGTGCTCAAAGGCGCGCACGACTTTGACAGGCTCGTCGAGGGAGCGCGCAAAAAAGGGGCGCGGGTGGAATTCTGCGACAAACGCGCGCTGGACAGGCTCGCCGACGGGCTCAGGCATCAGGGCGTGATAGCTGAGAGCGCGGATTTTGCGTACTGCAGCGTCGACGACCTGCTCTCGATAGCGAGACAGAGAGGGGAAAAAGCCTTCATCGTCATTCTCGACGGGATAGAAGATCCGCACAATCTGGGCAGCATATTGAGAGTGGCGGAATGTGCAGGCGCGCACGGAGTTGTGATACCGTCAAGGAGAAGCGCGAGCGTGAACGAGACGGTCATAAGGATATCCGCAGGCGCGGCAAACCATATCGCCGTAGCCAAGGTAGGCAACGTCAACGACGCTATAAGACAACTCAAGGACGAGTTCGTCAACGTATACTGCGCGGATATGGACGGCGACAGCGTATACGACGCTCATTTCGACGATGATACCGCGATCGTGATAGGCAGCGAGGGGTTTGGCGTCAAAGAATTGACGGCAAAACTCTGCGACGGCAAGATCGCTTTGCCGCAGCGGGGCAAGGTCAATTCTCTCAACGCTTCGGTTGCGTGCGGCATCATCTGTTACGAAGTGGTCAGACAGAGGTCGGCAAAGTGAATCTCAAAGACGACGCAACGCTTATCTCCGAAAGCAGAGGAGGAAGTCTGCAGGCAACGGAGGAAATATTGACGAGATACAAAAGTCTGGTGATTTCGGTTGCCAGACAGTATTTTCTCGTTGGCGCGGGCGACGAGGATCTGATACAAGAGGGAATGATTGCGCTATACCGCGCGATAGACGCGTACGATACAGACTCGAAAGTTCCTTTTCCCGCGTTTGCGTACAGCTGTGTCAAAAACAGGATAATCGACGTGGTCAAGGCGGCAAACCGCGACAAACACAAGGCGCTCAACAACTACGTTTCGATATACGACGCAGATTGTCTGATGAGTGCCACGTCGGCTGAAGACGCTGCGATCATGCGCGAAAACTCGATACAGGTCAAGAGAAATATTCTTGAAATTCTCACGCAGGAAGAAAGGAGCGTGCTCGTTCTGTATCTTGACGGCAGGAGTTACCGAGATATAGCTCTGCAGACGGGCAACAGCGAAAAATACGTGGACAACATGCTTCAGAGAATAAAACGCAAAGTGCGTGCGGCGTTGAAAAAATCGAAATGATCTGTTCGTAACGACGATGGACGTTCGCAGACGAGAACGGGCGCATTGAAAAGCTGACTAGGAGGTCGTTTATGAAGATATTGACGGCATATTTTTCGCATAGCGGAGAGAATTATTTTGCAGGAAAGATAATCAATATCGAAGAAGGCAATACGTCGATAGTTGCGAAAAAGATCGCCGCGATCACGGGTTCGGAGCTTTTCGAGATAAAAAGGGCTGCGCCATATCCGATCGCATATCGCGATTGCGTCAAAGAGGCGGTCGAAGAACTCAAAGCCGCGGCGCGTCCCGCTCTTGCGGAAAACAAGGACGTGGCAGGTTACGACGCGGTGATTTTATGTTATCCAAACTGGTGCGGGACGATGCCGACACCTGTTTTTGCTTTTCTTGAAAGAGGCGCTTTTGCAGGCAAGAGAATATTTCCGCTATGTACCAACGAGGGGAGCGGTCTCGGCTCGAGCGGAAGGGATATAAAACGGCTTTGTCCCGATGCCGAAGTCGCGGCGGGACTTTCTGTAAAGGGCGGCAACGCGCGCGACTGCGACAAAGACCTTGCCGCATGGCTTAAAAAGAACGGATTGAAATCTTAACGGATATGGACAAGAAAATTTCTGATTACCTCAAGAAGATAGACAAAGTTATTGAGAAGGGCAGGTTCAAGGACGACTGGCATTCGCTCAGCGCTCACACGACGCCCGATTGGTATAAATACGGCAGGTTCGGCATCTTCATACATTGGGGAGTTTACAGCGTGCCTGCGTTCGGTAACGAGTGGTATCCGCGCCGTATGTACGACAAGGCAGACCCCGTCTGCGCTTACCATACCGCAAAGTACGGCAGGAATTTCGAGTACAGAAGTTTTATCGACAAATTCGATCCCGAGAAATTCGACGCAAAGGAATGGGCGCGGATATTTGCAGATTCGGGCGCAAAATTCGTAATGCCCGTATGCGAGCATCACGACGGGATAAAAATGTATGCGAGCGACCTCAACCGCTGGAATATGCAAGCGCTGAAAGGGCGCGATTATATGGCGGAACTCAAAGAGGCGGTCGAGGAGAGCGATATGCGCTTTCTTGCGTCAAATCACCGCGCCGAGCACTACTGGTTCATGAACTTCGCGCGCAAATATTTTCCGACGAGCGAAGTCGTGACCGATGAGGAATACCGCGATCTTTACGGCCCTGCGTATTTGCCGCCGAGCGGAAAAGCGGGGAAAACCGACAAGGAGATCACGGCGACAAGTGAGTGGCTTGAGGACTGGCTTGCTTCAGCTTGCGAAATGGTGGACAGGCTCAAGCCGTCGGCAGTATATTTCGACTGGTGGATACAGAAAAGCGAATTCAAACCCTATCTAAAAAAATTTCTTGCGTATTATTACAATCGCGCGGAGGAGTGGGGCAAACAGGTCACCGTATTCTACAAGGTGGGCGCGGTGATGAAGGGGTGCGCCACGTTCGACGTGGAGAGAGGTCAAGTGGCGGACGTACGTGCGGACGTATGGCAATGCGATACGTCGACCGCTTTCAACAGTTGGTGTCATGCGACTACCAATATATACAAGTCGCCGACGGAGTTGATATGCAATCTGATAGAAGTCGTTTCCAAAAACGGCTGTTTCATGCTCAACGTCGGACCTGTCGCAGACGGTACGATATGTGAAAAGGATAAAAAAATACTCGCCGCGATCGGCGAATGGATGAGGATAAACGGAGAGGCGATATACGGCTCCGAGCCTTGCGAAGTCGGCTTCGGCGAAGGAAGGAAGAGACTCGCGGGATCTTTTATCGAAAAGGCAGTTTTCGGCAAGCGCGATTTCAGGTTTACCTACAAGACGGGCGCGATATACGTGTTCCCGATGCAGGCGAAATACAGGAAAAGATACAGGATAAGAAAACTCGCGTTCTCGGGCGAACACGGCATAAGGTATACGGTCAGAAGCGTGCAGCTTCTCGGATCGGACGAAAAGTTGAGGTTTTACCACGACGAAAGCGGACTTTACATACTGCTTCCCGAAAAGCCCGATGTGCCGTTCCCTTACTGCTTTAAGGTCGTTGTGGATTGAATAACCTACACGGACAGGTAAAATTATAGAGATAATGCGCCGCGATATTCATTTGTCGCGGCGTCTTTTAAACGCTTTACCTTTTTCACTCAGTCGGGTATAATGTAGTTGACGACAAAGACCAAGGAGAAAAAACATGAAGAAAATAAGTACGCTTGCGCTTATCGCGCACGATCAGAAAAAAGCGGAAATGGTGAGTTGGGCGATGAAGAACAAGGAGTCGCTCGCAAGGTTCAATCTTTGCGGCACGGGCACGACCGCAAAACTCGTCGGCGACGCAACGGGACTTGAAGTTAAAAGATATCTCTCGGGACCTCTCGGAGGCGACCAGCAGATAGGAGCGAAGATAGCGGAGGGAGAGATCGACGCGGTCGTATTCTTTTGGGATCCGCTCAACGCACAGCCGCACGACCCGGACGTCAAGGCGCTTCTGCGCATAGCGGTAGTGTACGACATTCCGATAGCTACAAATACCGCTACCGCCAATTACGTGATAACGTCCACGATTCTGCATTGAAGCAAAATATCCGCCGCGCTTTGTGCGCGGTTTTTTAATAACATCGGAGATAAGATTTTTGGCGAATTTTTCTCCGGGCTTTACAACCTATATTTATCGGTGGTATAATATCGTTATAAGTTGAGGGGAGGAGTTTATGTACGAGGTTTTTATTTCATATTCAAGCAAAGACAAGACGATTGCAGACGCGGTCGTGCATACGCTTGAGGAGTGCGGCATCAAGTGCTGGATCGCATACAGAGATGCAGTGCCGGGAGTGAAGTATTCTGAATCGATAATCGCCGCGATAAGGGAGACCAAAATCTTTCTCCTTATTTTTTCAGAGAATTCCAAAGAGTCGAGGCACGTCAAAAACGAGATAAATTTTGCTACAAAGGTCGGCTCCGTCATGATCCCTTTCAGGGTCGAGGACGTCGTGCCCGACGATTCGCTGGAGTACTATCTCGGCGCGACGCACTGGCTTGACGCGCTGACCAAGCCTTTGCAGAACCATATTTTGAGACTCAAGGATACGATCAAGGCGACTTTATCCCACGAAGTCAGCGTTGCGCCAGTTACGAATGCAACCAATACTACCAGATCGGGGCAACTCAGAGTCGTGGAGGCGGAATATCTCTATTCAAAGGGCTACACTCCGCTCAGAATAGCCGAGAGGCTTGTCGAAAACGATCTGAAACTTTACGAGGGAATATCGGAACTCAATGAGGGAAGCGCGGAACAATGGGCGGATTTTATCGAAAACTGTCCGGACTACTTCTGCTATCTGGTAAACGAGGCGGACGAGATCGTGGGAGACTGGTCGATGGTCGCGCTGGACGACGAAACGTACGCACGCGCCGTATCGGGAGATACGACGGAGAACGAATTTACGCTCGACACTACCGAATACATTTGTTTTCCGGGGGTATACAACGGGTATCTTCTCAATATGTCGCTCAATATGGAATATAAGACCCTTGACAACAACCTGAAACTGGTAGACAGTTTTTTTGCGAGATTGCTCAAGTATGCGGAAAACGGCATATTTTTCAAGCGTTTTTGCGTCAACGTGTTCAGACGCGATCAGCAGGCTTTCTATAAGAATTTCGGTTTTTCGTACGTCTGCGACAACAAGGAGTTCGGCAAGATATACGCGATGGATTTTCTGCCTTATCCCTCAACGCCATTATTTGCAAAGCATGCGGAGTTGAAAAAGCTGTATGAAAACGCAGATAATTGACGGCGCTTTTCTGGATAAGGAACAGCTTGCGGAAACGGGTAGGATACTCTATCTGACAGATCCCGAGATATATCCGACCGCTTTCGGAAGCGAGCAGAACGCGGGCAAGGTATTTCCCTGTCTCACAGAGGAGGAAAACGGGTTGTTTTCGCCGCGCAACATATTTGCCGCAGTAGCCGACGGCAAAGTTTGCGGAGCGATCGTGGCGTGTAATGGCGCGCAATGGAAAAAAGGCACGCTCGAGAGGGCGTTTGTCAAGGCGGGATTGCCCGTGCCCGAAAGAGCTTCGGACGCAGAGGAAAACTATTTCGTTTACGAAGCGGAACACGAGACGGGCGATTACGTGCTTTGTCTCTGCGTCGCTCCCGAATTCAGAAATAAGGGCATAGCGAGAAAACTTCTTAGGAGTTATCTTGCGGATAAAGAGCGGGTCACGTTGGAATGTCTTGCGGACAACGCGGCGGCGCTCGCGCTTTACAGGTCGGAAGGCTTTAAAGACGTAAAGGAATATTACGGCTATTCCGCGCCCGGTACGCCTCCCGTAAAAGTGGTCAGACTCGTATACGCCAAACAATAGAGGAGAGTCGGACAAAACAAGCATGTTGCGTCGACTGAAATAAGAGCTTCGCGTCGGACACAAACAAAAGCGTCGCGACATGGTAAAAAAATGTGCGGCGCAGAATAAAGTAAAAACGAAAATTCTCCCCTTTGTACGAGCCGCGACGTGAGAACGTCGCTTTTTTATGCCGTTGACATGGGGAGGATATTTGTTTTATCGGTTTATCAAAGATTTCTGAGTATCGCTTCGGTCATTTCTCTGGTGCCGAGCACGGGTTTGCCTTCTTCTGCAAGGTCTGCGGTGCGTGCGCCTTCGTTGAGAGTCTTTTCGACCGCCGCGTCGAGGGCGTCGGCTTCTTTCTTCAGATCGAACGCGTATCTCAACATCATAGAGGCTGAGAGGATCGTCGCGATCGGGTTGGCGATATTCTTGCCCGCGATCGTGGGTGCAGAGCCGTGTATAGGCTCGTAAAGACCCCTTGTCGTTTCGTTGAGGCTTGCAGAGGGAAGTATGCCTATGCTTCCCACGCACTGAGAAGCAAGGTCAGAGAGAATGTCTCCGAAAAGGTTGCCCGTCACGATGACGTCAAACTGGGACGGATCGCGGACGAGCTGCATCGCCATATTGTCGACGAGCACGTCCTCGAGCTGTACGTCGGGGTAGTCCTCGTGAATGTCGTGCACGACCTTTCTCCATACGCCCGAAGTCTTGAGCACGTTGGCTTTGTCCACGCTGGACACCTTGCCGCGGCGTTTCTGCGCAAGCTCGAACGCGAGACGGCAGATACGCTCGACCTCGAGTTCTCCGTAAGCCATCACGTCGTAACCCTCTCTGCCGAACTTGCCTTCGCGTATTCCCTTTTCGCCGAAGTATATGCCGCCGATGAGTTCTCTGACCACTAGCATATCGATGTTTTTGGGATTTTTGAGCGGGCAGACATTAGCCAGCGCGTCGAACAGTTTCGCGGGACGCAGGTTGGCATAAAGTCCCATTGCCTTTCTGACGCCGAGCAGCGCGCGCTCGGGACGCTTTTCGTAGGGCAGGGAGTCGTACTGCGGACCGCCTACCGCGCCCAGCAGAACGCTGTCACTTTTCAGACATTTTTCAAGGCTTTCCGCAGGGAGAGGCTCGCCGTATTTGTCATAAGCCGCGCCGCCGCAGATGCTGTATTCAAAATTGAAAGTATGATTGTATTTGTTGCCTATTTCTTTGAGCACTTCGACTGCCGCCGAGGTGACCTCCGGACCTATGCCGTCGCCGGGGATAACGGTGATATTGTATTTCATTGTTTACCTCAGTTGAATTTGTCAGCTTTTATCGCGTTGATGAGTCCGCCGCATTCGATGATGTTCTGTATGAATTTGGGGAACGGCGCCGCCTGCCAGCTCTTGCCCGTCGTGACGTCGGTTATCACGCCCGTGTCTACGTTGACTTCCACGGTGTCGCCCGCGCTTATGCCGTCCACCGCTTCGGGGCACTCGAGTATATAAAGACCGATATTGAGAGCGTTGCGGTAGAAGATACGCGCAAAGGACTTGGCGATTACTATGGATACGCCGCAGCCTTTGATCGCTATCGGTGCGTGTTCTCTCGAGGAGCCGCAGCCGAAGTTCTTGCCTGCGACGATGACGTCGCCGTCCTTGACCTCGCCGTAAAATTCCGGGTTGGTGTATTCCATGCAATGTTTCGCAAGCTCTTTCGCGTCGAAAGTCGAAAGATAGGTCGCGGGTACGATGATGTCGGTGTCAATGTCGTCGCCGAACTTAAAAACTTTTCCTTTTATCATAAATCAGTCCTCCAATTGTTCCGCGCTCGTGATCTTGCCCGCGATCGCGCTCGCCATTGCCGTTGCAGGGGAAGCGAGGTAGATATAGCTGTCTTTTGCGCCCATTCTGCCGATGAAGTTGCGGTTGGTCGTCGTGATCGCGACTTCGCCGCTCGCGAGTATGCCCATGTGACCGCCGAGGCAGGGTCCGCAGGTCGGGGTGGAGACTATCGCGCCGCCCTTGATGAACGTGGTAATATATCCTTTTTCGAGAGCCTCGAGATAGATCTTGTTGGTTGCGGGTATGACTATCGTGCGTACGTTGGGATTGACGTGTCTGCCTTCGAGCACTTTCGCCGCCTGTTCAAGATCGCTTATCCTGCCGTTGGTACAGCTGCCGATGACGACCTGATCTATCCTGATATCCTCTTTGAGTTCGTCGACGAACTGCGTGTTGCTGGGCAAATGCGGCTTGGCGACTATGGGGCGGATAGAGGAGAGGTCGATGTCTATCGTCTGTTCGTAAGCGTCTGCGTCGGGAGTCTCGAAGCGCTCGAAAGTCTTTCCGCACGACTCTTTCGTATAAGCGTCGGTGACCTCGTCTATCGGGAATACGCCGTTTTTCGCGCCGCACTCGATCGCCATGTTGCAGATCGTGAAGCGGTCGTCCGCGGTCATGTATTTTACGCCTTCGCCCGCAAATTCTATCGACTTGTAAAGCGCGCCGTCAACGCCGATCTTGCCTATGATATAGAGTATCACGTCTTTGCCGCTTATGCTTGCGGACGGCTTGCCGATGAGGTTGAATCTGATCGCGGCAGGCACTTTGAGCCATATCTTGCCGCTCATCATGATGCCGGCGATGTCCGTGCTTCCCACGCCCGTGGAGAACGCGCCGAGCGCGCCGTAAGTGCAGGTATGGCTGTCCGCGCCGATGATCACGTCCCAGGGCTTGGCGATGCCTTTCTCGGGAAGAAGGGCGTGCTCTATGCCCATTGAGCCGACGTCGAAGAAGTTTTCGACGGAGTTCGCGCGTGCAAAGTCACGCACTATCTTGCATTGTTTTGCAGACTGAATGTCGCGGTTGGGGGTGAAGTGGTCGAGCACGAAGGTGACCTTTTTCGCGTCGCACAGCGCGCATCCGCTCTTGTTGAACACGTCGATCGCGACGGGTGCGGTAACGTCGTTGGACAGCGCGGTATCCGCTTCTACCAGCACGAGATTGCCGGGCTTCAGTGAAGCGTCCGTAGCCGCGATCCCCAGCTTTTTAGCCAGGATCTGTTGAGTCATTGTAGCTTTCATATAAATTTTCCTCGTTTTGAGTTTATTCCTTGATTTGAGTCGCGCGCTTTGCACGATTATATCAGTAGTCGAATTTCTGCGCGTTGCGTTTCTTTACGACGAGTATCACTACTATCACGGTCGCGACTATCACGACAGAGAACACGACGATCAGCGTTATCTGCAGAGGAGTCATTCCCTCCGTGATTAGGTCTGACGTTCTGACGTAACCCACCATGTCTTTATATACGATCTTCGTCCATTCGGACGACGTGTCGAGTTTTTCCTGGGCGAGAGTGATCTTGTCGCCGTCGGTAAGAGTGCCCAGCACTTCCGAGTTTTCGTCGGGGAGGCGATGTACGTTGATTATGCCTCCGAGAGATCCTGCCGACACCGTCGCGTCGGTAGAGAAAGAGGGCAGTTTGAAATTGGTATATTTGCTTGCGTAGTCGCTTTGTATATACCCGTACGTCATCGAGGCGTCCTCGCCGACAAGGCATATCCTGTACCAGCCCCACACCTGTTGGTCTCCGTCCGTCGCTACGTTGTCCACGACGATAAGCAGGTCGTCGATGTTTACGGTCGCGACTATATCGTCGGAGATATATGGGTAGAGATATACGTTGGTGTTGTCGTGGAGAGCCTGCGCATATTTGCCCACGGCGGTCTCGCTGCTCGCTTCGAGCAGGGCAAGGTCGTTTTCCTGCACGTATGCGGTCATGCCGT
>CALWKV010000112.1 GCA_944381355.1 uncultured Christensenellaceae bacterium | reverse complement strand
TGGTGGAGATAAGGGGAGTCGAACCCCTGACCTCTTACATGCGAAGCAAGCGCTCTACCAACTGAGCTATATCCCCAAGCACGATTGAATATATCACAATCGGATAAAAAAGTAAACCGATTTTCGGGTTTTGTCAAAAAAAATTGATAGAAAACGGCGATTTGCGGGCGCCTGAAGCGGGCAGAGGGTAAGGAGGGCGGAGACTAAGCCTGTTGACTTGACGGTCAGTATATATTATAATGAAAAGGCAAAAAACTCGAGGGGAAAGGGTTATGGGGAATTTTAAACAGACTGTGAGTACACTCGGTGACAAGATAAAAGGCGGGTGCAGGTACGTCAGAACGTATTGGAACAAAGCTCCCAAAAACCGTTATTTGTCTTTTAAAGAGGCGGCGGCGTATTGCATAGGCGGTATAGGTATCAACGCGGCGACGATGGTGCCCATGTTCTTCTGGGATATGACAGAGAAGAAGCACAGAGAAATAATGGAAGTTCTCAAAGTACGGGCGAGCGTGAGCGACGGGGTGATAGACGCCTCGACGGGTGAAGAACTCGAAGCAAAATTGCTCGGCGGCGAAGAGGACGCATGGCGCGTATACATGGAAGAACACGGCATAGAGGACGCGATCAAGTCGGCAGAGTCTGAGGACGGGTCGCATACGGATTCGGGCGACGTCGGAACGGATATGCGCTGATTGCGAAAAGCCGGTTTACACAACGCTGATATTATGGTATAATCGGATTGTGAGGCGCAATTGCCTGAGAGGTGATTATGAGAAAATTATTTACTGCTTTGACGGTAACGGGAATGATTATGTGCACAATGTTTTGGTTTTCTGGATGTAACAAGGATAAATACAATTATTACGAAGTGCCCGAAAAGAGCTATGCCGAAGGCGAAGAATTTCTGCAGGGTTGCGGCAATTATAACAACGGCTATGACAAGGAGAGCGAGGAGGTCGACAGACTCATCAGCGTTCTGCCGTCCGAAAAACAGCTCGATTATCTCGAACTTGAGTATTACAATTTCATCCATTTCGGCATGAATACGATGACGGGCAAGGAATGGGGTACGGGAGAGGAGTCTCCTTCCAAGTTCAACCCGAAGGATCTGGATACCGATCAATGGTGCGAAGTGCTCAAGGCGTCCGGCAGTAAAGGCATAATTTTCACAGCCAAGCATCATGACGGCTTCTGCCTGTGGCAGACAAATACTACAGAGCACAGCATCAAGAACAGCCCTTACAAGAACGGTCAGGGCGATATCGTGAAAGAGCTGTCCGAGAGTTGCAAGAAATACGGTCTCAAATTCGGCATCTATCTTTCACCGTGGGATATGAATGCCGAGTGCTACGGCACGGACGCATACAACGATTTTTATAAAGAACAACTCCGAGAGCTTCTTTGCGGCGACTACGGCGAGATCTTCTGCGTATGGATGGACGGCGCACGCGGCGAGGACGCCGATATCGAGCCGGGTTTTGAGTACGATATGGAAGGTTACGAGCAGCTTATCAACGACCTTCAGCCCGGTTGCGTGACTGCGATACAGGGTACTGACGTCAGGTGGGTAGGCAACGAAGCAGGTATCGCACGCGAAAGCGAGTGGAGCGTGGTCAGTATGTCCAACGCTTCTACCGAGCACTTCCAGACCAGCGAGGACGGCGCAGACGAGCTTCAGTCTGTCAGCGCGGAAGCGGCAGACAGGGGTAGCCGCGAACTTCTTGCCAATTATAAAGATCTGGCTTTTTATCCCGCAGAGGTTGACGTCAGCATCAGAAAAGGCTGGTTCTATCATTGGAATCAGAACCCCAAGAGCCTTGAACAGCTTTTGCAGATATATTTCACTTCCGTCGGAGGCAACAGCAGTCTTCTGCTCAACGTTCCGCCCGACAAGAGCGGAAGAATCGCGAACAAGGACGTCAAGGTGCTCAAAGAGTTCGGCGAGGCTATAGCGGCAACTACTGCAAATCCGATCGAGGTCGAAAAGATAGAAGTGGGAGACAACGATTCCATGCAGGAAAAACAGGAGCTTTATAATCTCCTCAACAATGAAAGAGACGGCTATACGTTCACGTCTTCGGAATATATCCTCGACTTCTATCTCAAAGAGCCGACTTCTCTCTACAGAATAGATATCAGAGAGGACCTCAGATCTTCGCAGAGAGTGGAAGAATTCGAAGTATGGGTCAGGTCTGAAGGCAAGTGGAGGCTGATCGGAGACAGCACCGTGATAGGCAACCGCAGGATACTGATGTTTGAAAACGCGCCCGCGAGCGACGTCGTAAGAATAGTGATCAAGCAGTCGAGGAGCGTCCCCGTACTCAGATGCGTGGAGCTTTATGCAAAATGAAATCAGCGTTGAACGACGCGCATGGCAAATCAAATGTAAAACGCCGCCCAACGGGGCGGCTTTTTGTGTACGCGCAAGTCGCAAGGGTTGCGCCCTTCAAAAGCGTATCATGACAAAAGCGCGGTCTTTCGCGAGAATCCGCTTTTCATTTTGCGCACGGACAACCGTGATAAAAGGAAAAGGCGAGACAAGCCGCCGACCTTACTTTCACGCGCGCGACGCGCAATGTAAAAATATGTAAAATTTTGTCGGTCACTATTGACAAAGACCGCTTTTGGGGGTCTAATAAAAGTATAAAACTGCAACTTTGTTGCGAAGGAGAAAATTATGGACAACGTCTATCTTTACGGAGAGAGAGGACTCGTCAACGCGATACTTCTGGACAGCGCGGACAAGGCTCCCAACGCGATTCTCAAACAAATCCAATGGGTCGGCGAGACGCCGTCTTTTATAGAACACGTCGTCAGATGCGAATATCTGGTGGAATTTTCGCTGGGTGAGTTCGGCAGCCCCGATCTGATAATCATCGCGTATACAAACGACGGAAAATACGTCGTTTTCACAGAGGCAAAGGTCGTTGAATACAAGAATGCGATATCTACGAAAGAGAGCTATACAGACGCAGGTTGTCTCAACGTTCAACTTGCGCTTAAATGGAGATTCAAAGAAGCGCTCAAATGCAATCCCAAAGACTATCTGCGTATCGTCGAAGTAAAGATGCCCCCGTGCGGCGACAAGATGAGAAAACTCAACAAGGGCAGGCTTGTCACATATTGCAGAGAGACGCTTGCAGGCGCTGCGGGATATTATTACGTCGCGCTGACGGGAGACAAATATCTCGACAAACCGCCGTTCGACGACGATCCCGTGCTTTCGGAACTGATAGGAGAGACGTGGTATAAAGAAAGACTCAACTTCGGCTTCCTGACATATCGCAGACTGATCGCCGCGGGCATTGTTGACGAGAACGAAGGAGCGTTTGCTCTGCCGTCGAGACTCATGCTGACAGAGGGCGACGTGAACGGCGAGAGCGATATCGCGTATTCCAAGGTCAGAAATCTGCGCGGTTTCAACACTGACGAATGGGGAGACAGGTACATAGCGGTCGCCGAAGCTCTGTGTGAGCTGGTTCCCAGTCTCATCACCGTGCTCGACGACTGCGCCAACGTGGTCAAAGAGGTGGAGCAGTTGCAAGGCTCGTACAGCTACCGCGTGGGCAACGTGACTTATGCGAAGATCATGTTCCTGCAACGCGAACAGGCGGTCGTTATGGCGATACTCAGAGACGCCAATCTGCCGCAGTACGACTATGACGACGAGAAAAAATTCATCTGTACGATTCAGAACGGAAAGACGGAATACGTTGCGTACAGGTTCGACAATATGGACGACGTACAGCGCTTTACCGAGAAACTCGAAGCGACTTTCGCGCCCGAAGAATAAAAGGAGACATAATGATATATTCGAGACTTGCAGACGACTTTTACGACGATCTCGACGAAAAAGTCGCGCTGTGTATGGCAATGGCAAAAAACAAGAACACCGATTTTTCGCTCGGCAGACACGACATTGCGGACGGAGTGTTCGTCAACGTGATGACCTACGAGCCGAGACCCAAAGAGGGCGCGACAGCGGAAACGCACGACAATTATGCCGATATCCAGCTTATACTCGAGGGAGAGGAACTTATGGGAGTACCGGTCGGGAAGCTGACGGAGGTCACACCTTATTCTGCAGAAAAGGATATCGCTGTCTGGAGCGGGGGTTTGGCATATCTGACTATGAAAGCAGGCGATTGGTGTATGTTTATGCCGGGAGAAGCGCACGCGCCGAGCATACGAGACGATTCGACCTGTTGCAGACAGGTCAAAAAGGCGGTTTTCAAAATAAAATACAGATGAGACGGTTCAGATGTCGCTGTTGACCGGGACGGCATGGCTGACAGATAATCGTTCAGAACGGGACCCGTATCTGCGGATCCCGTTTTGCATTGTCTTATATTTTTTAGTTGTCTTGTCGGGGTGATCCGTCAAGCCGATTCTTCTGCAGTTTCGGGGAGCGGAAGCCCGAGCTTTGCTGTTATCGCATAGTGATCGGAGTAATAAACGCCGTAGTCCGTAGTTTCTGCTTTTATATCGAATTCGAACACGCTGAATGAGTTATCGGCAAAGCAGAAGTCTATCGGCAAACTTTCTTCGGTTTGTTTTATCGAGCCGAAGTTCTGATATGTAAGACCGCTGTCGGTCACGGGCGCGACCTTGCGGCAGTCCTGCATCTGCTCTGCGACGATAGAATAGCAGTCGCTGTTTTCGTTAGTGTTGAAGTCTCCCGCGAGTATGGCGGGGCAGTCGTACTGCGCCGCGCGTTCGAGGATAAGAGACAGACCGTTTTCGCGCGACAGCTCGCTGATATGGTCGAGATGTACGGTGAAGACGTTGATTTCCCGACTCGTCGTCTTGTCTCGGAGTACGGCGTTCACGCTTATCCTTTTATATGCGGCTCCCCAGTCCTTCGACTCTGTGTCGGGAGTGGAACTCAGCCAGAAGCGGTTGCTTTCGACAAGCTCGAACTCGTTGCTGTAAAGGATAGCAAGCCCTTCCGGGTTGCGTCCTTCAGCTTCGCGTTGGTAGTATATCACGGAATAGACGTCGCCGAGAGCGTTAAGGATGTCTTCGTGCTGATTGAGGCAGACTTCCTGCAGACAGACCACGTCGGCTCCGCTGTTCCTGATATAGTCGCATACGAGCGCGCCTCTGCCGTCAGCCCAGTTTTTTTCGTTGAAGTCGATTATTGCGTCCATTCTTATGTTCATGCTCATCACGTCGTATACTCTGTAACCGTCGTAAGACGGCGGCGCGTCGTCGCAGGCGCAAAACGACAAGATCAGGCAGGCAAGGATGAGAACGACAATAGTAAATGAGTAAATCTTCTTCATAAAACTCCCTCCGTCACCGATAATATTATATAACGTGCGCGCCGCACTGTCAATGTGCGTCTGTCGGGTGCGCGGCATATAAAATTCACAATACGGAGATATTTTTGGACAATTGCGTTTTTATATGGTAAAATATAAAAGATAAGGATACGGATACGACGTATCCGCGGCTGCTAGCCGATAAGGAGGTATTATGTTTGACAAAAAACATGCGCCGCAACTCGCGGTGCTCGGTGCGTTTATCGCGATGCTGATCGTCGCAGCCGTGCTTTGCGGTGTTTTTTCCGACGCGTGTTTCGACAATATATGGACGTTCGTCGTGGCAGCGATTGCGTTTCTCGTACTTGCAGTGGCGGTCTTTATGTTCCTGATCTTCAACGACGGGTTGTTCTTTTCGTCGACGGCGATGTCGGCGTTGTTCTGCTGTGCGATGGCGGTGCTTCCCGTAGTGGGACTAATTGTGGCGATTACGGGCGTAGAGTCGGGAACAGACGCGCTCGTCAGTTCGATAGTCCTGCTTGTGCTGGGCGCGGCTTTCCTCGTGTATATAATCATAAAAGCGCTGGTGGTCGACCTTTTCCAACCCATAGCGCTCAACACGCTCAATATGATAATGCTCATCGCCGGCGCGGTGTTCATGCTCGTGGCGGCGCTCGTCGCGATAGTGACGAAAGCGTACGTGATGTCCTGCATTATATCCGCGACCATCGTGCTCACCATGCTTGTCGGCGCAGCATGGGCGAGAAGCCAGAAGTACGGCAAGTTCCACAATACCGACGGCGCACCCTATCTGCTTTTCGAGGGCAAGACGGACGGTTATTCCGCATACAGGATCCCGTCGCTTATCGTAATGGATAAGGATATACTCAATGCAAAATGCGGCACGCACTTTGAAAGAGGCGTGCTCCTCGCGCTCGTGGAGGGCAGAAAAAATTCTGCTCACGACGTAGGCGTAGTGGATATGCTGGGCAAATTCTCGCTCGACGGAGGCAAGACCTGGGGAGAGCAGAAAACCATATTCACTTTCGGCAACGAGGTAGGAAAGTACGGCAACCCGACCGTGGTGCTGGACAGGGATACGGGACTTCTCAACATAGTGCACATGAGTGCGACCAAGTCGACGGGTTTCAACTACAACACTTTCAATATCAGAGGCAGGCTCAAAGACGATCTGACTTTTGACTGGGAAGAGCCGATCAATATCAGCCTGCCCAAAGATCCCAACATCAAGAGAGGCGCGGCTGACGGAGTGCGCGCGGATACTCTGATGGTCGGTCCCGGCAAGGCGGTGCAGATCAGGGGCGGAGAGTACGATGGCAGGATAATCGTACCCGCAAGCAACAACGGCAGTTCTTTCGTTATATACAGCGACGACCACGGTCTGACCTGGCAGAGAAGCGAAGTAGCGGGCAGCGGCAACGAATGCGAAGCGGCGGTGCTGGAGAGCGGTGAAGTGGTGATGGTCGTCAGAGACGGTGCGGGCTGCTGCGATTACCACCCCAGACAGTTCCATAAGCTGTCGTATTCTAAAGACGGCGGCGCGACCTGGTATATCAAAGAAAAATTCACGACGCTCAAAACTCCCATATGTATGGCGTCGCTCTACGTACACGACGGCAAACTGATGCTCAGTTACCCCGACTCGTTCCATACGAGAGTCAATCTGTCGGTGGGCACTACGACCGACGGAGAGAACTGGACGAGCAAACTTATTTACGGCGGAGCGGCGGGCTACTCGTGTATGGACGGCGACAAGGACGGCAACGTATACGTGCTGGCAGAGATAGGCAAGGTCAATTATAGCGACGCGATAGTCTTTGCAAAACTCGATACGAAATAAAATCGACAAAAGAAAAGAGAGGGCGCGTCCCTCTCTTTTTTTGTACGCAGGGATAAAAGTAAAATGCAGGTATTTGCAAAGCGGCGCCGTGCATAAGCGGGATCTGAATTCGGCGACGGCGAAAATGCACGTTTTTTTGCGTGAGATAAAGGTTTTTTCCGTCGTATTTTTGACAAACAGGGCATTCGTAATATATAATAAAATAAATTTTTTCAAGGAGCGGTTTATGATAAGATTAGGCATTTCAGGTTACGGCAATCTTGGCAGAGGAGTGGAAGCGGCTGTCATGCACAACCCCGACTTTGAACTCAAAGTCATATTGACAAGGCGCGACCCCGCGTCGATAAAGCCTCTTATAAAAGGAGTCAAGGTCGACAAGGCAGAAAATGCTCAGACGTACAAGGACGAAATAGACGTGCTCATACTTTGCGGAGGCTCGGCAACAGATCTGCCCGTGCAGACTCCCGCGTATGCGGCTGATTTCAACGTGGTCGACAGCTTCGATACTCACGCTAATATCCCCGCGCATTTCGACGCGGTAGACAAGGCGGCAAAGGAGAGCGGAAAACTTGCCCTCATCAGCTGCGGCTGGGATCCCGGTATGTTCTCTATCGCCCGCGTATACGGCGACAGCGTGCTCCCCGGCGGCGCGACATACACGTTCTGGGGCAAGGGCGTGAGTCAGGGACATTCCGACGCGATAAGGAGAGTGAAAGGCGTCGTCGACGCGAGACAGTACACCGTGCCCGTTCAGGCGGCTCTGGACGCTGTCAGAAGCGGTAGCAATCCCGATCTTTCCACCCGTCAGAAGCACACCAGAGAGTGCTACGTCGTGGTAGAGGAAGGCGCGGACAAGGCGAGGATAGAAAAGGAGATCAAGGAGATGCCCAACTATTTTGCCGACTACGACACTACCGTCAACTTTATTTCTCAGGAAGAACTCGACTCAAAGCACAAGGGTATACCTCACGGCGGCTTTGTCATCAGAAGCGGCAAGACGGGCGCAAACGACGAATACGACAACGTGGTCGAATATTCTCTTAAGCTGGATTCCAATCCTGCTTTCACTTCCAGCGTACTGGTCGCGTATGCGCGTGCGGTAGCGAAGATGAGCAAAGAGGGCAGGACAGGTTGCGTGACCGTACTGGACGTGCCTCCCGCATACCTCAGCGCAAAGAGCGGAGCGGAACTCAGAAAGAGCATGCTTTGATTGTTTTTCAACGCAAAAGACCTTCCCGCGTAGGGAGGGTCTTTATTTTGTAAAAAGGTTGACCGTTATTTTGTGTTTTGAAAAAGATTGCGTTATATAAGGTCAATTGCATGTCGGTATACCAACATATTTTTTATATCTGATTTCTTATAATAAAACCGATATAACAATATGCGAAGAGGCAAAAATGCGGCTTGTAGACGCGGTTTATGCGAGAACGGAAGAACTTTTGAAAGAAAAGTGCATTACCATGTACAAACTCTGCATAGAGGGCGGTATTCCGTATTCAACGTTGGCGACTATGAGAAACAGCAAAACGGTTACGCTTGCTACCGTATACGGCATCTGTCAGGGATTTAAAATTTCTCTCAACGAATTTTTAGACTCGTCACTTTTTGACGAAGAAAACCTGGGAGATTAACACGTCTTATCATGATTCGGAAGGAGGGGAGCTTCTCTTTTTTTGTGCAAAAAACGCACTCTACCGATAGTAGAGAGCGCATTTTTGCATTTGTTATTGACATGCGTCGGGTAGTTCAATAGAATTGAGATGAGGAGCCGCGAGGAGGAAAACACAATGGACGTTATGAAAGAGATAGGAGACAAGATCGCGGAAAAGCGTAAGGAAAAGGGCTGGACTCAGCGCGAACTTGCGGAAATGCTCCACGTCAGCGACAAAAACGTCAGCAAGTGGGAATGCGGCAGAGGCGTGCCGGACGTCTTTTATCTGAAACGGCTTTCCGAGCTTTTCGGGGTAGACATGGACTTCTTCGTAGAAAGCAGAGGCGCGAAGAAAGTTGACGATATAAACTGCGCTAAACGAACACGGGCAGGAAAAATATCTTTCACTTTGCTTCTTATCGCCGCGCTGTTTCCGTTGCTTACCGCCGTGATAGCGAGGATATTTTCTCCCGATACCGTACCCTGTCATTACGACGGGGACTGGAACGTCACGAGGTGGGGAAGTTCAAAAGAGATGATCACGGTCGGCATCACGTATTTTGCGATAATCGCGGTCGCGGCTACGGCATTGTACGCAGGGCTTGTCAAAATAAATAATCCCGAAGTCAAACAAGGTATGGTCTGGGGCGCTTTCGCCGTATTCGCGTGCATGGCTGTTGCTTTTACAGGTATCGAAGTTATGATATTCAAGACCAATTACTCCCTGTCCTTAGAAGCGGGGTATACAGTCGGCGACCGTTCTAAATTCGGAGAGTTGTTCTCGACAGTCATTTGCGCTGTCTATGCGATATGCGGAGCGGCATGCGTATTCGTTCCTAAAAACCAATTTTTAGGAGTAAGGACTTCTTATTCTTTTTCAGGCAAAAAGGAATGGTCGTTCGTCAACGCGTTTGCGGGGATCGCCATGTATGCGTGTTCGGTCATAATGATCGTAGTCACGGGATATCTCGATTATCCCGTCAACACCGCATATACAATAGTTGCAACGATCCTTCCTGCCGTCGCGGCGTTTGCGGGCGCTTTTTCAGCGCAGATCATTCACAAAAAGTTGCTGAACAAAAGCAAAGATTCGTCAACCTGAAAAGACGTCGGCAGGCGGCGCACAGGTCTGCCGCTTTGAGAGGCTGACTGACAACGGTTACTGTACCGCCGAAAAAGGGCGGTATTTGTTTTGCGCGTTTTATGGACTAAATACACACCATTATGCATATTTGCGTAATTGACACGCGTTGCGCGCTTTGTTAAAATAAAATGAGTGAGGGAAGTATTATGATAAAAACCAGAAGATTTTTCACTGTTCTCGCCGTTCTGGCGGTTACGGTTTTTGCCGTGATGTTTGCGGCTTCATGCAAAAACAAAGACGAAAAACAAGAGTACAGCGGTGCGCTTTTCGAGAGCGACGCGAAGTCCTCTTATGCCGAGACTTATTCCGAACTCAGCGCGACCAAGACCAACAGCAACCAGTACTGGAGGCAAGGCATGGTCACGGGCAACGGAAAGCAGGGGGCGATAATCGCAGGCTCGCCGTATAACGACACGGTCATTTTTCAGAACATACATTTCATTCTGCCCAATCCCAACCCCAGAGAGAACCCCGTCACTTATGACGAACTCGAGACGGTCAGACAGAACATTATCAACGGCAATGACATCGTCGATACGCAGAACTATATGGACGTCTACTCCTATCATGCGGGCGCTATTCTAAGAATGGCACAGACGGACAAGATAGCCGCGGAGACCGAGCCGAGCGGATATATGAGATATACCGACTATGACACCGCGCAGGTGGGTACGAGGTACACTGACGGTGACGGGCAGTGGGACAGGCTGACTTTTACTTCCAAGGCGGACGACGTGACGATCTCTCAGCTCACCGCTTCGTCAACGGGCGCGAAACTCAATGTGACGTTCTCTTACGACAGCCTTTCGACGATGTATAATTTCGGTGATACGGGCAAAGACGGAGAAATTTACCCGAGCGAGACTGATATCCGCTATAAGAGAACGGTGGACGGCAGCCTTGAGTATCTCGGCTTTGTCGCGCATTATCCGTCCTATGAAGGAAGCGAACTCAAGGACGGCGGCTACGCGACGGTCAGCTATATATTCTGCGAGGGCGGCACCAAAGAACTCGTCACCGTTGAAGGTAAAGCCGAAGAACAGTATATCGGAGACGATATCCCCGGCATAAAGGTCAGCGGCGCAAACAAGATTTATATCGTTACCGCATCCGACCGCACTTACGAAATGGGCGCATACAACGACTTTGCGGGGCAGGAAAGCTATGCGATCGAGACTTCGCTCCGCGAGAAGGTCAAGGCAGTCG
The DNA here is from genome assembly GCA_944381355.1 of uncultured Christensenellaceae bacterium. Lineage (GTDB taxonomy): Bacteria > Bacillota > Clostridia > Christensenellales > UBA3700 > Ornithoclostridium. The sequence continues at coordinate 33,446 of CALWKV010000112.1, read as the reverse complement.
TAGACAAATACAACAAAGACGGAGTGTTCGATTACGAGGGCGCGCTCAAGAGCCATACCGACATTTTCACGCCGCAGTACAACGCGGTCGAGTTCTCGCTCGGCGCGGATATTACCGTGCCCAACGAGGAGCTGACCAAAAGAAAGGTCAACAACACCACGGTCAACAATACTCTTGCGGAAAGAGCGTACTATTCCGGCAGATACGCATATCTGTGTTGCGCGGGCACGAGTACGAGCAGGCTGTTCGGCATGTGGACGGGCGAGTGGGTGCGCGACTGGGGAAGCAAGTATACCATGGACGCCAACGTCAACCTTCAGACTTCTTCGATGAATACGGGCAACATAAGCGACGCATACGTCGGCTACGTCAACTTTATTCTGAGGCAGGTCGACGACTGGATGGACAACGCGTACGCGTCTCACGGCTACGAGGACGCGATTCAGGCTCCCGTCAACAGCGACGGCGACATGGCGCTGCTGACCGAGAGCTGTTACCCTTATCCGTTCAGATACTGGAATGCGGGAGCAAGCTGGATGCTTCAGCCGCTTTACGAGACTCTGCAATGCTACGGCGACGTGCAGATACCGCTCTCGGACGAATTCAGTCTCGAGGATATCCGCGCGGTGCTCTCAATGACAAACGTGCCGCTCACAGACGAGAAGATCGCGGAGATAAAGGCGAAAGGCTACCTCGACCTCAGGAGCGAGATTCTCTTGCCGCTTCTCCTTAAGTCTGCAAATTACTGGGATCAGCTTATGGTGCCCGAGTATTATACCGACGCGGACGGCAACATCCGTTACGAGGAGGGCAAGACCGCTCTTGCAGAAGGCGAGACTTATTGCATAATCCCGTCTTATTCTCCCGAGAACAATCCGTCCAACTATCCGTCGCCGTCCTGCGCAAACTCGGCGATAGACATAGCGGCGTGCAGGAGCAACCTCGAAATGCTCATCGAGATATGGCGATCGGTAAATCCGACGGCTGACGTAAGCAAGTGGGAAAGCCTGCTTGAAAAGATACCGCCGTATCTGTACGACGAGAGCGGTGCGATCAAGGAATGGGCGGCAAATCAGTTTGAAGAAAACAACACTCACAGACATCTCAGCCATATGTATATGGTATGGCCTCTGTTTGAAACGCAGGACGACGAAGCGCTCCGAAATGCGGCGATACAGGCCATCGTCAACAGAGAGAGTGAAAACGAGGCAAGCCATGCGCTGATACACCGCTCGCTTATCGCCGCGAGACTCAAGGACAGAGACAGCGTGACAGAGGCGATGGTCGGGCTGATGAACGGCAGAGAACTGTGGACGATATACTACAACTCTCTTATGACAAATCACCATACCAACAGAAGCAGTTGCTATTGTACCGACTTTGCGATTGGCTACCTCGGCATGGTCAACGAAGCGCTCGTATATTCCAACGTCGGAGAAATAGAAGTTCTGCCCGCGCTGCCTACAAGCGGCTTCGACGAGGGATATATCAAGGGCATAATGTGCCGTACGCGCGCAGAGGTCACCAACCTCAGCTGGTCGCTCAAGACGGGCAAGGCGAGCGTTACCGTCAGGAGCGATATCGATCAGACGATAGAGATATCGTGCGGACTGTCGTCGGCAAGCAAGAGCGTGACGCTCAAGGCGGGCGAAAGCGTGACGGTGGATTTCGATATAAAAGGTTGAGTTTAGCGGCGGTATCTTTGCGTCGTCGTATTTTGGCTATAAAAACTGATAAATGCGGGCAGGATAAGTTTGCAATGCCGATTTCGGATCTGCAAAGATCACCGCAAAGAGGAAAATATGAAAATAAAATCCGTGGCGCTGACTCTTGCGGCGGTGCTTACGTGTTCGGTATCGGTTACTTTTGCAGGTTGCGGAGAGAAAACAACGGAAATTGATTTCCCCGAGATGAAGGAGTATTCGCTTACGGACGGCGACGGCGCGCACGTCGCAGACGTACCTTACGACGAATATCTTCAGGTTGCCGCTTTTACCGACGACCTCTATTGGGTATCGGCGAAAGATTTCGGCGCGTCTCCCGATAAGAGCGCAAAAGAAAACACCGCGTTGTTGCAGGCGGCGATAGACGAGGCTTCCGCAAACGGTGACGGGCGCGGCGCGGTCGAAGTCAGCGGCGGCGTTTACTATACCGGCACGCTGTATATGAAAAGCGGCGTGACGTTGTGTATCGCAGAGGGAAGCGCGCTTAAACTTCCCGATTACGACGAATATACGGCCGCAGAAAAAAGACAGCTGCTCGACGGTGCGCTGATAAGAGCAGAAGGCGTCGACGACTGGAGCATAGTCGGAGCGGGAAAACTCGACGGCAACGGCACCGATTATACGAAAGAGAGCGAAAACCCGACCAAGAATCTGCCGCAGGAGACCTTCAACCTGAAAGAAAAAGTGCTATCTTACCGTGCAAGGATAAGAGAGAGAAAGAGCGAAGAATTCGGCTGCAATCTGATATATGCGAGGGATTGTCAAAACGTGTCGCTTTACAATCTCGTGCTCTACGAGCCGTCAACGTGGACGGTAAAATTCGAACTTTGCGACGGTGTAGAGATTTCAGACGTGGTTATCGACAACAATATCTACGTTGCAAACAGCGACGGCTTCGATATATGCGGCACAAGCAACGTAAATATAGAGCATTGCTTTATTGCGACGGGCGATGACGGAATAGTACTCAAATCCAACGTCGGAGAGATAGAGAACGTGACTGTCAGCGATTGCGAGATAATGTCGCTTGCCAACAACTTCAAGATAGGTACAGAGACGGGATACGACGTGAAAAACGTAACCGTCAGCGACTGTTATTTCTTCTGCGCAGAGATCGCGGGAGGATATTCCGGCATAGCGATAGAGTCTGTCGACGGCGCAAACGTATCGGACGTTACCGTCAGCGATATAGTGATGAACAACGTGCCGTCCGCGATTCTGATATGGCTCGGTTGCAGACTCGACGAGGACAAAGGAAGCGACGGGACGATGGGCAGCATAGACGGCGTTACGATCAGCAACGTTTATGCTAAAGACGTCGATATTGCAAGCGCGGTCGTCGGTTGCGATTACAAGAATACTGTATATCCCGTGAAAAACGTGACTTTGGATAATATCAATATCGCATACCGCGAGTGCGGAGAAGATCTCGATATTTACAACGGGAATGACGTTCTGCACGCAAACATGGACGGATATCCCGAAATAACGCGCGTGTCGCACAGCTATTTTATTTCCCACGAGCTGAGCGCCTACCACGACATGCCCGTTTACGGTCTGTATCTTTACAACGTCGAAAACGTGCAGGCGACTTCTTTCAGAGTAGCGCCCAGGAGCGTAAATACCCGCCCGCTCACCAACGCGGGAACTTTCGACGAACGCGACGGCATAGTGAATTCTTCGGTTAGTACTGATTTTTGAGTACTGTCGTCAAAAGGAAAAGCAAATAAATTCAAACGGATTGACACGCGCGTCCGTTTGGTGATACATTTATTACATAAAACCAAGGAGAACAGATATGAAACAAGACATGATAGTCATACTCGATCTGGGCAGCGAAAACAACTCTGCGCTTGCCAGAGAAATCCGCGCTCTCGGCGTTTACAGCGAGATATATCCGCACGACATTACGGCAAAGCAGCTCGCGGAGATCCCCAACGTAAAGGGCGTTATCCTAAGCGGCGGCCCCAACAACATTATAGACGGCGTGAAGATAGACGTTGCGGACGATATATACAAAGCGAGCGTTCCCGTCGTTGCGCTGGGTCACGCTACAGACAAGTGCCCCGCGATCCAAGAGAGCGATCTCAGATCGTTCGTTTTCGATACCTGCAAAGCAGATGCCAACTGGAATATGCAGAACTTCATCGACGATCAGGTCGAGCTTCTCAGAAAGCAGATAGGCGACAAAAAGGTACTCCTCGCGCTCTCCGGCGGCGTTGACAGCTCCGTCGTCGCGGCGCTCCTCATAAAAGCGATAGGCAAACAGCTCGTCTGCGTACACGTCAATCACGGACTTCTGAGAAAGGGAGAGCCGGAACAGGTCGTCAGAGTATTCAGAGAAGAACTGGGCGCAACGCTTATATATTCCGACAGCGTGGACAGATTCCTCGACAAGCTCGCAGGCGTCGAAGATCCCGAAAAGAAGAGAAAGATCATCGGTGCGGAATTTATAAGAGTATTTGAAGAAGAAGCGAGAAAACTCGACGGCATCGACTTCCTCGCACAGGGCACGATATATCCCGATATCGTCGAGAGCGGCACCAAGACCAATAAGATCGTCAAGTCGCACCACAACGTGGGAGGTCTTCCCGACGACCTCAAGTTCGAGCTGGTCGAGCCTCTCAAATATCTGTTCAAGGACGAAGTGCGCGCGTGCGGCAAGGCGCTCGGACTTCCCGACGATATGGTATACCGTCAGCCGTTCCCCGGTCCCGGTCTCGGCGTAAGATGCCTCGGCGCGATCACGAGAGACAGACTGGAAGCGGTCAGAGAGTCTGACGCAATACTTCGCGAAGAATTCGCCAATGCGGGTCTGCAGGGCAAGGTTTGGCAGTATTTCACGCTTATCCCCGACGTCAAGTCTGTCGGCGTAAGAGACAATGCGCGCTCCTTCGAGTGGCCGGTTATCATCAGGGCGGTAAATACCGTAGATGCCATGACTGCAACGATAGAGCACGTCGACTGGGCGGTGCTCGACAAGATCGTCAAGAGGATAATCACCGAGGTCAAGGGCGTCAACCGCGTCTGCTTCGACATGACTCCGAAGCCGACGGGTACCATCGAGTGGGAATGATATAAACAGATAAAATACGGGCTGCGCGCCCGTATTTTTATGCCCGCAAGGAGCTTGCGGAGCGGAAAACGGAGAAGCATGAGAAGATCTGACAGAGAGATAAAGGATTTTGATGAAATAGTAAAGGTGCTTGAAAAATGCGACGCGGTGAGGCTCGCGTTCAACGGCGAGGAGTATCCTTACGTAGTACCGCTAAGTTTCGGTATGAGGGTGCAGGACGGCAGGCTCAGGCTGTATTTTCACAGCGCGTGCGAAGGCAAAAAGATCGATATGATCAAAAACGACTGCCGCGCGAGTTTTGAAGCGGACTGCTCGCACAGGCTCGTACTCGACGAGGAACACGGCAACTGCACGACCGAATACGAGAGCGTTGTCGGGCACGGCAGGATATCCTTCGTCAAAGGGGAGGAAGAAAAGACGCGCGCGCTTAAGATACTCATGGCGCATTACGGGAGAGAGGACTTCGCGTTCAACCCCGCCGTCGTGCCGCGGACAGAGGTGTTTGTCCTCGAAGCGGAGAGCGTGACGGGCAAAAGACGCATGAAAAAGTCGTGATACGCGTACAAGTTGTAAAATAAAACTCTTTTTTACAAAATTTGTCCGTTGACAGCATACAAAACAAGTGGTAAAATATTTATGTAGGTTTGAGATGGTGTGCCATAAGTGTGCCGTCTCGATTTTTTTTAACCTATAATAAGGAGGTTGTATTATGGCAAAGAAAAAGTCAAAGGGCGTCAGTACGCTCTCGCTCGTGCTCGTACTCGTTATGATAGTCGGCGCGGCTCTCGCGTTCACGGGTCTGTTCATCGACTGGACCACCACAAAGACGGGTTCCGACCTGATCGGCGCATCCGCAGACAGCAAGATGACGTTGCAGGACTGGGCTGACAGCAACGAAGCGGCTGCAAAGCTCGACAGTGAGGTCAAATATTTCGTCGTGACCAACTTGTTCGCATGGATTACTGCGGCGGCGGTTGCGGTAGCTGCGGTGCTGTTCATTCTCAAGCTCGTGATCAGGCTCAAGCTGCTCGGCACTCTCGGAGGCGTGGCAGGTATTGTTGCCATTGTTTGCGGAGTTCTCGCGATCGTATTTACAGTCCTTATGGGCAAGGAATACGGAGTTGACATCGGGATGATCGCCAGCTCCACCACAATGCCTGCGATAGGCTGTTATCTGCTTGCGGTAGGCGGCGTACTCGGCGGTGCGGCGGCTATAGGCGGCGCGGTCAAGAGCTGACGGAAGTCTTAAAATTGAAAAGAACACCCTTTTTGCACGCAACTTTTTTGCTTGCGGGAAGGGTGTACTTTTTTTGTAAAAATCAAAACTTGTCGTGAAAATCGCAAAAAAAACGGGCGCGGCATAAAGCCCTGAGCGCGTTCGTGAGTCAGAACACGGTGAGAGACAGCGTGCGCAGCTGCGCCGCGTTTCGGCTTCTCCGCGCAGCTTCATTTGATATAAAGGCATAAAAAAAGACGGGTCGCCCCGTCTTTTGCGTTTGTCGGGATTTACTCGGTCAGATATCGGGAGAGTATTTCTGTCACGATAGCGTAACCCTCGGCGTTGACGTGCAGACCGTCCATGGTCAGATCTTCGCGCAGGTCTCCGTTTCCGTCGGTCAAAAGATCGTGCACGTTTATATAAGTACAGCCCAGTTCTTCGCAAAGAGGGATGAGAGACTCGTTGATTGCGAGGATATCGACGTTTTTGCGGTCGGCGACGCTGTTAAGATATATCGGATGCGTATACGGATTGACAGGATACAACGACTCCACATAAACTTCGCAGTCGGGAAGAGCGGTTTTTATTCTCGTGAGTATCTCGCGTATGTTGGCGACGATCTCGTCGGGAGTGAGGCCGTGATTGAGGTCGTTAGCACCGCCAAGGAATACAATCCTGGACGGATTGATCGACAATACGTTGTTGTCCAGTCTGTCCAGCATGCCTTGAGTGGTATCGCCCGATATTCCGCGGTTGTAACTCGTAAAAGAGGGGAATGCCGCGTCCGTGTCGTAAAACTCTGTCAGAGAGTCCCCGAAAAACACGGTCTGACCTTGTTGTGCCGATTTATTCATTTCGTCATATCTCTCTTTTTTCGCGTTTTTATTGCCTGTTATGACAAACAGAATATCGCCGTAAGCCGAATAATATGCGAGAAAAAGAGCCAGCACAAGCAATACCAGAGAGATAGACGTAAAAAATACCGCAAGCCTGATTTTTTCTCTTTTGAAGTCTTTTGACATATCCGTTTTCTCCATAAAACCGACACATGACGTATCTGTATGCAAGCAGATTATAGACTCAATTCGATGCTTTTGTCAACAAATGAAAACGAACATAAAGGCGTTTGTATGTAAAAAGAGGGTAAACTATCCGTCGTTCGGTCTTAAAACACCGATAGAAAGCGCGAAATTCGTTCTGAAATACAGATTTTTCCACGCGAGTATCTATAAATATATATACAAATAAAAAAAAGTGTGTTATAATAGTTTAAAATAAAATATAAATTCTCATTATCGGGGAGATGCGGGGATGGGTAATATTATAAAGGATCTGAAGATAAAAAAAGTCGCTTCTGAGGAGAGGTCTCTCAACGACACTCTTTATACCAACGGCGGATTTATAAGCGAGAAAGAAGTAGAAAAGATCAAAAAGAAAAAGACAAAAAGACGTTTTTATACAGGTTTTGCATGCATAAGTCTGGTCGTGATTCTTATTGCGTCCGTTTTTTTGGGCGCGCTTGTCGCCTGGGATTACGATATGTTGGGAAGCGGAGAGGAAAAGACGAGTCTCAAGGATATGACGGGCATGAGTCTGCTGGAGGCGATCGGTATGATCGCTAAACTATACGAGGACGGCTCGGGTGTCGTAACCAACGGTTATGGTGAACAGGACCTCGAAAACTTTTATGCCGATCTCAAGACGGCTCTTTATCTTTCCGAGGATTGTAATGTAACGATTGCGGATATAGTCAGCGGTCTGTTGTCGAGTCTTACCGACTCCGAGAACGGAGAAAACGGCGGAGAAGGACAGGAATTGACTTTGTCCGACGGCAGTCCGCTCATTCTGTCTGACGAAACGGCGCCCGAGATCGGCGACAACGGTTCGATAACAGGCAATAAGACGCTCGACGATCTGCTCGAGAGTCTTGATTTCGATTTCAGCGTGCTCGAAGGCAGGGACCAGGAGACGCTTGAAAAAGAAATGCTCGAGCTTAGCGACAAAGAACTTGCGGCTGTGCTCAACGAGGCGCTGGGCGAAATATCGGAGATCGATTCTCTCAAAAACATCGAGGATCAATACGGTATCGGGATCAATCAGGTCGCATCGATAAGTCAGGTGATAATCGACAACGCTACGGTGCTCGAACAGCAGAGCGTGCGTATACGCGCTACTGTGGCGGTCAATCTGCGCGAAGCGGCAAGCGATGCGCTCAAGAAGAACAAGTCGCAATTGCTTGCCAATCTTTTCGGTGACAAACAGGTGCCATCCATAGTTTCAGGGCTTATAGACGCGCTTCCGATAATACTCCCTGAGACGCTTTACGTGACTGCAAGCATTTATCCCAATATGCAGACCTGGGAAGCAAACGTGGCAGTCAACGATATGAGTGAAAAACAGCAGGCGGCGGTCAATTCTATCCTCAACAATCTTATAGCGGCGGAGGACGCCGACGGCAATAAGATACCGTTTATGAGAAGCATAAACGAGAAAATATTCGACACGATCATGAGGGTAGACGAACTCGTGCCGATCAACTTCGTTCCCAGCAGCGACGGAGCGAGCGGAAGCTTCGAGACCAAACCTATACAGGCGGTCATAAATATGCTGGGTGCGGAAAACCTTACGCAGGGTGATTTCCTCGCGCTGATAAGAGACGTAAAACTGCCCACGCCCGAGTCTCTCGGAGTGGACGGATTTACACAGGAGGCACAGACTCTCGCTGCCACGACTTTCATAAACGGTGAATTCAGCGAGAAATATTATTTCAACAACGTCGTGAACGAGGAGACCGGCGAGTATTATATCACGGCGTCCAATCTGTTCTCCAGGATCAACTCTTTCTCTGAGGACGAAGAAACTCTCAAGAGGATAGAAATAAGAGACAAGATACAGGCGGGGCTGGACTATGCGGACGGCGGCGATTTCAAACCGTATGCGGATGCCGATACGCTTGCTGCGCTTCTCAACGGATATCTGAAGAACCAGGAATACAAAGTAGAAAACATGGAGCCGTGGATCATGGACGTCGTATGCTCGGAGACGGGCACCGACACCGCCTTGGGCGACTATTTTGTACTCAACATAACGATAGAGCTTGACCTTACGGGCAACATAGACGCACAGCTCAAGGACAACGAGAGCATGAAAAAGCTCGTCAAACAGTTGCTTCCCGACAGTATCTACGTGTTCCTTACTTACACGCAGTACTCAGGCACTTCTGAAACGCCCAGTACGGCAACCGTTGATATCAACAAGAAGGGCAACGAGATGAGTCGTCAGCATTTCGAGACGCTTATGAGTCTCCTCAAGGCGGTAGAAAAGAAGAACGGCTCGGCATCGGTTGAAGGAGACGTTTCTGAGGACGATGGCAGCGGTGAGGACGTTACAGAAATGACTTTTGACGAGTTGCAGGCGCAGCTCAATCAGAAGATATACGACGCTTTCGTCGACATCGAGAATAATATGGGCGCTGAAATAGAGTTTGTCAGCGCGACGAGCGAAAATGACGGCGGCGCGATACTCCCCAATATCTTCGAGGTGCTTGCCGCCAACGAAAAACTCAAGTACGACCCTGAGGTGGATACCGACTACGAGAGCGAAGAAGCGTTCTATGCCGAGAACAAGATCACGGGAGAGGAGATGTACCTGATACTTTCTCAGACGTACAAGTACGACCCCGATGATGACGAAAGCGACGTCAAGACCAACGTCGACGCAACGGTTGCAGAACAAGGCGTCGATGATTTCGTATCCGAGATCGACGGCAAATATTATGTAGATACCGACAGAGAGGGAGACGACTGGTCGACTACGAACATAGAAAATATGCTCACGGTCGTCAGCGGAGAATACGAGACGAGACTGAGAATGAACAGCGTTTCGACTGCCTACGGAGACAAGACAGGGCTGCTCGACGACGAGACTCCTTACGCGGAGCTCAATCCTTATCTCAGCCAGTACGAGTTCGCGAATATAGTCAACGACAGCGGCAAACTCAACAATATGATGCAGATAATGCCCGAGGGCAAGATACAGTATATCCTTATCTATACGGACGGCGGTACGCCGAGGATAAGAATGAGAATAAACGGTGCTATCTCTTTTGAGAACGTGACGGGCGAGGGCGCCGACGTCGTACAGCAGAACAAGAAGTACGAGACGTTGTTCCCCTACGATATCGACATTATAGTCGACATTTCAGTGAGTTACGACGAGTTCGGCAACGAAATATACGATGCAAACGTGGATATAAACGATATAGGCGATGCCTATATTGATAAAATGATCTTCTTCGTCAAGCGCTTCTCGGGTCAGACTTCGATAGGAGAGGGCGAGGAGAAAAAGGATTTCACCAAAGAAGGTCTCGAGCTTACAATCGAAAACAAGATAACCAAGGCGTTCAACGATATGAATGCGGACGGCAAGATATCCAAAGAATTCGTCGAAAAGAGCGACGTCGAAGGCGGTCTCGAGTTCTCGACGGTATTCGATCTTGCGGTGAACAACATCTACACCGAGGATGAGGTGAAGCCGAGCGGAACTGACATGCGTTCCGCCATAAAAGGTCTGCACGCGGGTCTCGAAGGCTACACGCTTGCAAACGGCGATTATACTTCTCCCATAGACGAAAATACCGAGGGCGGAGAAAACTCTACGTTTACCATAACGCCTTCGTCGGACGGGGCGTCTATCACGGTCAACGCTCAGTTCCTCGACGCGTACATGAATACCAAGATGAAGGGAGAAAAGTTCAGCGACATAGTTGGCGGTAACGCAAACGACATATCCGCTTATCAGAGCTATATCCTGCCCAAATATACCAACGGCAGCGAGACAGAGAAAGGACAGACGGTAGCTGTCAGAGAATATTACAAAGACGTTGTCATGTCAGACGGTACGGTCGGTATCGACGCCGGCACGTCCTATCTGCTCGTTACGATAAAAGTCGCGACCGACAACCTGTTTACGAGCGAAGATGCTACGGGTAAAAACAACAACCTCGTGCCTGACGAGATATACATCAACGCTTTGATAGCTCTTCTCGAAGACCCCAACGGGGAGTCTGAGGAATATACCGAGATATTCGTCAATACCATGTCTTACAACGAATGTCTGATAATGAACAGGATACTCAAGAGCGCCGGCTACGAAAAAGATCTGTTCGGCGACACGGTGGATGAAGACAATATGACCAGCAGAGAGAGACTTATCGCTCAAATATACGATACGAACCTCGTGGAGCACTACTACCGGTACAACTTTACCGTTCTCGGACAGACTTATAGCGGCGAATATCTCTTGAATATCAAGGTGTCTGACGTCGTGGCGTCGAGCAAGGTATGGTTCTGCTCTCTGTACGACAACGAAAGCAGTCCTGTCGACGACAGAAACAAGTATATCAAAGACGAGGTGTCCTACTTCAACGGTGAGGAAGATGTGGTAAAAACGTTCGGCGGTACAGGCAACGACAGGAGATACGGCATAGCGTACCTGCGTTACGAGAACACTCTCAATCTTGCCGATTACGTTGCGAGACTTGGTTGACAAGAAATGAAAACTGTTTAACGGAGAGAGAAAAATATGAAAAAATACGACACACTTACCATCGGACATATATCGCTCGATTACAACATCGACTACCTCGACAATCAGATCATCGAAGTCGGCGGCGCTGTCATTTATTCTTCCGCGGCGGCTTACGCGGGCGGCTACAAGGTGGGCGTAGTTACCAAGGTTGCCCCCTGCGACAAAGACAGACTCAACGAGTTCGTTATCGACAAAGAGGACGTTTTCTATATCCCGTCGCTCGAGAGCACGTCTATACGCAACAAGTACCACACTCCCGACAAGGAAAGACGCACCTGCACCTGCATAGGTCAGGCAGATCCGTTCACGATAGAGGATATCCCCGACGTCGATTGCGACGTCTATCACCTTGCGGGACTGATCTACGGCGACTTTGACGGAGAGCTTATCAAGGCGCTCGCCGCAAAAGGCAAGGTAGCAGTTGACGTTCAGGCGCTTTTGAGACACGCCGACAAAAAGACGGGCGCGATGTATTTCGAGGATTGGGCGGAAAAGAAAGAGATATTGCCTTACATAACCTATCTCAAGACGGACGCGGCGGAAGCCGAGATACTGACAGGTCAGCCCGACAGAGTCGGCGCGGCAAAGATGTTGCACGCGTGGGGTGCGAAAGAGGTCGTTATCACTCACAATACCGAGGTAATAGCTTACGACGGTGAAAAGCTCTGCGCTTGCCCGATAAGAGCAAGGAATCTTTCCGGCAGAAGCGGCAGAGGTGATACTACCTTTGCAGGCTATATCACCGAAAGAATAAATCAGCCTATGGACAAGGCTCTTTTGTGGGCTACGGCACTCGTTTCAAACAAAATGGAAAACCCGGGACCGTACAAAGGCAAGAGAAAGGACGTCGAGGCTTATATTAAACAATTTTATCCCGAATATATGTGAGGCATTATGAAACATACGTATATGACAAAAGGGACTTGCTCCCGAAGAATTGATTTCGAGCTTGACGGAAACGTCGTAAAAAACGTGGTATTCTACGGCGGTTGCCCCGGCAATCTGATCGCGATACCCCGTCTCGTAGAAGGGTTGACGGTGGACGAAGTGGTCGAAAAATGCGGCGGCGTAAACTGCGCGGGCAAGGGTACGTCGTGTGCGGACCAACTCGCTAAAGCCGTTTTACAAGCATATAGCCGAGAAAATTGAATTTTTTGTCTGCGGTTTTTCATTGACACGGCGACGGCGTTGTAGTAATATAAGTATACCGCTTTAAAAAGCAGCATAGTGTGATCAGGAGGAATTTATGAAAATAGACGGCAAAAATAAATTCTCTTATAGCGAGAATGAGGAGTTTGAAGATCTTTCCGAGTTCGATATCGAAGAAGATGAAGTCGCTCCTGCCGAGGTCGCCCCTGCGGTAGAGGCAGAAAAAACGCCGGTCTACGAAGAAATGCCGACGCCGGAATACGAGGAAGAACCTGCGGCAGAAGCATACGAGGAAGAGACGTATTATCCGGAGCCTGACGGCGTTACCGCGCAAGGTGTCGTCGGAAGCATAGATATCCGTCCCAGCTTCATCGAAAGACTTATGGAGATGGACGAAAGCGTCATAGAGTGGCATGCTCAGCTTCAGGAGCATCTCACTTCTTATCGCAAAGTCAAGAGCCGCTACAGCGCCCGTTGCGACAGTTACCGCATGGGCAGGGATCTGCTTGCAAAGATGGCGATCGGCGGCAAGACGCTCAAGCTGTATCTTGCGGTCGACCCCGAGGACGCGGCGCTCGACGACGGCAAGTATCATCAGCGCGATCTAAGCGAGACGAGCGCATATCAGGAAGTGCCTTTCATGCTTCCGATACGTTCTTCGCTTGCGGTCAGAAAGGCTTGCAGGGTCATAGATTATATGATGGGCAATTTCAATATCCCCAAGAAGCGTCCCAGAAGAAAGAGGATCAAAGATCTTCAGTGAAAAAGAAAAGCATCCGCTCCGCAAGGAGCGGATTTTTTGTAGTCACGCACCTTTACGCTTCTGCCGCATAAAACGCGTAAAAAACCTCCGGCATTTGTCGGAGGAATGATCGCGAATTGTTGACAAGTATCGGGTTTTACAACAATATCGAATATGCCAGTAGTATCGTTGCCGCATAGTAAAAGAGCATTACGACGTAGTTGAGTATGCGGCGCAGGGTGACCGATCTGCCGTAATAGGTGTAGCACAAAGCTGTATCCGATATCATAAATGCCGCCAGTGCAACGAACAGTGCGACCGAACGTGCAGACGGATTGACGATCAGTAAATTAAGAGCGCATACCAGCGTGAAACCTATTATAACCGAATATGCAATAAGACCTATCGCAGTCTTTTCAAGTCTGATGATATTAAGTTTGTGAGAAACGAGAAGTATTGCGGGGGCTATCAGTACTATCGGCAGCAGCCAGTAAACAAATCTATCGGCATACATATTGAAACGTATTGCGAACATTATCTGCGCGAGAGAAAAGGCGCCCACGCCCAAAAGCAGATATAAATTGGCTGTGCGCTCCGTAAAAAGCTCTTTTATCATCAGGAACACGTCGCCGACAAAGCAGAGCATAAGCCCCGTCAGCATTACCATGCCGTATTTCAGATTGAGAAGGTTGTCGAAATTCTTGCTCAATGCGATGAAAGCGATGAGCATAAAGCCCAGCGAGGACACGACTTTTGCAATAGTCGCGACCACGCGGTGTTCGTTGACGTAGAAAGCGGCGGTCAGAAAAGCCGTTGCGATCATTATTCCCGAAATAACATAAATGCCTATCATCAGTTTACCTCGCGCGTTATTGCACCGATGTCAGAAACAGAAATTGCCGTTTCTGAAAATTGGGATTTCGGCGCCGTCTGCCGAAATGCCGGTTATGCTGAGATCGGGTGTGCCGATCATAAAATCCACGTGTTCGCCTGATCGGTTTACACCGAGGGCGTCGAGCTGTTCGCGCGTCATTTTTTCTGCGCCGCGTATAAGCGGATACGCTTCGCCTATCGCGAAGTGACAGCTTGCGTTTTCATCGAACAGAGTGTTGTAGAAAAGGGTGTTGAGGTTTTGGATAGGAGAATCGTACTGTACCAGCGCGATTTCTCCGAGATGCCTCGATCCTTCGTCTGTTTCTATTATGTTTTTGAGGGTCTCATAGCCTTTTTCGGCATTAAAATCCACGATAACTCCGTCTTTGAGAGAAATCCAGAAATTTTCTATCACCGTGCCGTTGTGTACCAGAGGCATCGAGGCTACTATCCTGCCGTTGCCCGTATTCTTGTCGGGCAGGGTAAATATCTCTTCGGTCGGCATATTGGCGCAGAAAGGCGCGCCGTATACCGTGTATTCTTTTGCTCCGCTGAAGTACGCGCCCTCGGGCAGACCTACGGTGAAGTCGGTGCCGAGCGAGTTGCGGTATCTCAGTTGCTTCAGATTCATCGAGTTGAGTTTTTCAATCCTTTCGAGCGATTTCGCCTGAAAATCCTGCCATGCCTTTATGCAGTCTTTTTCGTCGAGGCGCATCGATTTTATTATCAGATCCCACAGCCTTGCCACCGCTTTTGAGGGGGAAAGATCGGGGAATACAGTCTTTGCCCATTCTTCACCGGGTACCGCGCACAACGTCCAGCGAATCTTGTTCGCCATCGCGTTGTCGTAATATTCGGCAAGCGCCTTGTGCGTCGCTCTCGAACGTGCGGCGACTTTGCGCGGGTCTATGCCGTCGTACAGGTGAGGATCTTCGGTCAGGATGCGGATCGTCACGGCATGTTTGCCTTTGTAAGAATTTTTCATTTCGGCTTCCCACGACGGTATGTCGGTCAGCGTCGCTTCGTCCTGATACAGGAAGTGAAGGCGGCTTGCCTTTTCGTCCGAGTAGACCAACGTCACGCGTTTTGCCTTTGCTTTATAACAATACTCGGTGATAGCTTGTGCAAGAGGTGCGCCCTCGAGCGACGAGACGATGAGCACGTCGTCGTCCTTGCGGACGCACGCGCCGATTTTTACCATCAATTTTGCATACCTTCTGATCGTCGACTTCATATTCCACTCCAACTAGCAAGCAACTTGCGCAGATTATTTCAACACTCCGCACATTATTATTATCCTATATAAGCCGCGAGTTGTCAAGACGTGATTTTTTTGCGAGCCGCGCTCGGACGCGAGACCGGACATATATCGCAAATCATATCATGGACAAATAAAATGCGTTGTGGTATAATTAAAACATATTGCGGAGGTGAATTTATGATATCGACAATATCGGACGGCAAGTTGAGCGTATCGGTTAATTCCTACGGGGCGACTCTTTCGTCGCTTAAGAGAATGAGAGACGGCAGGGAGTTTCTCTGGCAGGGGAGCGAAGATTCCTGGACGGAGCAGGACGTCGTGATTTTCCCGTTTGTGGCAAGACAGAAGGACGGTTGGTATACCGTTGACGGAAAGCGCTACGACGTGCCTTTGCACGGCGTGTGCAGGCATCAGCCGTTTTCCGCAACGAGGGTTTCTGACACCGAAATCGTGCTGACCAATGTCTTTAACGAGGATTCTCTTACAAAATATCCTTATAAATACGAGTATTCTGTCAGATTCAAGGTCGATGACGGCGCGCTTACAGTCGTTCATACCGCAAAGAACGTCGACGACAAACTCATGTATTTCATGATGGGCGCACATCCCGCGTTCAATATATGCGCGACTTACGAAGGCGGCAAGATAAACACCGACGGCAACTACATAGACTTTCTCAAAGAGATATCGCCCGACTATCTTACGCTCGAAGAAAAGGGACATTACATCACGGGCAAGGCGCCTTTCGGCACGATAGACAGGCTGAGTACGGGCAAGGACGTAATGATAAAATATAAGACCGTGATGCTGACCGACGTCGGCACGGATAAACTCGCGCTGAGACTTGCGGACGGAGAGAGCGTTTATTTCGATTTCGGAAAGGTCGACGTGCTCGCGTTCTGGAGTATGGAAGAGAGCGGCGCTTATGTGTGTATCGAGCCGTGGCACGGCGCTCCCGATAAGCTGAATCCGGACAGAGAACTCAAGGACAAGGCGTTTGTGCATATGCTCGAGCCGGGCAAGACGTTCAGCTATACTTATAAAGTGTCCTTTGACGCCTGAGCGTGCATTGCGCCCGCGTGCTGACCCGTCGTGCGGGTAAAACATCTAAAACCAACACGGGCAGATAAAATCCGCTGTCGGATCGGAGCGGACGGAAAGCCCGACGAGGTGCGTGAAGGGGGAGCACGGAGATCAACATGTATAAACTGGAAATGCATTTGCATACGATTCACAACAGCCACTGCGGGCAGGAAGATCCTTGCGATATAGCGCGTATTTACGCAGAGGCGGGTTACAACGGTATCGTGGTGACCAATCATTTCAACAGGACGGATCTGTTCGGTTACGTCGCACAGTGTTTCGGCAGCAGACTAAGCGTCATGTCGGATTACATGCACGATTATTATCAACTCAAGGACGAATGCGCAAAATACGGCATCGACGTCTTTTTCGGATTGGAAGCGGCGCCCGATTTCTGCACGTATTACAAATACGCGCCGCCGTATGCGGAGATATTGGTGTACGGCATCACGCCAGAGCTGCTTCTCGAGTACGGGTACGACATACTCAATTTCGACGATCTCAAGCAGTTTCACGACTGGGCGGAAAAACACGGCTGTCTGCTCGTCGTGGCGCATCCTTACAGGTCGATATGCACAGAGGTGGATTACAATTACGTGGACGGCGTCGAGATCGCAAATCTGCATCCCGGTCACAATTCGCACAACAAAAAAGCGGAAAAAGTCTGTACGAGACGAGGGCTTATCCCGACGGGAGGAAGCGATTTTCATTGCGAAGGCGGTCAGGGAGGAGGAGTGCTTCTCAGACGTGCGCCAAAGGATGAAAAAGACCTTGTTTCGATACTGAGAAGCGGCGATTACGAGGTGATAAAAAAGAGATGACAAAAAAAATAGAAAAGACCAACGTGATGAGGGCGCTCGACACTTTGGGTATCGCTTACGAGGCTTACGAATACGACAATACGACGACTGACGGAGCGCTGGTTGCAAAGGCTCTCGGCAAAGACCCGTCATGCGTATTCAAGACGCTGGTGACGGAGGGGCACGATCGCAGAAACTACGTTTTCGTCGTTCCCGTTACGGGAACTCTGGATCTTAAAGCGGCGGCGGCAAGCGTAGGAGTCAAAAGCGTGGAGATGATACCGCAGAAACAGCTTTTGCCGCTGACGGGGTATATCCACGGAGGTTGCAGCCCGATAGGAATGAAGAAAAAGTTCGTCACGGTGATAGACGAGAGCGCGAAAGACAAGGAAAAGATAGTTTACAGCGCGGGAAAGGTGGGACGGCAGGTGGAGACTTCCCCCGAGGATCTGGCGAGAGCGACGCAGGCTTTATTTGCAAAAATAGCGCGCGCCTGAAAAACGTCGGTGCGGAAATGTGCGGGCGTTATAACCCGCAAATATGGATATTTCGGTAAAATAACGGCATAAAACGATACTCTCGTTTTGCGCCGCCTTTTTTATTTTTTGTTGCGCGGTGCGGCTGCGTTTGGTATAATTAAGTAAATCGGCACGGGGGAGAAAGACTTTGAACAGGATTTCCAAAGAAGAAATAAAGACGTTTTTCAGAGACAACGGCAAAAATATCGCGAAAAAGACGGGATTGACGGTTTTGGTGCTTGTCATTATCGCCGCGATCTGCCTGAGTATTTATTGCGTAGCCGCATATGCGAATCTGCGCATCAGCGTCGATCTCGGCAGCGAGATGCAGACGGTGCAGGGATTCGGAGCTTCTATGGCGTGGACGTTCCAGAGACTCGGGCTTGAGGGGACCGACGAGGTCAAAGAACAGTCGATCGCTATGCTTTACGGCGAGGACGGACTCAGGCTGAATATCGCGAGATTCAATATCGGCGGCGGTTCTGCGGACGAGAACCTCGACGACGTTTTCCCTTACAATAAGCCCGATTTCGATCCCGACAGACGCGCAGAGAGCTTCTTTATGGCAGAAAACTTCCTCGACGCTTCGGACGAACAGCTCAAAGCCGCTTTCGCCGACGAGAGCAATTACGATTTTACCCGCGACGCGGGCGCGCTTGAAATGCTCGATATGGCGCTTGCTACGGGCAGCATAGACAAAATAGTTTTCTTTGCCAATTCTCCGCATTATCTTATGACGGTATCGGGCACGTGTACGGGCGCGGAAGTACAGCAGAATAATCTCAAAGAGGAATTTTACGAGGCGTATTGCGATTATATACTCATCATAGTCGACAACCTTGTCGAGAAACACCTGTCGGGACTCGAAAATGTGCCCGAGGTCGTGATAAGTCCTGTCAACGAGCCGCAGTGGGACTGGGGCGGAGAAGGTTCTTCGCAGGAAGGCTGTCATTTCGATCCGGAGCCTCTTGCGAAATTTTACGACGTGTTTTTCGACAAGCTCGAAGCGTACAACGCGGCTAACGGCACTTCTTACGAGTGCGACGTGCTGGAAAGCGGAAACTATAAATTCTATATCGACCGCAAAGATATAAAAGAATATCTCGAGGCGATGAGCGAATACGACTATTTCGACGACATCAAGTATATCTCTGCCCATTCTTACGGCGCGGACGACAGCAAGAAGCACAGAGACAAATATCAGGATTACATTGACAAGAATTTCCCCGGACTCGGCATTTCGATAACTGAATATTGCGAGATGGTGGGCGGCAGAAGCGATACTATTGAGAGCGGACTTCTTCTCGGCAACGTGATAAGCCGTGATCTGACTATGCTGAGCGCCGTGGACTGGAACTGGTGGCTCGCGGTCTCGCCGTGCGATTACAACGACGGTCTCGTTTACTGGGACGTACTCGACGACGGCACGCAGAAACTTTCCGTTCTCAAGAGATACTACGTTATGGGGCAGTTCTCGCGTTATATCGATAAAGGCGACGTGCGCGTGGACGCGACGTGTTCTGACCTGACGGGCTGGGCTGGGCTGGATTACAGCGCGTTCAAAAAAGCCGACGGCAGCGTGGTGCTTGTCGTCATCAACAATTCTAAAAGCGAAAAGAACGTGACCGTAGGCGGTCTGTACGACTACAAGAACGCGACGACGGTATGCACGACCGGTGAGACGCAGACGGGTTGGAACGAAGTCGCGGGAGAATGGACGGGCAAAGTCACCCTTCCCGCGCAGAGCATAACGACATATGTGCTCACGAAATAACAAATAAGGAAAAATGGAAGATTTTGCTAAAAGAGTAAACGCATTGAAAGATATGCTGTCAAAAGGCAACGTCGTCTTTTTCGGCGGCGCGGGCGTTTCTACCGAAAGCGGAGTGCCGGATTTCCGTTCTGCGGGAGGAATATTTGCAAAAAAATACGACATTCCGCCCGAGATAATACTTTCGCACAACTTTTTTTACAGTCATACGGAGTATTTTTACGACTTCTACAAAACGTATATGCTGCCGCTTTCCGCAAAGCCCAACGCGGCGCACCTCGCGCTTGCCGATCTGGAGAAGAAAGAGCTTGTGAAAGCCGTGATAACGCAGAATATCGACGGTCTGCATCAGGCAGCTGGCAGCAGGAGTGTGCTGGAACTTCACGGCACCATACATAGCAATACGTGTACCGTATGCGGCAGAAAATACGACGCCCGTTACGTTGCGGACTCTGGCGGAGTGCCCGTATGCGAATGCGGCGGACTGATCAAGCCCGACGTAGTGCTTTACGGCGAGCAGTTGCCCGAAGGTGTGTTTGAAAGAGCGATAGAATACGTGTCTGAGGCTGACACTCTGATAATCGGCGGAACATCGCTGAGAGTATATCCCGCGGCGGATCTTGTCAGGTATTTTCACGGCAAAGATCTCGTGCTGATAAACAAAACCGCGCTGTTCAGAAGCGACGCGACGCTCGTGTTCGACGAGCCGATAGGCGAGGTGTTTAAAAAAGCGCAGGCGTAAAGAGTTTTCGCGCTTGCGTTAAAATATTGACGAAAATTATTGAAAATTCACTCTGTTTTTTAGTTGAAATAAAACTTATTAAATGATAATATATTTATGTAACCGAGGCAGTTGCCGCGATTATATTTATTCTGAGAGGAGTTATGGATCACTTACCTGACGACCGACTTCAAAATACAATTTTATATCTATCGCGTCGCAAAAGTGCAGACGCCGAATACTCTTATACCGTGAAATCCAAAGACAATATTTATAAATACGGAGGCAAGAATGAGACCATTTTTTGAGTCTATATTCAATTTTGACAAAGACACTTCCAACATGGCGCTGATCGCGCTTGCGGGTGCGAAAGAACTCGGCGACAAGGTTGACTACTACCTCGTCAATTGGTACAACCAGGAGGCGAAGGCGCAGGGCAAGAACTTTCACCGCGATACATTCCTTATAAAGAACGTATGCCCCAGATTCACCACGGGAGACGGCAAGGGACTCGTTATGGAGACGATCAGAGGCAAGGATCTCTATATCCTCTGCGACGTGGGCAATTATTCTATCACTTATAATATGTTCGGTTTTGAGAACAATATGTCGCCTGACGATCACTACTGCGACCTCAAGAGAGTCATCGCTGCGTGCGGAGGCAAGGCAAAGTCGATCACGGTCGTCATGCCCAGCCTTTACGGCGGCAGACAGCACCGCCGCAACGCGAGAGAGTCTCTCGACTGCGCGCAGATGTTGCAGGAACTCACTTCGATGGGCGTCAGCGAGATCATCACTTTCGACGCTCACGATCCGCGCGTTCAGAACGCCGTTCCGCTGATGGGCTTTGACAACTTCCTGCCCACCTATCAGATACTCAAGGCGATGCTGCGTTCTTATACCGACCTCGACATGACCAGAGAAAGATTTATGATCGTTAGCCCCGACGAAGGCGCTATGAGTCGTGACATCTATTACGCTTCGGTGCTCGGCACAGACCTCGGCATGTTCTACAAGAGAAGAGATTACGCCAACGTAGTAAACGGCAGAAACCCGATCGTCGCGCACGAATATATCGGCAACGACGTCCGCAATAAGGACATTTTCGTGGCAGACGACATCATCGCGACCGGAGATTCAATGCTCAAGCTGTGCAACGAACTTAAGGAGAGAGGCTGCGGCAAGATATTCCTTTCCGCTACTTACGCGCTGTTTACCGAGGGACTGAAAAAATTCGACGACGCATACGAGCAGGGACTGTTTACCGCGGTTATCAGCACCAATCTTACTTATGCGCCCAAAGAACTTCTAGAGAGAAAGTGGTTCATACAGGCAGATATGTCCAAATTCCTTGCATATATCATTTCTGCCTGCGATCAGAACAAGTCGCTCAGCGAACTTCTCGATCCGCATGATAAAATACACGAACTTATTGCAAAATTCAACGCTAACAAACCGGAGCAGATTGCTTTGGATATAGAGGAATAAATTATGAAAATTACTTGGCTGGGTCACTCGGCTTTCAGACTAGAGGAGTCCACAGGCACCGTCGTAGTGACGGATCCTTACAGTAAAAAGCTGGTCGGTTACGAGATGCAGGACGTCAACGCCGACGCCGTGACTGTTAGCCACCACCACAACGATCACGACGACCTGAAAAAGCTCAACGCCGACGTGCAGGTTATCGACTCTCTCGGGTACTGGGAAGTAAAGGGTATCGACGTATCCTCGCTGCTCAGCTATCATGACAGCGAGGGCGGTAACAAGAGAGGGGAAAACCTGATTTTCAAGTTCAGAATAGACGGCGTAGACCTCTGTCACCTCGGTGACGTTGGCGAAGAATGCACGGTGAAACTGGGTGACTCGATCGGCTCGGTAAACGTGCTGATGATCCCGGTCGGCGGCAACTATACGATTGACGCAGAGCAGGCGAAAGAATACGTTGATTTTCTGATGCCCGATATCGTCATTCCGATGCATTACGAGACTCCGTCTTGCAAGATCGATATTGACAAGGTCGACAAATTCCTCGAGCTTTTCGACGAGGAACAGATCGTACGCGTGGACGGCGATACGATTGAATTGCATCGCGATTATTTTGACGGCGACTGCACGAAAGTTTTCGTTTTTTCGGACGAAAAATTCTGATTAAATTTCCGGTACGCGCATACGTCGGCGCGTACCGGGCAAAAATAAAAGAGATTTCATTTCTCGTTTTCATTTTCAGTTGTTTCACAAACGATTAAAAAAGCACGTTTTTTGACTGTTTTTATCAAAATGCAAATAAATACGGGCTTGACAGAGTACATATTATCAGGAGAAAGAAATGAGTGATAAAAAATTCTACACCGAGGACGAGTTGAACAAAATGACCGTTTTCCAGCTTAGAGAAGTGGCGCGCGAAATAGGCGTCAGTTCTCCTACGTCTAAAAAGAAAGAAGAAATAATTGCGCAGTACCGCGGTATAGCAGAAGGCGAAATACAGCCGACACGCAGTACTCGCGGACGTCGTCCGGTCAACAAGCCCAGAGATCTTGACGGGGCAGATAATAATGCCGAAAGCAGACCTCAGACAAAAGACGAGGGCAGCAACGTCAGGAGACGCAAGGATCGCGACAACGCGCAGAACGGCTCGCAGAACAATATTCAGAACGAAGAACCGCAGGATGAGCTTGAAGAAAAACACGGAGTGCTCGACATTCATTCCGACGGCTACGGCTTCCTCAGAGCGGAAAATTGCGAGTACGGCAACAAGGATACTTACGTGTCTGCAAAGCTGATTAAGTCGATGGGTCTGAGAGCGGGCGATAAAGTTGTGGGCAAAGCTCGCAGAAATGCCGAAAACAAACCTCCCGCACTGGTGTCGGTCGATGAGGTAAACGGCAATCCGCCCGATAATCTGCGCAGTCGTCCCAACTTCGACAACCTCGTGCCGATATATCCTGACGAGAGACTCAGGCTGGAACTCAAGACGGGCAAAAGCGATTTTGCGATCAGATGTATAGACCTTATCGCGCCGATAGGAAAGGGACAGAGGGCAATGATCGTGTCTCCTCCCAAAGCCGGTAAAACTACGCTCCTCAAAAAGATAGCCAACAGCATTTCCGTCAATTATCCCGACGTGCTTCTGTTTGTGCTCCTTGTGGACGAGAGACCGGAAGAAGTGACAGATATGCAGAGAAGCATCAACGGAGAGGTGATATATTCTACGTTCGACGAGACGCCGGAGCATCATTGCAAGTCGGCAGAGCTGCTTATCGAAAGAGCGAAGCGCAACGTGGAGCTGGGCAAGGACGTAGTCATTATCATGGATTCGCTGACAAGGCTCGCGAGGGCATACAACATCACCATTCCTCCCACAGGCAGGACGTTGTCGGGAGGTATAGATCCCGGTGCTCTGCACAGCCCCAAGAGATTTTTCGGCAGCGCGAGAAATATCGAAAACGGAGGTTCTCTGACGATCATCGCCACCGCGCTGGTCGATACGGGCAGCCGCATGGACGACGTTATCTACGAAGAATTCAAGGGTACGGGCAATATGGAAATTCATCTTGACCGCAAACTCAGCGAAAGAAGGATATTCCCCGCGATCGACATCAACAGATCCAGCACGAGAAGGGAGGATATGTTGCTTACGCAGAAAGAACTGGAGGGCGTTTTCTCTATAAGAAAGATGATAAGCGCGATGGACAGCCAGGAGGCGACGGAAAAACTGATAGATTATATCGTCAAAACAAAGAACAACGATGAGTTTATCGGAATAATCACCTCTCAGGTTTCCAGATGGGAAAAAGAAGGCTTCAGTTTCAGAAAACCCGTTTGATATAATACAGGAAAGCGCGCACGGCATTGCCGTGCGCTTATTTTTTATTTTTTTGCATAATTACAAGCGGAATTTTGCATAAATATTCATATGCGCGCCGTGAAAGAGCGTTTTTAAAAGAAAACGGTCGCTTTAAAAAATACACAGCGCAAAATCACATTGCGGATTGTTTTTTGAGGATAAATCTGATGAGCAACCCTGTTGTTTTTACTGAGATCGCGGCAAAACGCGTAAAACCCTGATTTCATGCAATTAAAACTTCGCATTTGTTTGATTTTAAACAATTCGTAACTAAAGGTTTTTTATCTGTCGCGCAAGCAGCGACAGACGTCTAATTATAAATGCAGGATATGGAAAAAACGGGAAGAATCAGCTGATTTTTTACAAAAAGTTATCTTTGTCGGAAGATCGATCGGCGTCGGCATGCGTTCTCAAACGTTAAAACAGGCTAATAACCCGCTAATTCACGGTTTTTTTTATCGAAAGGAGTCATTAAGCGTATCATATATGTATAAAATAGGGCTAAATTTTGTAAAAAAAATAAAAAATACCATTGATATAGACAAAATATGTGTGCTATAATGAAAAAGGTACGGATTTGATGTATTAAAATACGTATTACATTTAGGAAGGGTGCACTCAGTGCAGAGTAAAAGGCAATGGAATTCGGTAAAAATCTGAAAAGGTTGCGCAAGGTCAAAAACATTTCGCAACAGAAAATCGCAAAGGAGATAGGCGTTTCTCAACGCACGATATCTCATTACGAAAAGGGGGAGAGTGAGCCGTCTCTTCTCTGTCTGTGTAAAATCGCGGCTTTTTTGGGGGTTTCTACGGACGAACTCCTCGGGCACGTCTCAGTGTGACGTGATCGATTGAACGTTGTCTTCAAGCAGAGTGTACAACGCGTAAAGTCCGCCGACGACGTCTTTGTCTATCATTCCGGGATATGCTTTGTCAAGCGCCATCAGGTCTTTGACGACAAGCAATTGCCTTTTTGCAACGGAGCGAGCAAAGACTTTGTCAGCATTGCTCATTCTGCAGCGACTTACGGCATTGGCGGTAAAAGTGAAATTTTCTCCGTTGAGGTCGTTGGTTGTGAATAACATGGTGTAGTCCTCCTTATGGACTCGATGTCCTTTGTGCTATTATGATAATATATATAATATGACAATATATGTCAGTTGTTTCTGCAAAACAGATATTTTTTTAAAGTTGGGAGTTTCGGATAAAAGCGCCTAACGGCGTAAGGCATAAGCCGGCAAGGAGAGAGAGATGAAGTACGCTGATTTGATAGCAAAGATGACGTTGGAAGAAAAGGCTTCGCTTTGTTCGGGGAAAGACATGTGGCACTTCAAAGGTGTCGAAAGACTAGGGATACCCGAGATCATGGTGTCTGACGGACCCCACGGACTCAGGACGCAAAAAAATTCCGGCGTAAGCACAAAGATGAATGTTTCTGTGGATTCTACATGTTTTCCGCTCGCATGTTCTTCTGCTTGTTCCTGGGACAGGGATTTGCTCAGAGAGATAGGCAAGCGTATAGCAGAAGAAGCCCAGCAGGAGGGCGTGCAGGTCGTACTGGGACCGGGCGTAAATATCAAGCGTTCACCGCTTTGCGGCAGAAATTTCGAGTATTTTTCGGAAGATCCGCTTCTCAGCGGAGAGCTGGGCGCCGCGTTTGTGGAGGGAGTGCAGTCGCAAGGAATAGGCACTTCGGTCAAACATTTCGCAGTCAACAATCAGGAAACTTACCGCATGTCGGTCAATGCGGTCGCAGACGAGCGCACGATAAGGGAGATATATCTGCCCGCATTCGAGACGGTCGTCAAAAAGAGCGCGCCCGCCACGGTGATGGCGTCGTACAACCTCGTCAACGGTCAGTCGGCAAGCGAAAACGTACATATTCTCGACGAGATCCTCGACAAGGAGTGGGGATATAAAGGCATAGTCATAAGCGACTGGGGCGCGGTCAACCACAGAGTGGACGGCGTCAAAGCCGGTATGCACGTCGAAATGCCTTCCAGCGGCGGCATGAACGACGCTCTTATCGTCCAAGCGGTAAAGAACGGCAGCCTTGACGAAAAGGTGCTGGACGAGAGAGTGGATCGCATACTGGACGTCGTTTTCGACCTTTACGGCAAGCGCAAACAGGGCGCCACATACGATATCAAAGAGCACGACGCGTTCGCGCGCAAGGCGGCGGCGGAGTGTTGCGTTCTTCTCAAAAACAAAAACAAAGTGCTGCCGCTCGGCAAAAAGGATAAGATCCTGATCGTAGGCGATATGGCACGCAACCCGAGGTTTCAGGGCGCGGGCAGCTCGTTCATCAACTGTCATAAGATCACTTCCGCGCTGGAAGCGCTCGCCGACGAGGGCATCGCGTTCGAGTTCGAGGAGGGCTATTACAAAAAGACGCGCAAGGATTGCGCCAAACTGATACAAAAAGCAGTCGCGCGCGCAAAAGATTTCGACAAGGTCATAGTTTTTGCGGGACTGCCCGGCGAGTACGAGGCAGAGGGCTTCGACCGCAAGGATATGGATATGCCCGCTTCGCACAACACGCTTATTTCCGAGATCGCCAAGGTCAACAAAAACGTGGTTGTCGTTCTTTCTGCGGGATCAGTCGTTACAATGCCGTGGATAAACGAAGTCAAGGGCGTGCTTCTCGCGGGTCTTGCAGGGCAGAACAGCGGCGGCGCGGTTGTCGACGTGCTGTACGGCAAGGTCAACCCCGGCGGCAAACTTGCGGAAACTTATCCGCTTAAACTTTCGCACGTGCCGTCCGGCGCTTATTTCCCGGGAGAGAGATATAATGTGGAATACAGAGAGGGGCTGTACGTCGGTTACAGATATTTCGAGAGCGTCGACGCTCCCGTGCTTTTCCCGTTCGGATACGGTCTTTCGTATACGACTTTTACCTACAAAAACATTGCTCTCGGCAAGTCCAGGATCAATGCGGGCGACACGCTGGAAGTGACCGTCACCGTCGACAATACGGGTGACAGAGACGGCAAAGAAACCGTTCAGCTTTACGTTATTCACGAGGGCAAAACAGTGTATATGCCCAAGGTCCAATTGCGCGCTTTCGACAAGGTGGAAGTGAAAGCGAAAAGTTCTGCTACGGTCACGTTTATACTTGACAAAAGAGCGTTCGCGTTTTATGATGTTAATGAAAAGGACTGGGTCGTCGAAAACGGCGATTACGAGATCGCTGTCGGCGGCAATATAAGAGAACTTAAGTGCAGGGCTACCGTTACCGTAGAGGGCGGCGCAGAGCCGTCAAAGAAGGACAAAAAGTCGTGGTATTTCAATCCCGACGTCAAAAAGCCCGTACCTGACGAAGACTTTGCTTCGCTTTTCAAAGACGGCAACATCAGTTGCGTGAAACACGAATGCGTCAAAGGTTCTTTCACTTCGGACGACAGCTTGGAGGATATGGCTCGTACCAGCGGGCTGGCAAGATTCCTCATCAGGCTGGCAAAGCCCTTTATCCGTATGTCGATGAATGCGGATAAGTACGACCCCAATTATCTTATGATTTACGAGGTGATGAAAACCTCGCCTCTCAGATCGCTGGCGTTCAGTTCTCAGGGTATGTTCAATATGAAGATGGTTGACGGTGTCGTCATTATGATGAACGGTCATTTCTTCAAAGGTCTGTTTGCTTTACTCAAGGCTATCAAAAAATAGCCTACCCCCTTCTAAAAGGCAGGTCGGGAAATCCCCGACCTGTTTTTTGTTGGTCTGCCGAAGAAAATGAGGCTCGCGGGCTGTGGCAGGTCATTTTTGCCGCAGGCTGTGTTGACCGCCTTGACAATACGGCAAGTATTGCCTGCGGCGCTCGTCTTGCCTGTGACAAAACTTCCTCTGTCACAGCTTCGTTCACCTCAGTTTTCTTCGGCAGAAAAAGTAATTTTTGCGCATTTCCGAATGATTTTTGCCGTGACTGCGGCGAAAATCAACGGAAAGACGCGTTTAAAGACCGCTATATGTTCTGCCTTGGGCAACGGCAGTTTTATGCAAGTAATTATAAAACGGTTTAGAGTACAGCTCGCTCACCTCGGTTTTCTTCGGCAAAAAAGTAATTACTGCGCATTTGCGAATGATTTTTGTTGCAACTGTGGCAAAAATCAACGGAAAGACGCGTTTAAAGACCGTTATATGTTCTGCCTTGGGCAAACAGTCTGATAGCATCAGTACAGATAATAAACGATCTGATTTCAGGCTTGCTTGTATGATTATCTTCGGCAGATATTTGTGCTTGTCGGAGACATGTATGATTTTTGTTGCGACTTAGGCGAAATCAAACGAGAGGGGAGTTTAAAAAGGCGGGTCTCGGTATAAAAAACCGCCGCGCGGAGCGGCGGCGGGTAAAAATCATTTTTGCACTTTGCTTTCTTTGTTGGAGCGTTGCCAGAAACGCTTTTTCTTGATCTTGGGAGAGAAATATTTATCGTTGTTGAATTCTACGCACTGTGCGATGGCGTCGTGGACGCGCTGCGTCAGATCGTATACGCTTTTTTTAGCGGGCAGCTCCGTGTTGGGATAGACGGGAGGAAGCACCTCTATGCTTACGAGCGGACGTTTGCTGAAGATCTTGGTCAGCTTGCGCGGGCGGTATTTTATTGCGAGAGGTATCACCGGCACGTTGTTTTTGACTGCAAAGTGGAATGCGCCCGGTTTAAAAGTTCTTATCTTGTTGTACCACGGCCACAGCGCGCCTTCGGGGAAGAAGTGCACGAATTTGCCGCGTTTCAGAAGTCCGTCCATTTCTTCGATAAACTTCTTTGTTCCGGCTGTCGTGTTGGGTATAGGAAAAGCGTTGAGCAGATGCACGATGTGTCTGACGTACGGGAGCTGGAAAGTCGTGTGCAGAGTGGGCAGATAACTCATCTTGGGCCAGTTGGCCTGACAAGCCATTACGCAGTCCATAATATGCACGTGGTTGCTGACGGTAAGCGCGCCCGAGCCTGACTTGATGATGCGTCTGATATATTTTTTGTTTTTTACCTTGAATCCGTACATAAAGAAAGTGATTATCGGGAGCAGGGTCATGCCGAACATCCAAAGCAGACACCCGAAGAACTTCTTGACGGGATTCTTAATGATATATTCAAAATTTTCGTCGAACACTACGTCAAGGAACGTATTGCTCTCGATCATATGCTCGTCTTCGTTTTCGGGATACTCGTCAGTATCTCCGACGGGGAGAATATGGGTTTTTTCTTTTTTCTTTTTCTCGTTTTTCTCGCTATGCCCGGCCTTTTCTTCTGATACGGGAGCGTTTTCTTCCGGCGTATCGGCCAGAGGTTTTTTGTCCTCGGCGAGCAAGTCTTTTTGTGAAATATTTCTTCTGACTGCCATAAATCAAATATACCACACTAAAATCCATAAGTCAACGCAAAGCGGATTTTTTGCCTTTTTCGGCGCTCTGTCTGTCGGATTGCAGATATATTGTGTGCCGATAAACGCAAAAAACATCGACAAGTATTGCAGAATAAAGGCATGTTGAAAAAAACGACAAGCAAAAATCAACGGCATTTTGCGGATATTATCGACAGCGTATAAAATAATAATATTATAATACTTGTATTTTAAATCTGATTTTGATATGATAGAAATACATAGTTTGACAAAAAATGCGGACTAAAAGGGAAGTATCTATGAAAAACAAAATTGCTATCACTACGATCATACTGCTGGTTGTCTGCCTTGCGCTTGCGTTTGTCTCGTGCAAGGAGACTTTCGACGCGCCGACCAACCTCGCGATGAGCGGCAACGTTCTCAGCTGGCAGGCTGTAGAAGGTGCGGAAAGTTATGAGATCGAGGTCAAGAATCTCGGCACTTTCGAGACAAAAAACGCCATGTATTTTATCGAAGTGGAGGAGACGGGCACGTACGAAATACGTGTCAGAGCAAAAAAAGGCGACGTTTACAGCGCTTACAGCGACGCATACGTCTATGTCGTAGACAAGATGCTCGACGCACCGGTAGCTTCTTTTGCTCTTGAAACAAAGACCGTCAGCTGGAATGCGATCGAAGGCGCGTCAGGCTACGTAGTCAGAGTTATCAACGGCGACGAGAGCCTTACCCTCGATGATGCAGTCATCGAGATGTCTGAAGTCAGCGGCACTTCCTATAAACTCGAAAAAGAGGAATATTCAAACCCGGGCAAATTCGTGATTCAGGTCAAGGCGATCGCTCCCGAAGGATCTGAGTTCAGCGACAGCGCATACAGCGATGCCTGCACTTTCACCAACGACGCCCAGCTCTCGACCCCTGTGCTCACCAGTGTTACAAGCACCAGAGTTTATTGGAACTCCGTCGCCAACGCTACGGCATATTGTCTTGAAGCAAGGAATACGGCAGATCCCGACGAAGTTTACAGCACGACGGTAAATGCGTCTACCGGCACCAGCGTCAGCGTGCTTCTTACCAATTTCAATATCGAAACTCCCGGCATATATACCGTCCATATCAAGACGGTGGGCGACGGAGAGGTCTACAAAGACAGCGCGTTCAGCGACGTCAACGAGGATTTCAAGATATACAAACTCCCGCAGCTTGCCGAGGATTGCCTCAAACTCGTTGAGAACGCAGACGGTACGACCAGCGCGGTCTGGAGGATAGAGCAGGGCGAATACAGCGAAGAACAGATTGGTCTCATCAATTATTTCACCCTCGTGCTTACCCCTTACGATTCCGAAGGAAATGCGGTTCTTTCCGCAAAGAGAGTGTCTTTCAATCTCGAGAGCGACAGCGACAAGGAAAAACTCACTATCGTTGAGGGTACGGGTTATACCGAGTATTCTTACGTCATAGATCAGCAATTCTACGAAACGGACGAGGACGGCAATACCAATCTGCTTCTCAATATCGCGTATTACGGCAAGCGTTATACGGCAGAGCTCAGCGCAACGCGAAACGGCAACGGCGTTATGGCGGGTACGTCTGTCACGGCGGCAGAGCAGTATCTCAGTTATAAAAAGCCTCAGAAAGACAGTAATACCGGTGCATACGTTATCGCTTCCGCGGCTGAACTCGCTTATATCGCCAAGGAGCCTGACGCAAGCTACAAGCTGGGCGCGAATATAGATTTCGGCGGTTACGAATGGCTTTGCATTGACAGCTTCAGCGGCACTTTCGACGGCACTGAATACGTTATATCCGACATCGTCATCATAGGCGACGGAGCCAACGTCGGTCTGTTCGGTGAAATAGCTTCGGGAGCGAGAGTGTCAAATCTCCGACTCCTCAATGCAGTTGTCGACAGCGAAACCGCACAGTTTGCGGGCATTATCGCGGGTATAAACAACGGCAGAGTATCCGACAGCGTCGTCACGGGCAGCGTCAATGCAAAATATGCGACGGCGGGCGCGGTAGTCGGACAGAACAACGGCACGTTGACGACATCACAGAGCGTTGCGGACGTTACGGCGGCAATAGCGGGCGGCATTGCCGGAATCAACGATGAGGGAGCGATTTTGTCTTATTCCAACGCCAGAGGCACTGTTAAGGCTGTTGTTGAAGAACCTGAAGAAGGCGAGACCTCTGCCGTGAAAAACTCTTACGCCGGCGGCTTTGTCGCTGTCAACAAAGGAACGGTGCTTTATTCAAGCAGTATCGGCAATGTGTCTGCGGTCAGCGCGATCAAGCTCGATGCTCCGAATTATGCAGGCGGTTTCGTTGCTCTCAACGAGGGTACGATAACGGGAAGCTACGCAGGTGCAAATTATAGCGAAGATTACTCCAAGCGCAACAAGGTGAGCGCTTCGGGAAGAAACGAAAACAATGCGGTCGGCGGCTTCGCAGGTTACAATGCCGGCGCTATCAGTGAGAGCTATGCCAACGTTAATGCAAGCTCTCCCAACTACGTCGGCGGTTTTGTCGGATTCAATGCCGAAGGCGCTTCGGTTTCCGACTCTTACAGTATCGGAGGCGTAACCGTGAATACCAACAACGTCGGCGGCTTTTCGGGCAATTCCGCAGGCACGTTTGACAACGTTTACTATTACGACAAGGATCTTGGCGATGATGCCAACAGAAAAGACAAAGAGGTGTCGCAATACGTTGACGATTTCGGCGCAGGTCTTGCAGAAAAACTCGGCGGCAACTTTACGACGATAGGCGGAGAGCATTCTGTTGCAAACGTCGTTCTCAAAGGTCATGTTTATAACGTAACGACATCGTTGACTATCGGACCCGGTGCAAAGATAACGGCAACCGTTCAGTACGTTGACAACAGCGGCGCGTTGCAGACGATAACCGCGGGCAACGAGAGCGCTACAGGAAGCCTCGTATGCGGCAATCAGAACACCGAGGGTACGGTCGTCATAGTATTCAGCAACGGTTCTCACAGAGGACTCGTTATCGTCACGATAGATTGACGACTGGTTTAAACGAACGCGACCGCGCGGCAAGCGCGGTCGTTTTTTATGCCATTTTATACCTTGTAAAATACGTCGGGCTTTTAGCGATGTTGTCGTCAAACCCGCAGGGAAAGCAGGAGAGGTATTATCTTGCATGACAAGCGGAACGTCGGCACGAACGGGAACTTGCGCGGCTGACGACGCGGGAACGAGAGTGAGTCTTGCGGCATTAGTCGGCACGAACGGAATAACACGTCACACCAAGAGAGGAAGGCGGGTGATCCTGCGTTATTAGTCGGGACGAGCGGAAAGAGCCGGCTGAGAAGGTCAAACGCCGTTGCGGCGATAAGGATATTGTTGAGCGCGCATGGGCTTTCCCTGACAGCGCGCCGATATCGGCGGCAAACCGAGGACGGCAAAACTCTCGGCGGTAAAATACGTAGCGGATATTTCCGCGTCGCGCGGCGGTCGGAGTTGTTTGAGTCTCGCGCGCTTAAAGAGAAAACAAGCGTTATGTGCGTCGGCCCGTGCTTGAGAAGCATTGGTCGGAGCGTCGGCTTTTGCGGTTTTGGAATATCGTCGCGTCGACTTTTTCGTCTCCGATATACCGATTGCGGCGGTTAAAAAATCCGGTGTGCAAAAAGAGAATCGGGTCGTATCCCGACAGGCGCGGCGCATATCTGACAATAGTGAATTGTCAAACCAAGTGCAACACTTTTTGCAATTCT
>CALWKV010000111.1 GCA_944381355.1 uncultured Christensenellaceae bacterium | reverse complement strand
TCGAAAATCATCAGCAGCACGCATACTCCGCGCAGAAAATCAAGCTCCCATATTCTGTTTCTTCTCGGCTTCAATGCCCTTACCGCTTGCTTTTGCATAAAAAAATTATAACATTGCCCATTGCGTTAGTCAATGATATTGCCGCTTCAAAACACGCCTCTCAGCATCGCCCTCGGTCTGACGGTCGAGGTTATCGCTTTATATGTCCCGAAACCGCCGTCGGGCGCAGATTCACGCTTCTCCTTCCAGAAAGAGCCTGACTATTTCCCCCACCGCGTTTTTGCGGTCTGCCGAAAGCTGTGCGTAAGCCTGCATAAATGTCTGCTCGCTCTCCGACAGGTCTTTATAATAAGGTACAAGGCGAAGCCTTTCGTCCACAAGCCCGAGCAGAAAATCTGCCGAAGTGTCGAAACATCGCGCAACGGCGACAACGGCTTCGGCGGACGGTCTGCGCATACCCGCTTCCCATTGCGCTACCGTAGACTGCGCGACTCCCAGCCTTTGTGCAAGCTGCGACTGCGTCTCTCCGTCTTCTTCTCTGAGTAATCTTAGTTTATTGCCGAAATCCATGATCATATTCTAACACAACCCGGCGTATATTGCAAATCGAAATAATATATCTTATAAAATATTACAATTGTGATATATTTGCGAAATATACGCCAAAACCGCGCTTTTTGAAGCGGTTTTTTCTTTGATAGCGAAAGCGAATGCAATAAAATGGATTTTGTCAGAAAACGGAGGTAACATTATGCAGAAAATCAGACTTTTGATCGTTGACGACGAGCAGGACTGCGCAGAGTCCCTCGCACGTGCTCTCGACGGTGACGCAGACGTAGAAGTTATCGCTACGGCGAAAGACGGACTCGATGCCGTCGCAAAAATAGAGACTCTCAAACCCGACGCGGTCGCGCTCGACATAGTAATGCCCAATCTTGACGGTTACGGCGTACTGTCCAACGTGGACTTCACAAAACTGCGCAAAAGACCGGTATTCATCGTGACTTCGGGACTTACGGGCGACGCTTTCATACGCAAGGCGATCAATGCGGGCGCGGATTATTATATGCTCAAACCCGTCTCTCCCAAAGCGCTGAAAGAAAGGCTCGTGGAGTGTTCCCGCGTAAAATACTCGCCCGTCGCCGTCAAGGACGACGAATCTGAAATGAGACAGGCGATACGCCGCTCCCGCCACACGCTCGACGAAAAACTCGCCAACATCTTCATATCGGTGGGAATACCGGCGCATATAAAAGGGTATCAGTTCCTGCGCGAAGCGATCAAAATGACGATTGACCGTCCCGAAGTGATCAACAGCATTACCAAAAAACTGTACCCGGGCATAGCCGAAAATTTCAGGACTTCTCCGTCAAAGGTTGAACGCGCGATACGTCACGCAATAGAAGTTGCATGGAACAGAGGAAAGATCGAAAACATAAATCAGATATTCGGCATCAAGATCTACTCTGCCAACGACAAACCGACCAACGGAGAATTTATCGCCCTGCTCGCCGATAAGATGATCATGGAAGGAGCAGTCTGATCAGCCTCTCTCAACGCAGTCAAAACAAGTCTTCCATCAGTACCGAAAGGTACAAACCCCTCTTACCCGCGCCGCCCCCTCTTTTGCGGCGCGGATTTCTTTGTTGCGAGCGGTTTCGGACGCGCGCGGGCGTTTATTTAAAATAATATGTAAAATATCTGAAAATTTACAAAAAAGTGTTTACAAACGTTTAAATAGTGAATATAATACTACACGCAAAGGTAGGGCGATTTTACCTTTGCTTCAGGAAAAATTGTGAGGTAACGATTATGGCAAAATACAAAAAATGTCCCAGATGCGAACTCAATTGGATTCCCGTCGAGGAGGACTATTGCGACGTATGCAAAGCCGAACTCAAGATCGGCGGCGCGACTCTGCTCGAGGATGAGGACGATGACGAACTCCTCTGCCCCGTATGCCACACCAACTATCTCGAACCCGGCGAAAAGATCTGCTCCGAATGTGCCCGCAAGTCAGGCAAATCGGGCGTGGACGAAGAGTACGAGAAAGACGACCAGCCCGTAGAAAAGGACGAAAGCGAAGTTTCCTTCGACGAACTTGCAGAAGAGGAGACCTGGAACGATTACGACGAGCCTTTCGACGACAGCGACGACTTTGACAGCGAGGATTACGGCGAGTCTTTCGACGACGATGAAGAGGAAGAAGAGGAAGAATACAAGGATGACCTTGACGACGACTTCAATTACGACATCAACGACGTCGAAGATGACAACGAGGATGAAGACGAAGGCTCCGACGACGAGGACGACGAAGAATAAAACGCATAAACTGAACCAACAAGATTCAAAGAGCGCCGCAGACGCGGCGCTCTTTTCCTTTTTTCATTATCGTAAAATTCTCGGTATCATATCCTGCAATCGATTTATCTCCCCTACATATTCTTATGATAACGTCGTTAAGTTAAAAAGAGAGGGCTTGTCGCCCTCTTTTTCTATGATAAAATTTTCGCCTCTACTCATAAACGCAATAAAGCCACCGCCCTTCATTGTCGTCAGCGCACTTCCAGATGTCATGCGCCGC
>CALWKV010000110.1 GCA_944381355.1 uncultured Christensenellaceae bacterium | reverse complement strand
CATATTGAAAAACATTTTCAAGGAGTAGTATTGGTTATGAAGAAAGTAATAACAGGTTTGTTGGTGTGTATGATAGTCATCGGATGCGTTGTCGCATCTGTCGCTTGCGTGCCTTCCGAAGAACTTGCGGTGGGCAAAGAGCTGATGAAATACGGCTCTCAGCTTGACGCGCTGACGCAGTTGCAGACGGGATCTGTGGATGTGGCAATCATCGATTCGGTCATGGCGGGATATTATACGTCGCAGGGCGATTTCGCAAAGGATCTGCAGATGGTCGACGGTGTGGTCTTTGCCGAGGAAGAATACGGCATTGCCGGCAGAAAAGAGGACAAGGCGTTCATGTCCGAGATCAACAAGGCGCTTATCGCGCTCCGCACGACGGAATACGCTTCGATCGCCGAGGACTTCGGTCTGACGACAGAACTCGCGATCACGGCTGAAACGACGAATCCGCTCGAATCCGCGACGGACGACAGCTGGACGAAAATAAAGGAAGCAGGCAAGATCATCATCGGATACACGGTTTTCGCTCCCATTGCGTTCACTCAGAACGGTGCTCTGACCGGTTTCGACATCGAACTGGCGCGCGCGGTCGTCGCTTATCTCAACGATACGTACGGCATCAATCTGACGCTCGAGTTCCAGGAAATCGACTGGAGCTCCAAAGAGATGCTTTTGAGCAACGGCTCGGTAGATCTGCTGTGGAACGGTTTCACGATCACCGAGGAGCGTGCGGCTAATATGTGCATGTCGGTTGCTTATCTCTACAACAAGCAGGTAGCCGTTATCCGCAAGGCAGACGCAGACAAATACACTTCCAAAGAGAGCATGGCAGAGGCGATTATCGGCGTCGAGAGCGGCTCTGCGGGCGAAGACGTGGCTTTGGGCAAATAATCAAAAGCAATGGATAAATTCTTGAAAATCATGCAGGAATTGGCGACGGGTTTCGGCACAACGCTGTTGCTGTTTGTCGTGACCCTCGTCATCGCGCTTCCTTTGGGGCTTATCATATCTTTCGGCTCTATGTCGCGCTTCAAGCCTCTGAAATATCTGGTAAAAGGCATAATATGGGTGGTGCGCGGCACTCCGCTGATGTTGCAGATTCTGCTTGTCAGTTTCTTGCCGCAGTTCGTTTTCCGTATAATGAACAAGGATATTACGGCGTTTTTCGGCATCAGCATGAGTTCTTTGATGTTTATTTTCGTTGCCGTGGCGTTCAGTATCAATTACGCATGTTATTTTTCGGAGATCTTCCGCGCAGGGATCGAAGCTGTTCCGCGCGGACAGTACGAAGCGGGGCAGGTGCTCGGCATGCGCAAGAGTCAGATATTTTTCTCTGTCGTTCTCATGCAGGTTGTCAAGCGGACGATCCCTCCGATGAGCAACGAGATCATCACGCTTGTGAAAGATACGGCGCTCGCGCAGGTACTGGGAGTCATCGATCTTCTCAATGCGGCAAATCACGCGGTCAACGAATACGTCATATTGACGCCGCTTTTGTATGCGGCGTTGTTCTACCTCGTGTTCAACGGGCTTCTGACGGTCCTGTTCGGCGTGGTAGAGAAAAAACTCGACTATTATAAGGTGTAAAGATCATGTCTTTTCTGGAAGTAAAAAATTTACATAAGAGTTTCGGCAGCACGCAGGTGCTGAAAGGCATTGATTTTTCCCTGCAAAAGGGTGACGTCGTGTCGATCATCGGGTCTTCCGGCAGCGGCAAGACGACCCTTCTGCGCTGTCTGAATTTCCTCGAACTGGCAGACACGGGCAGCGTGTTCGTCAAAGGAGAGGAGATTTTCAACGCGCAGAAAAAGTATGCCGACAGAGAACTGAGGAAAAACCGCCTGCACTTCGGTCTCGTTTTTCAGGGTTTCAATCTGTTTCCGCAGTATACCGCACTCACGAACGTCCGTCTGCCCCTCGATATGCAGACAAAAGAACGTCTTGCCCGCGCCCGCAAAGCGATGAGCAAAACGTCCGCAGATTCGGTCGCAGGCGCGCCTGCGAAAACCTCTCTTTCTGCGAGATTCAAGGCGTGGATAGACGGGAAGAAGTCTTTCGCAGAGAAGAAAAAACAAGCTCTCGAGGAGAACGCGGTCAAAGCAGAGAGGATACTTTGCGACGTGGGTCTCGGCGAAAAGATGAACAATTACCCGTGCGAGTTGTCGGGAGGGCAGTGTCAGCGCGTCGCGATCGCGCGCGCCCTTGCGCTCGAGCCTGAGATCCTCTGTTTCGACGAGCCGACTTCTGCGCTCGACCCAGAGCTGACGGGGGAGGTGCTGCGCGTTATACGCAGCCTGAAAAGTCCCGACCGCGCTATGGTCATAGTCACGCACGAAATGCAGTTCGCCGCCGAGATATCGGACAAAGTCATCTTCATGGCAGACGGCGTTATAGAAGAAGCGGGCACGCCGCAACAGATATTCCGCGCGCCGCAGAGCGAAAAACTCAAGGCTTTTTTGCGCAATTATGCGGAAAACCGCTGAGGAGGCAGAATGACAGAAAAACGCGTCATGTACGAATATCTTGTCGACAGACTGGTGAAACTGTCCACTCGCGAAGAATGCGAACGTCTGCTGGACGACCTCTGTACCTGTGCCGAAACCGAGAACATGGCACAACGCCTGTATTCTGCCAAGCTGGTGCTTGAAGGCAAGACTTATGCCCAGATAGAGGCAGAAACGCAAATATCTTCCGCCACGCTAAGCCGCGTTTCGCGTTGCATCAAGTACGGCGGCGGAGGATACCGCAGTATCATAGAGAAGGAGTGAGTTCCCGTTTAATACGGCATTTTTTACGGCGACGGATCGCCGATCGGCGACGTCGTCTCCAATGCAGACGGACAAACGCGATCGGTTTTTTTCGTCCGAAATTGCCCGAAAGGGCGAAATTTGACATTATGCGACATCGGTGGTACAATGATCTAAAAAAAGGCTAAAGCGCGAGGAATCAGCTTTTGCTTTTGCGAGAGGTCAAAACCGTGGAAAAGAGAGAAGCTGTTGTCAGAAAGACGGCGTTTTCCCTGATGACGATTGTGCAGATCGCGTTGTTCGTCGTCACGTCGGTGGCGATGGGCGCGCCGCTGATACTGTCGCGGCTTGAAAGATATCCCGATCAGTTTGTCGGGGACGGGCTGAAGTCGGCGGTTTTGTCGGTGTGCAACAATTTTATTTACGGGAT
>CALWKV010000109.1 GCA_944381355.1 uncultured Christensenellaceae bacterium | reverse complement strand
ACCGTCGTCCGTCGAATAGGTAAACGCGCCGTATGCCGCGCCGTACTTTTCGCGAGCCTCGGCAAGGTCGGCGGGTGTGAAATCAGTGCCGTCGTCCGACTCGCCGCTGTAAGTCTCCACGCCGAATTTGTAATGAGTGCTGATATACGAATAATGTTTGTTGATGACGATATAGCCGTACCCCGACTGCGCGTAGGTATCGCTTGCCAGTTCTATCGGGTCGAAGAAAAGAAGGACGGACAGAAGTCCGAACATGACGAACGCCACGACAGACAGGAGTACCGTGAAAAACAGCCTGAAAGGCTTGACTTTGAGACCGCTCACGCCTATCTTTACCGCGTGTCTGAGAGGAAGTCTCGAGCGTATCAGCTTGCTCTCCTCTCCCGAATATTCTTTTTTCGGCGCGTCGCCGTCCTGCGTGTCGCGGAAGTTTTCTTGCGCTCCGTCTTTGTCGATCTTGGAGACCTTTTCGTACGAGTTGACTGCCTTTGCGCCGCTTGCGACGACGGCTTTGCCGCCCTTTTTGACGAGGAAATTCTTGATTGCGGACATATCCTCGTCAGTAAGGGCCGCGCCGTCTTTGACCGCGACGGTGTCGTCGCCGATAAAGGAGACGTTTTCGCTCGCCTGTTTCGCCGCGACCTTTTCTTTGGTCACGTCGGATATGACCTTGCCGTCCTTGAGTTCTATGATCCTGTCGCCGTATTGCTCCGCAAACTCGCGGTCGTGAGAGACGACGATGACGAGTTTTTCTTCAGACAGCTTTTTAAGCGTGTCGAGCACCTGCTTGCCCGTAGCGGAGTCGAGTGCGCCCGTAGGCTCGTCGGCTAAGATTATCTCGGGATTTTTGACGAGCGCTCTCGCTATCGCGACTCTCTGCTTCTGTCCTCCCGACAGAGTGTTGGGCTTGCGCTTTGCAAAGTCGGTGAGTTCCACCTTTTCGAGGATATCCTTTACCGCCTGTCTGTCCTTGCTCCTTCCCTGAAGCTCTAAGGCTAGCGCGATATTGCTTTCTACTGAAAACTCGTCAAGAATGTTGTATTCCTGAAAGACGAATCCCACGAAAGTGTTGCGGTAACTGTCAAAGTCGGCTTGCGAGAAATCCTTGCTGCTTCTGCCCTTGATGATTATCTCTCCGCTGTCGGGGAAATCGAGACCGCCGCACAGGTTGAGAAGCGTGGATTTGCCGCTACCCGATTTGCCTAGCAGGAATATCATTCCCTTTTCGGCAAAAGTCAGAGACACTCCGTCTATCGCCCTGACGTCGTTGCCGTTCTTGCCCTTGTATACTTTTATAAGGTCTTTTACTTCAAGCATAAAAACTCCTTTGAACGAAGTCGGCTTGAATAAGCCGTCGCTCATGTCGCTCATATTGTATAATGCGCATACGTCTGTGTCAACGGTAAAACTCCTTCTTGTCGGTTGGTACCGCTTTGGAGATCGGCAGTGATTTACATTCGGCAAAGCAAACTTCAGAGCCGACGTGCAAACAGTATATATTATCCATACCTTAAGAGGGAAACAAATATCCGTCAAAAGGCAGAAACGGTTTTGTCGAAAAGATTACGACGTCACCTGAATCGCTGTATGCATAAATACGGCTGTGCAACCGAGAAAGCGGTGCAGAAAGCGAGGTCGCATTATAAATGTGCAGTGATACCGTAAAGACGTACAGGCTCGTCGGTAATCAGATTATATAATACACAAATGTCCTTTGTCAACAGAAAAATTATAACAATTAGATATATACAGAAGGCGGACACAAGATTTTGCGCAATACTATTGGTAATATATTATGGCGTAGCGCGAAAAAGCCCTAGCCGCAGAGCAGATGCAAAACAAAAAAGCCTGCAAGAGCGATCGGGAGATAACGTCGGGTTGAGAAATTGCGCGAAATTATTTATAAAATCTTAAAAAATAGTGAAAAAAATCGGTTTAGCACCGCTCTGACGGAAAATACGGCAAACTGTTCGTTGCCTGACAAAAACAACTCCGAAAAGCGGGAAAACAGGCAAAAAATTTCGCAAGAAGGGCAAATGATCACAAAACAAGTAAAATAAATAATTTTATCAGATAGAGATACCGCTCGGCAGTTGTTTTGCAACAAAAGACAATCAGAGTCAGCATTCTTGATGAAAGTCTTTATAAACGAAACGATACGGAGTCGTGTCGGGTTTATCTGAAAAGTAGGTCAAAGCAGGCAAAACGGTCTTTAAAGCATAACATGCAGGAAGTATTGTGACGATTATAAGAACAAAACGCCGCGTCAAAGCGCATTCTTGCCGATATTTACGATACGATGCCGATAAAAAAAGCAGAGTTGCGACAATAAACGCAGTAACAAGCTGTCGCCTGAGAGCAAAAGCGGTGGATTAAACGGTAATGTACGGCAAAAGCAAAAGAAAAATTACTCAAGTCGTAAGGCTGAA
This sequence comes from uncultured Christensenellaceae bacterium, assembly GCA_944381355.1. Classification (GTDB taxonomy): domain Bacteria; phylum Bacillota; class Clostridia; order Christensenellales; family UBA3700; genus Ornithoclostridium. The sequence goes on along the minus strand of CALWKV010000109.1, from coordinate 183 downwards.
TTACGGAAGTACTATTCTGAAACGCGTAAAAAAGCCGTTATTTATCAAAAAAGCGGGATTGCTGTGGATAACGACATCGGAAAGTTTCACATGAAACACTTTTGCGTGCAGAGTTATCCACAATGCCCGTCGGAAATGCCGCAAAAAGAGGAAAAAAGGGCAAAATGTAGAAAAATCGCAAAA
>CALWKV010000108.1 GCA_944381355.1 uncultured Christensenellaceae bacterium | reverse complement strand
TTTTTTTGCTTGAGTGTTGCACATTAAAATGTTGCTCATCGTTTCAATGTTTGTCGCAACCGCTCCGAGAGCAGAGAAGTCAGCGCGGACAAGCTGTTTTTTCATTGCTGTTTTTCCTGCCCGTGTAAATAAAACGCATTTTTTTAAGCCTTATCAATTCTTTATATATCCGCTTTGTCAGAAAAATTTCTGACTTTTTGCGCACTCGTTTTGTCCCCGTATGGCAACGGGTCGGACGATGCAAAAATTTTTGACGTTGACATAACCGCGCGCACATTATACAATAAAAACGACGGCAAGATCTGCCTGCTCGGTTAAGGGGATTTATTATGTTAGAAGTAAAAGACCTTATAAAAGTATACAAGGGCAAGAACGGCAACGACGTCAGGGCGATAGACGGAGTGTCTCTGACTTTTGCCGAAAAGGGAATGATATTCCTGTTAGGCAAATCGGGTAGCGGCAAATCCACGCTTCTCAATCTGTGCGGCGGTCTCGATTTCCCCGACAGCGGAGAGATAATCATCAAGGGCAGAAGCAGCAAGGATTTCTCGCAAGCCGACTTCGACAGTTACCGCAACACTTTCGTGGGATTCGTCTTTCAGGAATACAACATTCTTGACGAGTTTTCGGTAGAAAGCAATATCGCGCTAGCCTTGGAGCTTCAGGGCAGGAGTAAAGAAAAGCAGGCAGTAAAGGACATTCTCGAAAAAGTCGAGCTGACCGACTTTGCAAAGCGCAAGCCCAACACTTTGTCGGGAGGACAGAAGCAGCGAGTCGCGATAGCGAGAGCGCTCGTCAAGAATCCCGAGATAATCTTAGCCGACGAGCCTACGGGCGCGCTCGACTCCGCGACGGGCAAGCAGGTGCTTGACACGCTTAAAAAACTGTCTGAAGAAAAGCTCGTCATCATCGTCTCTCACGACCGCGAGTTTGCGGAGCAGTACGCCGACAGAATAATAGAACTCAAGGACGGCAAGGTCATATCCGACGTGACCAAAGAAAAGGTCGCGGCTAAGCAGGCGAGCGGAAACGTCTCCTTTATCGGCGACGACACCGTGTCCGTCAAGGACGGTGCTGCGCTAACGGACGAAGATCTGAACAAAATCAAAGACTTTCTGACCGCAAAAAGCGGCTCGGTCGTCATTGCAAGCGGAGAAAAAGACGTATCCGCATACAAAAAGGTCGCCAAGATCGGCGACGACGACTCGAAAGAAGCTTTCTTCGCCACCGCTGCCGACTCGTCTCACGGGACGTCATATTCGGACGCTGACAGCAAGCTGATAAGATCCAAACTTCCTCTCAAGCACGCGGCGAAGATAGGCGCGAGCGGACTGAAAGTCAAGCCTTTCAGGTTGTTTTTCACTATATTGTTGTCGCTCATCGCATTCACGATGTTCGGTCTGTTCTCGACACTTACTTTCTACAACGAGAAAACTACTGCGGTGACCACGTACAAACAATCCGGCTATGACTATATGTATATGGCGAAGAAGTACAACGCCACTACCACTTATTATTCTTACGGCAAGCAGGACGGTTACTTTTCGACCATTTACATGACGAGATTTACTCCCGCCGATCTCGCCGACGCGCAGAACAAATACGGCACCGTCTACGGCGCGTACAACTTCTCGCTCGACAAATACTCTCTCGGCTCGGGTTTCTCCCTCGGCAACGTGAAGTCGCTCAGGTCGTCCTACTATTCGACGGATATCAAGATGTTCGTCGAAGTGACGGGCGACTCGACCGACTTCGAGCTTCTGACGGATACCGACCTCGGCGCGCTGGGCACAAGCGACGTCGTGATCTCGTCTTTTCTGTTCGACTCGATAAAGCAGGCGGGGCTATACAACGGCTACTCGCCCTCAAGCGGTTACGTTACCCTTGAAAGCTACTCCGATATCGTGGGCAAGACGCTCGCCCTCAACGACAACTATATGTCGGCGATCGTGCCCGTGACCGTGCGCGGCGTTTATAAGGCAGATCCTCCCGAAAAGTACGCCACAATAAAAGAAGGCACCGAGCCGTCCGACAGCACTTTGTCGTCGCAATACGCCAACCTGATTGCATCGGGAATGTACGGTATGGCGTTAGTGTCGCCCGACTTTTACGACGCTCATTCGGCTTTGACGCGCAACAGTTCGGACTACGTCGATCTCACGCGCTTCAGCCTCAGGGACAGTCTTTCGCTTAAGTACACGGACGGGCAGGGACAGTCCGAACTCGGATCTTTCTCATATGTCGCTCCTTTCAGCGCATTTCCGATAAACCGCGAGTCGGTCGTGTTCTTCAAAGAAGGGCAGACGACGCTCGGCAAGAACGAAGTGCTGATAAATTTCAACGCGTTCCATATGTTCGCGTCGTCGCAATGGTACAGTGTCGCCTCGCAAATGTATGACGAGGCTTACAAGAAAGAATACGACAAGGCGATCGCGGTATACAAGGAACAATACGCGGACGAAGTTGCGACGTACAGAGAAGAACAGTATCAGCAATATCTCTCTTGGGGTTATGCGCCCGAGACGGCGGCGCAACAAGCAGACATCGACGCAAAATCGTACCTCGAAAATCTCGCCTTTAACGACGACCCCGAGTTTTACTCTAAGATAAATACAGCAGCCCACGCAGTTTCCGACGAATTCCGGAATAAGATCAACTCGTCGATATCGTTGATAGAAAGCGGTCGCTACGAGCAGAACGGTATATCCTTTTCCGCTACGACCGACGACATAAACAACGCGATAGCGTTCCTGCTTCAACTCAGCGATACGTCCTCGCTGACGGCAAAGTCGCTCGGGATCTTCGAGAGATCGGGCGCGTCGGCGGGTGTCGATGGATTGACCTGCGTCGGCTTCGTACACGGCGGAAACTTCTCTATGTCGATGATCTACGCAGACGACGAGGTATATTCGACTATACTTGCGGAATACGCGGCGACCGACTCCGCAGGTTCTCAGAACGAAGAATACTACTCTGTGGAGGAGACGAAGTTCGTCGAGAGTGCAGACGCGAAATACAATTATCTTGTGATGCCGTTCCCCGAGGACAAGGCTCTCGAGGCGCTCGTGAACGACGAAAACATTGTTGCCGACGACGACTCTTTCTTCAGTCTCGCGACGCCGCTGTCTGATCAGCTTGCGTTCGTAAACGACCTTATAAGCAACCTGGAAAAAATATTCCTGTGGACGGGCGTGGCGATGGCGTTGTTCGCAATGCTGCTGCTGTTCAATTTCATATCGGTATCGATAGCCAACAAGAAAAAGGAAATCGGTATATTGAGAGCGGTGGGAGCGAGAAGCGTGGACGTTTTCAAGATATTCTACTCGGAATCTCTGATAATAACCGCGATATGTTACCTGCTGGCAATGGCGGCTTGCTTCGTGATATGCCCCGTACTCAACACGCAGGTAGCCGCGGCGATGGGCGCGTCGATATTCGTATTCGGTCCGCTCTCGTGGCTGATAATGCTCGGCATAGCTCTGGCTACGTCTTTGATCGCGACGTTCCTGCCCGTCTATGCGATAGCGAAAAAACGTCCCGTCGAGAGCATAAGGGCGCTGTGAGATCTGTCGGTTATTTTTCGGAAAGGGGAGTTTTCTCCCCTTTCTTTTTTTGTTTGAGTGTTTTTTTGCTTGAGTGTTGCACATTAAAATGTTGCTCATCGTTTCAATGTTTGTCGCAACCGCTCCGAGAGCAGAGAAGTCAGCGCGGACAAGCTGTTTTTTCATTGCTGTTTTTCCTGCCCGTGTA
>CALWKV010000107.1 GCA_944381355.1 uncultured Christensenellaceae bacterium | reverse complement strand
GGCAAAACGGTTGCTATTATGGGCTTCGGTTCTCAGGGACACGCTCATGCCATGAACCTCAAGGACAGCGGCGTGAACGTTATCGTTGGACTCAGACCGGGCAGCAGACACGAAAAGAAAGCCAAGGACTACGGTCTTACCGTCATGCCCGTCGACGAGGCGGCTAAGAAGGCGGATATAGTTATGATGCTCGTTCCCGACGAGCTTTGCGCGGATATTTACGAGGCACAGGTAGCTCCGTACATGACCGCAGGCAAGGTGCTGATGTTCGCTCACGGTCTCAACATTCACTTCAAACTGATCAAGCCCGCTGCCGACATCGACGTCATCATGGTCGCTCCCAAAGGACCCGGTCACACGGTCAGAAGTCAGTACCTCGAAGGCAGAGGCGTTCCGTCCCTCATCGCTATCGCTCAGGACGCAAGCGGCAGAGCTAAGGATTACGCTCTCGCTTATGCAAGCGGCATCGGCGCAGGCAGAGCCGGTATCCTCGAGACCACGTTCAGAGAGGAGACCGAAACCGACCTGTTCGGCGAGCAGGCAGTTCTTTGCGGCGGCGTTACCGAACTGATGAAGGCAGGTTTCGAGACTCTCGTAGCTGCAGGTTACGCTCCCGAGATGGCTTATTTCGAGTGCATACACGAGATGAAGCTGATCGTCGACCTCATCAACGAGGGCGGCTTTGCAAAGATGAGATACAGCATTTCCAACACCGCCGAGTACGGTGATTACAGAACGGGCAAGAGACTCATCACCGATGAGACCCGCAAGGAAATGAAAAAGGTTTTGAGAGAGATCCAGGACGGTACTTTCGTCAGCGAATGGATGACCGAGAACAAGAGCGGCAAATGCGCTAAGTTCCTCGCTACCCGTGCGCTCGAAGCAGAGCATCCGCTCGAGAAAGTCGGCGGCGAGCTGAGAAAAATGATGTCCTGGCTCAAGAAGTAAGAGGCAAGACAACCGATACACATTTTTAAGTCGCTTTGCCTTTGCAGAGCGACTTAGTTTAAGGAGACAAATATGGAACTTCGCAGTAAATATCTGACGAGCGGCGCGAATACCGCTCCTCAAAGATCGCTTCTTTATGCGTGCGGCTTCTCTAAAGAGGAACTCGAAAGACCTCTCGTCGGAGTCGTTTCCGCGCACAGCGACATCGTACCCGGGCACATTCATCTCGACAAGCTGACCGAAGCCGTAAAAGCTGGCGTCAGAATGGCGGGCGGCACTCCTGTAATGATCCCGTCTATCGGCGTTTGCGACGGCATCGCGATGGGTCATGCAGGCATGAATTATTCTCTCGCTTCGAGAGAACTCATTGCCGACAGCGTGGAGACCATGGTCAACGCGCATTGCCTTGACGGCGTCGTGCTCGTGCCCAATTGCGACAAGATAGTACCCGGTATGGTAATGGCGGCAGTCAGAATGAATATCCCCGCAGTCGTCGTCAGCGGCGGTCCTATGATGGCAGGTATAGTCGACAAATGCGAGGTTTCGCTCTCGAAGATGTTCGAGGCGGTGGGCGCTTACAAGGCGGGTATAATCGACGACGACGGTCTGACCGAGTTTGAGAAAAAAGTCTGCCCGACGTGCGGCTCGTGCAGCGGTATGTATACAGCCAACAGCATGAACTGTCTGTGCGAGGCTATCGGCATCGCGCTGCCGGGAAACGGAACGATCCCTGCCGTCATGAGCGAGCGCACCGTGCTTGCAAAACACGCAGGCATGGCGATAATGAAGATGATAGAGAAGGGTATAAAAGCTCGCGATATCATCAATATGACTTCGATCAAGAATGCTCTCGCGTGCGATATGGCGCTCGGTTGCTCCAGCAACAGCGTCCTGCACCTTCTCGCAATAGCCAACGAGGCGGGCGTTGAACTCGACCTGAATATATTCAACGAGTTCAGCGACAAAGTTCCCAACCTCTGTCACCTCGCTCCCGCAGGTCCCACGCATATGCAGGATCTCTATGCGGCAGGCGGCGTTCAGGCTGTGCTCAGCGAGCTTTACAAGGGCGGGTTTATCAACGGCGACGCAGTCACGGTGACAGGCAAGACCGTTGCGGAAAATATCAAGGGCGTCAAGGTGCTCGATTACAACGTGATAAGAAGCCTCGACAATCCTTATTCTGCTACGGGCGGTCTCGCTATCCTCTGGGGCAATATCGCTAAGAACGGCTGCGTGGTGAAGCGAAGCGCGGTCGCGCCCGAGATGCTCGTGCATACCGGTCCTGCCAGAGTCTTTGACAGCGAGGAGCAGGCGATCGAGGCTATTTACGGCAAGAAGATCAAGGAAGGCGACGTGGTCGTCATCAGATACGAAGGTCCAAAGGGCGGTCCCGGTATGAGAGAAATGCTCAACCCCACTTCCGCGCTCGCAGGTATGAAGCTGGACAAGTGCGTCGCGCTCATCACGGACGGCAGATTCAGCGGAGCGTCGAGGGGCGCGTCTATCGGACACGTATGTCCCGAGGCTGCCGACGGCGGAGAAATAGGTCTGCTCGAGGACGGAGATATGATCACGATCGATATCCCCGCGCACAAGATCAGCGCTGACGTTACCGACGCAGAGTTCGCAAAGAGAAAAGAAACACAGGTTATGCCCGAACCCAAGTTCAAGACCGGTTGGCTGAGTCGTTATTGCAGACTCGTCACCAGTTCCGACAAGGGCGCGGTGCTGAAATAAGAGGTATTATATATGTTGACATTAGACAAGATATATCATGCGGCGTTCGTACTCAAAGAGGCGATACGCCCCACAGATATGATTTACGCGCCCAATCTCAGCAAAAAGTGTGACGTGTATCTCAAGGCGGAAAACCTTCAGGTCACGGGATCGTTCAAGGTCAGAGGCGCATATTACAAGATATCGCAGCTCAGCGACGAGGAGAAGAAAAAGGGCGTAATCGCCTGTTCCGCGGGCAATCACGCACAAGGCGTCGCGCTTGCGGCTACCAAGAACGGCATCAAGTCGCTGATATGCCTGCCCGACGGCGCGCCTATTTCAAAGGTGGAAGCGACCAGACGCCTCGGCGCAGAGATTTGCCTCGTCAAGGGCGTCTACGACGACGCGTACAACAAGGCTCTGCAACTCAAGGAAGAATGCGGATATACCTTCATTCATCCGTTTGACGACATCGACGTCATAGCGGGGCAGGGTACGATAGGTCTCGAAATACTCGATCAGCTTCCCAACGTGGACGCGGTAGTCGTGCCCATCGGCGGAGGCGGACTCATCAGCGGCGTTGCTTACGCTATCAAGTGCCTCAAACCGAGCGTAAAAGTGTATGGCGTGCAGGCGAGCGGCGCTCCCAGCATGCTCAACAGCGTGCACGATCACAAGATAGAGAAACTGGACAGCGTCTCTACGATCGCTGACGGCATCGCGGTCAAAGAGCCGGGCGCGAATACTTTCGAGTTCTGCAGCAAGTACGTCGACGACATCGTAAGCGTTAGCGATGACGAGATATCTGCGGCAATCCTCAGCCTTATCGAACAGCAGAAGCTGGTCACCGAGGGCGCGGGTGCGGTTTCGGTCGCGGCTGTACTTTTCAACAAAATACCCGTTGAGGGTAAGAAGGTGTGCTGTCTGCTTTCGGGCGGCAATATCGACGTTACGATACTCTCGAGAGTCATCAAGAGAGGGCTTCTGATGTCGGGCAGAAATACCATGCTGATGATAGAGCTTCTAGACAAACCGGGGCAGCTCAAAGAAGTAGCAACGATAATCGCAGACCTCGGCGGCAACGTCATTTCGGTACATCACGAGAGAGCAAACGAGGGTAGCGACGTCAACGGTTGCTTCCTGCGCATACAGGTCGAGACGAAGAATTTCGACCATATCGCAGAGATCAGAAAGACGTTGACCGAAAGAGGATTTAAACTCGTATAATAAACACGGAGGCAGAAAATGAAATACGTAAGCACAGATAAAGCACCGCAGGCGATAGGTCCTTATTCTCAGGCTGTGATAAGCGGAGGCATGGTCTATACCTCGGGTCAGATAGCGATAGATCCCGCTACGGGCAACATTGCGGGCGCAACGATAGAGGAGCAGACCGAGCTTGTCTGCACAAATATCGAAAACCTGCTGAATGCGGCGGGCACGGATATATCCAAGGTCGTAAAGACCGTGTGTTTCCTCGCGGACATGAACGACTTCGCGGCGTTCAACGCAGTATACGCAAAACACTTTGTCTCAAAACCCGCGCGTTCGTGTGTGGCTGTCAAAACCCTTCCCAAGAACGTACTTGTCGAAATAGATACGGTAACCGAACTTTAATTATCCTTTCCCCCTCTGTCATACCTGTTTACGGTGTAAAAGAGGGGGATTTTTTATGCCCTGCCGAGATACTGTCTCGGGGTAGCATGGTCGCATTTGAAGCGCATATTCGTATCGGGTGCGTTAAATACTTCGATACAAAGCAGGGTATTATTTTGCGGATAAGCATTTCAGCAGCAAATATATTCAGCTTATATTAAAACTGCTTGTCCGGCAGAGAAGATTTGCGATAAACGCTTAAGCTGACACGGGACGCGCCTGCAATACGGTATACCAGACCAGAATAATACGAACCAGCCCTGAGGCGCCCGCGTGGCGGGAACAGTAATCGCTGTCGCGTATCATTGCCCGCTTAACAATGTGAAGCCGTTTTTGTTTTACGCCATAGGTTTCCGAAACACTCACTAAAAATCATCGCCTGCGGTAGCGTGCAGTTTTAAGCCGTATTTATTACCCTGACAGAGCTGCATAATGCGAAGCCTTTCAATGCACCCGTCACACGGGCAAGGCATTTAACACAGTAGCTACGGAAATTTGCCGCTTTAAACCTTGTTCGTATTATTCTGGTCTGGTATAGCAGATATCATTTCAATTTATTCTGAACAGACGTATAGTGGAATGCGCATTCAAGTCAGCCCGACTGAAAACGAAAAACGCGATGAAAAAAGTCGCCCTGTTGAGGGACGACTTTTTTAAATCGTAATGTCACGCTATCGTCATTTCTTGTTCTTCTTATTTTCTCCGAACACGGAATCGACCGGATTGCTCTGGTTTTCGTACGAAGAACTTTCTTTATCGTTGCACCCGAATGCAGAGTCTATCGGATTTTTGACTTGAGCTTCTGCAGTAACTGCTCCTGCAGTCGCTCCTTCGGCAACAGGTTCGTCAACGCTTTTGCCGTTGATTATAATGCCTTTGAGACCGATTTTTGCAGCTTTGGCAAGACCTTTGGCAAGCGATTTTTTGTCATATATCGGTACGTCGTCCTTGCCTTCGTCGGGATCGCCTTTACCGCGTTTAATATAGATCTTGCGTGTCAGGTATTCTTTGATCGAGAGTATCGACGGCAACAACGTAAATACGAGTATCAGACTGAATACGGTGCCGATTGCGATGAGTCTCGTTATCTGCGCAACTATGACGTTGGAGGTCAGCGTGTTGACTGCGACGCAGGCGAATATGAGTATCGCCGCAGATGTTATTACGCTCGGTGCGGCTCTGTGTATCGCGTTCTTAACAGCGACAAGACCCGTCGAACGTTCTTTTTCTTCATAGTATTTACTGGTGAAGAGTATCGCGTAGTCGACCGTTGCGCCGAGCTGTATCGCGCTGACTATCAGGTACGCAATGAAGTTGATCTTGCTTCCTATCAGATATACGAGCGTGAGGTTTGCCCAGATACCAGTCTCGATGACGAGCAGAAGTATAACACTCATTATCGGCTTGCGGAACGTCAGGAGCAGTACTACGAATACTATGACCGCGCTGAGTACGTTGACGAGAGTGAAATCGTCGGGGGTGACGGAGTAGAGTTCGTATGCGCCCTGCACGAGACCCGTGATATAGATGCCGTTGCCGAATTCTTCGGTAGCGATCTTTCTTATTTCGAGCAAAGATTGATAGCTCTCAACGTCTTCAGGCGCGCCTGTCAGATTGATCGTGTAGAGCATATAGTGGGACGAGTCGGGGGACTTGTCGGATATGTTGGAAATGAAGCTGCCGAACAACTGCCCCTCGAGTGCGTTGGCGATCGCAGGCCATGTCGTGCTGGATTTGAGGGTGGCAAGCGTTTTACTGTCTATCATCGTACCGAGAGAGAATATGTCGGTTACCTGAGCGTACTCCTCGTTTGCGACTATATTGCCTTCGGAGTCGGTGGTCGTTCCTACGAGTCGTATGCGCTCTATAAACTCGTACTGCTTATCGAGATTTAAATTGTATGCCGCCGACAGAGGGGATCCCGACTGGATATTGCCATCTGTAGTATTTTCGTACTCGATGGGAACACACATGATGATCTGGTTGTTCAATTGCGTGATCTCGCGCTGAGGCAGACTCATTTCTTCGACGGGAGTTTCCTCGGTCATCGTTATATAGTTGAGCGGAGCCTGGCTCTGCAATATCGAGGACGGGATCGCAATAGCGATGCAGAGCACGAGCACGCCTACCGAAATGACTTTGTTGGTGATCGTCTTGCCGACAAAGTTGAGTCTCGGGGTGATTATCCAGTCGTGGTGCGTCTTGTCGATGAGTTTTTTGCAGAACAGGATGAGTATCGGCTGTACGAATACGACCGCGAGCAGAGAGAGCAGCACGCCCTTTGCAAGCACGAATCCGAGGTCATAACCCATGCCGTACGTCATAAAGAACAGCGCAACGAAACCGCCCACGGTAGTCATTGCACTTGCCATGATCGATTTGATCGTCTTGGGCATTGCCGATATCAATGCTTCTTTGGGATCTTTGCCCGCGCGTCTTTCTTCATAATATGTGTGCATCAGGAAGATCGAGTAGTCCATCGAGATCGCCAGCTGGAGAATGGACGCGCAGGACGAAGTAATCGTCGATATCGTGCCGATCGGGTTGCCCGCGATAAGGTTGGTGCCCATGTTGAGCAGTATCGATATGCCAAGTGTAGCAAGGAAGATTATCGGCTCGAGATAGCTGTTGGTAGATACAAAGAGTATTATGAACACGCAGACGACCGCCGCCGCCACGAACTTGGGCATATCGTTGACAGAGCTGTCGACGAGTACGCGGGCGTTCTGCGCCATGCCGCCTATATAGTAGCAGTTCTCGACCGTGGTATTAAGTTCTCCCGCGGATATCTTCGTCTGATACGTTTCCTGAATTATTCTTTCGGCCTCGTCAAGAGCCTCTATGACCGAATTGTCCGAACCCGAACGCACGAAATAAAGGTTGACGACGTAAGTATCGATACCGTCCGTAGTGACCTGAAATTTATTGCGGAGAAGTTGCATCATCGGCTCTACGTCGAGTACGCCGAGTCCGTCTGCACCCAGTTCGTACAAATCGTCGAACGTGCCTATCCAGACCATCTTGCTGAGGAGCGGAACGCTTTTGCCGTTTTCATCTAAGTAGGCTTTTCCTATCTTGTCGCTTTCTTCGAACTGCGTTATAATCCCTTGGACTTCGTCTTTTGTCAGGAACGAAAGACCGAGAGTGCAGTCGCCTACGATGGAAAATTCCTGATTGAGTATCTCTTTGCCTTTGACCGTGTCGCTGTCTTTGTCCAGATACGACAATACGTCGCTTTCTTTCTGTACCAGCATGCTTCCGACAACGGAAAGAGCAAGCAACAGAATAAGTACGCCCAATACGACATATCTGTATTTAAGCAACCATCTTGTAAACTTAGCCATAGTCTCTCCTTTAACAAATATTAACATATATAATATAGCACACACGCGAAAAATACACAATCGTTGAATAAGTGAAATTTTGCCTTGCTATTGTCAAATTTTTGTAAAAAGCCGACAACTTTCATACGTAAGAAACATATTGACTAAATATGCGTAAAACCCGATACGTATTGCAAAATATTGTTGCAACGCAGAAGAATAATGATATAATAATTAATATGGAAACAGGAATATCGACGGCTTCGTTTTTTCCGCGTCTTTACACCGAGGACGCATTGACAGAGATAGCTTCGCTGGGGGTAAACGTGTCTGAAGTCTTTTTCGCTTCAAGATGCGAGTATACCGACGAGTTCGGCGACGTGCTTCTCGACAGGCTTGCACGTGCGGAGAATATGCGCGTACATTCAGTCCACGCTCTGACCAACCAGTTCGAGCCGGAGCTTTACAGCCTCAACGACAGGGCGTACGGCGACGCGATCGCGACTTTCGAGTCGGTCTGCAAAGTAGCGCAGAAGATCGGCGCGAAAAATTACACTTTCCACGGCGCGACCATGCTTAAAAAAGCCGTGCGTTACAGTTTTAATTACGATCTGATAACTCAAAGAGTGAATATTTTGTGCGACCTTGCGGAAAAATACGGGGTGACCCTCTGTTACGAAAACGTGCACTGGGCGTACTTCTGCAATCCCGCGTTCTACGCCGCAATAAAAGACCGCTGCCCGAAGCTGGGCGCAACGCTCGACATAAAACAGGCTATGCAATCCGGGATAAGCTGGCGCGACTACCTCGACGTGATGAAGGGGAGGCTTAAAACCGTACACCTTTGCGACTATGACGACACCGGCAATCTGTGCCTGCCCGGCAAAGGGACCTTCGACTTCGTTGCGCTTTACCGCGCGCTGGCGGAGGCAGGTTTCGACGGACCCTGTCTGATGGAGGTATATACCAAGAGTTACAAAGAGGAAAACGAGCTGAAAGCCGCGTTTGAATTTTTAAAAGAGTGCGAAATCAAAGCCTCAACCCGTTGACTTTTGCTCGGTCTTAGTATAATATAAATTCTGGTGCGTAAACGGACATAAAACGGATATTTTTCCGCTTCCCGCCCGTTTTTGCGACGTTTTGAGATGCATTCAGCCGCCGCACTCGCAACAATATTACGTGCGCTTTTTGCGCAAAAGGAGAATTTTATGCGCTATAACAAAAAAGAACTCAAACTCCGCGTGGATTTCAACAATATGATGAGCAAGTCCGTCGGTCACGAAGGATTTTCAGAGAGACAGATCGCTTCTTACGTCGAAGAAGTAGAGGCGGCTTTCGCGGCGGTCGCCGCAGGCAGAGGCAAGGGCATGATGGGTTGGACGGAGCTTCCGTACAATCAGGACGAAGTCGTCGAAGACATCCTCGTCACAGCAAAGCAGATCCGCAAGAATTTCGAGTACTTCGTCGTACTCGGCATAGGCGGCAGCGCGCTCGGTCCCATTGCGGCGTTCCAGGCTATATGCCATCTGCATTACAACGACCTGCCCAAGCGCAAGCGCAAGGGTCCCAAGTTCTACGTCGAGGACAACGTCGACCCCGAAAGAATGCAGGCGCTCTTTGACGTCATCGACGTCGAAAAGACCATGTTCAACGTCATCACCAAGTCGGGTAGCACTTCCGAGACGATGACCCAGTACCTCATCATCAACGACATTCTCAAAAAGAAGCTGGGCGATAAGGCGAAAGATCACATCATCGCCACCACTTCTGCCAACAGCGGCAACCTTATCAAAATAGCGCAGAAAGAGGGCTATAAGACCTTCTATATTCCCGACGGCGTCGGCGGCAGATTCAGCGAGCTTTGCCCCGTCGGTCTGCTCCCCGCGGCGGTCGTCAATATCGATATCAAGGGTCTCTTGCAGGGCGCGCGTTATATGGACGAGCAGTGTAGCAACCCCAACGTCAAGAAAAACCCCGCGCTCCTCGCCGCGCTTATGCAGTATATGGCGATGAAGAGAGGCAAGAACATTTCCGTCATGATGCCGTATGCAGACGGTCTCAAGTTCGTCGCAGACTGGTACGCTCAGCTGTGGGCGGAAAGCCTCGGCAAGAACAAGAACCTCGACGGCACCGCTTGCAATAAGGGTCAGACCCCCGTCAAGTCGCTCGGCGTTACCGATCAGCACAGTCAGGTGCAGTTGTATGCAGAAGGCCCGTTCGACAAGGTCATCACCTTTATCGGCGTCGACAATTACCGCGCAGAAGTGAAGATCCCCGACGGTTGCGAGGATTTCCCCAACGTCAACTTCCTCTGCGGTCATACGATGAGCGAACTCATCACCGCAGAAAGAAAGGCGACCGAATACGCGTTGACCAAGGCGGGCAAGCTCAATCATACCATCATGCTCCCCGTGCTCAACGAGTTCACGCTCGGCGAACTCCTGATGTTCTTCATGCTCAAGACCGCTTACGCAGGCGCGCTGATGGGTATCGATACCTTCAACCAGCCCGGCGTCGAAGAAGGCAAGAACGCGACCTACGCGCTCCTCGGTCGTCCCGGTTACGACGAAAAGAGGGCAGAGCTTGCCAACGCTCCGCAGAAGTTGAATAAGTATATTATTTAATTTTTCTGCCGAAGCGACCGACTCAAACACGGTTTTGAACGGCTGATTTACGATTAAACATTGTCGAGCCTCGACGGTAATACCGCAAGAGTATTACCCCCGAGGCTCTTCGCGTTTACTCGCAAATCCTCTCGCTCAAAACGCTTCGCAGCGTGTTTTCGTCGGTCGCTTCGGCAATTTTTGAAACCTTTACTGTAAGAGTATTACAGAGGGTCTTTTTCTTGTCTTTTTGCAAAACGCGCGTTCTCGCTTGCGTTCGCGCCGATTTTCTTCGGCATTTTTGTGTTTGCGGGCAATACGTAAAAAGTATCACCCCAAGGCTCTTCGCGTTTACCCGCAAATCCTCTCGCTCAAAACGCTTCGCAACGTGTTTTCGTCGGTTGCTTCGGCAATTTTGTAACTTTCAGTTTTTTGTGAATTCTTCTTGTTTTTTTGCAAAACGCGCGTTCTCGTTAGCGTTCGCGCCGATTTTCTTCGGCAGTATTTTGTGCAGTTTAATATGCGCAAGAGTATTACCCCCGAGGTTCTTCGCGTTTACCCGCAAATCCTCTCGCTCAAAACGCTTCGCAACGTGTTTTCGTCGGTCGCTTCGGCAATTTTTGTGACTTTAAGTTTTTTGTGAATTCTTCTTGTTTTTTGCAAAACGCGCGTTCCTGATTAAGTAATCGCGGGTTTTTGGAAATTTTGCGTGACTTTTAAAAAAGATTATTGACAACAGCGAAAATTTGTTATATTGTAATATTAACAAATGTTATACCGTTGGGGGGGTACGAATGCAAATTCAAAGCGTCGCAAATCGTGAAGATATCAACAGAAGCAACGTCTTTATAAGTTGGACTGGTGCAGATGAAAATATCAAAAGTGAAATTGCGCGCTGTATGAAAGATAAAAACCTTACGGTATGCGAGTCTGATGCGGAGTGCGCGGGCAATTTTCTTCAATGGAGCGTTGAGGCGGCAGTCAAGAGCGGCGTTTTTTTGTTGATTTTGACCGAAAATCTTGTTGAGAACGAAAAAAGCGTGGCGAGACAGGAAATAAAAGCCTGGAAAGATTACTTCAAAGAAGGAGAAGATTACGCCAATCGCACTATCGTGGTTTGTAGTGACCTAGCGCTTCTCGGTGCGTTCAGAGACGAAAACGGTGTGCCGTATATATCCGCTGCCGACTGTCTGAGTTGCGAGACGTTTGCCATTGAAAAGGGGCTGGACGAAAGAAATCTGCAGAATATATATAATAAGACTGTAAAACTTATCGTAGGCAGAATGAGCCGTATCTATGCAGACAAATCCGCTTCGGGTAGAAGTATTGACATAACGCGGCTTCTCGGCGTAGATCTGCTCGATACCGAAAAAACCAAGATCGATTTCGATAAAATCTATATCCCGAGGTCTCTCAAATTTAAAAACGAGATTTACGACAGCGCAAAATCGCTTGCCGACAAAACGAATAACGACGTAATGTTTATCACAGCCAAGGCGGGAAGCGGCAAAAGCTGTTTTATAGGTCAGATAATCAACGAATACAAGAATATAGACGGCGCGTTGGTGCTGACGGCGACTTGCCCCGACGCGGCTAAATATTGCATTGCTAACGTGTCTCAAAACGAAAAATATCCCGTACTGTTAGAATATCTTTTCAAAAAATTTATCGAAATATGCGGTATAGGCGAGTCGTTCTATACAATAGACAACTTTGCATCGCTTATTTGCGACAAGATAGACGGCAGCAAGGACGTTGTTATTGCATTGGACGCTATGGACGAAATAGCGTTGCAGGACAACACGCGGGCCTTTGTCGGACACGTTGAAGAATTGCAGAAATTTTGCGGAAACAAAGTCAAAGTAATCATTACGGACAGAGGACAGACGGCGGCGAAGATGTTTGATCGTGCTCGCGTCTGTGAACTGCAAGAATTCAGCGACGACAACGTCAACGAATATTGCGATAAGCTGTTTGGATTTCTTGAAGAAAGAAGTCTGACGAACAAAAAATTAAGTATAGACGTTTCATATTTAAAAGATAAAGTTAAATGTCTTAGCAAGGATATAAAACGCAATCCTTTTATGTTGACACAGGTCGTATCTCTGTATGCTTTGACAGGTAATGTCAACGATTCCGAGATAGGCATGCTTGACGATATAACGGACGTTATGTTCAAAAGCGAGCGTTTGAAGTTTGCTTCAACTAGCAGGAAAGTGATGCCTTCAAATATCGTCGAAATGCTGTCTGAGTTTGCATATCTCAGACAAGTCACGTTATCCAAAGGCGGCTATATGACAAGAAGTATGGCGGTCAGACTATTTAACAAGCTGCTCAGAGAAAGCGGAGAAATGGCGAGGTCAGGTCTCATGGGTGAAGATTTGACTGAGTATATGGAATTTCGTGGCATATATGTTTTTAAAGAAAACAAATTCTGCCACGAAAGTTACGGAGAATATCTGACTGCGAGATATTTCTGCGACAAAGTCTTGGACGAGTTCGGAAATGTTTTTGATAATGAAAAACTGAATGAGTTGCTTTCTCGTTGCGGGGATAAGTATTGGACGTTGGTCATAAATATGTTTGTCAGAAGATCAGCTATTAAAAGCATTGTTTTGCCAGATACGCTGACAAGTATAGGAGGAGGTACTTTTTACAAATGCAAGTCTCTTAAAAAGGTAACGATACCGAAAGGAATAATAAGCATCGGTAAATGTGCCTTTTGGAAATGCAGTTCACTTATGGACTTGAATATGCCGGATACGCTTACAATCATAGAAGAAGGAGCATTTTGTCAATGTACATCTCTTGAAAAGATAATTATTCCTAAAGGGGTAATAGGTATAGGTAAGTCTGTATTTAGTGAATGCAGTTCGCTTATAAGTATAAATTTGCCGGATACATTAAAAAATATGGGGGAAAAGGCGTTTTTTGAATGCGAGTCTCTTGAAAAGGTAACGATACCGAAAGGGATAATAAGCATCGGTAAATGTATGTTTTGGAAATGCAGTTCACTTAAGGACATAATTATACCTGATACGTTGACAAGTATAGGAGAATTGGCGTTTTTTGAATGCACAGCTCTTGAAAAAGTAACGATACCGAAAGGGGTAATTAATATAGGAAAGCGGGCATTTAGTAAATGTTGTGCACTTAAAAAAATATTTATGCCGGACACACTAACAAACATAGGAGAATTGGCGTTTTACAAATGTACCTCTCTTGACAATATAACCATACCGAAAGGGGTAACAAGTATTGAAAAGTGGACATTTAGTAAATGCGGTTCGCTTAAAAGTATAAAAATGCCAGATACGCTGACAAGCATAGGGGATTTGGCGTTTTGCGAATGCACTTCTCTTATAAATGTAGTAATACCAAAAAATGTAATAAGTATTGGAGAAAGCGTATTTTTGGGTTGTAAATCTCTTGCAAATGTCACTATATTAAAAGGGGTTACCGATATAGGAAAGCGGGCGTTTAGTGAATGCACTTCACTAAAAAATGTAAAAATTTCTGAGGGTGTGAAAAGTATAGGCAAGAGGGCTTTTAGCGGATGCAGTTCGCTTATAGATATAAAGATGCCAGATAGTCTGAAATGCATAGGGGAGTGGGCGTTTTATGGTTGCACGTCACTTGAAAAGATATCTATATCTAAATGCCTAATTAGTATCGGAAAATGTGCGTTTTGGAAAAGCAGTTCACTAAAGTACATAATTATACCGAAAACGCTGACAACCATAGGAGAAAGTGCGTTTTACGAATGTACATCTCTTGAAAGAGTCAATTTTGATAATAAAATGGGTTGGCGTGCGGGCAACGAAGAAATATCCCCCGACCATCTGTCAGATCCCGCTAAAGCGGCATATTTATTAAGAGACAAATATTCAAAATACAAATGGGAACGCGGTTGACTTGCAAGGGTTTAAAACAGCTGAGCATATACGGCGGCGCAAAATGTCGATTTTTGCGCCGCCAAATTGTTGACAACTTACGCGCGCATGACTATAATAGAGTCAAAGCTAGGGGTGCTGATAAGATCGGCTGAGAAATACCCTTTGAACTTGGTCAAGTT
>CALWKV010000106.1 GCA_944381355.1 uncultured Christensenellaceae bacterium | reverse complement strand
TGAGCAATGCCGTCGGGTCGGGTTTGACTTTTATCCCGTCCTTCTGACCCGCCGCGTATTTTATCTTGTCGCCGAAAAAATAGGCGCACAGTTCTTTGACCGCGCTGTCGTATTTGTTGGAAAGAACAGCCACGGCTATCCCCTGCGCAGTTATGTCCGAGAGCATCTTGTTTACGCCGTCGTACGGTCTCGTCTGATTGCGCATATCCTTGTCATAAAGTCTTTTGAAAGCCGCCTTACACTCCGCAAACCTGCTCTCGTCGCCGTCGAGGGCGCGCAGTATCAGCATATCCACACCGTCGCCGACGAAAGACCTGACTTCGTCCTCGCTGCGGTACGGAAGCCCGCATTCCCACAACGCGCCGTTGAGCGCCGCCCACAGATCCTTGAGCGAATTGAGAAGCGTTCCGTCAAGATCGAATATCATCAGTTTCTTCATATACGAACACCGTCAGTACACCTTTTTCTGCGGATATCTCCGCTTCTTTTCCGACAAACTCGTTGCTTACGCCCAACGCGACCTCGTTGGTCAGCGTAACGCCTCCGACCTCGTACTTCAAGCCCTTGACCGTCACGCCGACGGTGACGTCGGGGCTGAACACGGACACCCTGCCGCTCTTCCTCGCGGGCAGTTTCAGACATCCGTCACAGACGAAATACACGTCGTATCCTGCGCTTGCGAACGTCGTCTTTATCCCTCGTCTTGCAAGTCTCGTACCCAGCTGAAGGTTGGCAAGAGCATGATCAGTCTTTCCCCCGAGGCAGGCGTGGAACACTATCTCATCCGCGCCCTTTGCCACGGCGTACTCCGCCGCAAAGTCGGTATCGGTCTCGTCCTTTTCGCGCCTGAGTTTTATCACGTTGCCCGCGTCGGGCACGTATCCGAGAGAATCGAAATCCCCTATCACCGCGTCTATCAGGCTCTTGTCGGCTATCTTGCCGTAACCGCCGTCCGCGGCGATCAGCAGGTCTCCGTCTTTTTTGACGAGTTTGCGCGCGCAGAAGTCGTCTGCCGCTCCTACGATATGGGCAGTCATCACATTATCATCCCGTATATCTTCTCAAGCTCGTCCGCGCCGAGCAGTCTGGGCACAGGGTAAAGCGGATTGCCTTCCGCCGCCGCTCTCTTCGCCATTTCGGGCACGTCGGCGGGGTCTATGCCGTCAATAGTCGCGGGTATCAGCATTTTTGCGTTCATTTCTTTTATTGCGCCGATGAATTTCGTCGCCTTGGCAGCATCGTCTCCGTCCGTTATGCCCACGATCTCCGCAAGTCTCGCGAGCGGTTCATGCGCGCTTTCGCCGTAATATTCGAGCACTACGGGCAAAAGCACGCTGTTGGCAAGCCCGTGCGGAGTGCCGTAAAAGCCGCCCAGCGCATGAGCAAGCGCGTGCACGTAGCCGACGTACGCCCTCGTGAACGCAACGCCCGCATAATACGACGCCTTCTGCATATTCTCTCTCGCCGTCAGGTCGTCGCCGTGTTCGTACGCCGTCAGAAGATTGTCGAAAATGAGTTTTACCGCCTTTTCGGCGTTCTCTTTCGTCTTTTGCGTATTGCTTCTGCCTATGTACGCCTCTACCGCGTGAGTCAATGCGTCCATTCCCGTAGTCGCCGTCGTCTGCGGAGGAAGCGCCGCCGTCAGGCGCGGGTCCAGCACAGCGTATCTCGGGATAAGACTGAGGTCGTTGATCGGATATTTCTCGTGGGTTACCGAATCGCTTACGACCGCGGCGATCGTCGTCTCGCTGCCGCTGCCGGCAGTCGTGGGTATCGCATAAAGATCGGGTATTCTTTTCATTATCTTGAGCAGACCTTTCATCTTCTTGACGGGTTTACGCGGTTTCGCCGCCCTCGCGCCGACTACTTTTGCAAGATCCATCGGAGAGCCTCCGCCGAGCGCGATAATCGCGTCGCATCCTTCTGCTTTGTAAAGCGCGAACGCTTCTTCTATATTGTCTATCGTCGGGTTGTTTACGACCCTGTTGAAAAGCGCATACGGCACGCCGTTTTCTTCAAGCCCTTTGATCAGTTCGTCGGCAAGACCTCTCTTGTAGACGTTTGGGCCCGTCACCACGAGCACTTTTTTGTACGCCTTTTTCGCGACGAATGCGCCGATACCGCGCGTGCCGTTGTCAAAATGCAATATTTCGGGTTCTCTCCAGGGCAACACCGCGCTCGCCGCTTTCATCACCGTCTGAAAAGTTCTGCACCAAATTTTTTCCAACGAATTCATAAACACCTCATAACTCAATACTTATCGCACGTTCTAATTCAGTATACCCCTTTTCTTTCCTTTTGTCAATGCGTTGTTTTGCGTATGCGTAACGCACGCGCGCACATCAGACAAAGCGCGCACGCATTTATTACTCTTTTCGCGCAATTCCGTTTACTTGAAACGGATACGGTGCTAAAATATATCCGAGGTGAAAAAATGAAAGTAATCAAAAAACAGACCAACAGCAAAAGTTGCATTATCTGCGGTCTCGACAATGCCGCAGGCGTAAAAGCTCCGTTCTACGAAATGGAGGACGGCAGCGTGGTCACTCTGTTCTCTTATTCGGCACAACATCAGAGTTATCCGGGCAGAGTGCACGGAGGAATGATAACCTGTATGCTCGACGAGCTGATAGGCAGAGTCATCTGGGTCACCGATCCCTCGGTACTCGCGGTCACGCTCGATATAGCGGTGAAATTCCGCAAACCCGTCCCGTACGACACTCCCCTCATCGGCATAGGCACGATCGTAAAGAGCGGTTTCCGCGCTTATACAGGTCATGCCGTGATAAAAGACAAGAGCGGAACGGTACTCGCCGAAGGCACCGCCACGTATTACAAGATGCCCTCCGAAAAGATCACCGACGCGGATATGCACGAAGAACTCGATATGTTCGTGCCCGACGACGTAAAAGAAATAGACCTGCCGTAAGCGATGCGTTTCTGCCTTTAACGGAAATCGGCAACGCACGTCACGCATTTTCTGCAAAGGCGAATACCGTAACGACAGATAAATCAAAAGGCATGCAGCAAAAAACGCGCTTTCAGGCGCGTTTTTCGTTTTATTTTAAAAACTTCAAGTGCATCAATACACCACGTTTATCGGGTCGCCCGCAAGGAACGCGTCGATATTCGCCTTTGCCGCCTTGAGAAGTCTCGATCTCGCCTCCCTGCTCGCCCATGCGACGTGCGGTGTGATTATGCAATTGTCAGCGCCTGTCAGCGGACTTCCGTTTCTGGGCGGCTCCTCTGCAAGCACGTCCGCGCCGAAGCCCGACAACGTGCCGTCGTCGAGAGCTTGCCTGACCGCTTTTTCGTCAACGAGACCTCCTCTTGCCGTATTTATCAGTATCGCTCCTTTTTTGACTTTGGAAAGAAAATCTGCGTTGACCATCTTGGCGTTGCCCGCGTTGAGATCGCAATGCAGGGTTATCACGTCTGCTTCATTCAGCAGTTCGTCGAGGCTGTCCACCAGCCTGACGCCTTTGTCGGTCGCACACGTATGGCGTTTACATGCTATGACTTTCATTCCCATGGCGAGCGCAATCTTTGCCACTGCTCTGCCTATGCTCCCGTAACCGATTATGCCCAGCGTCTTGTAGCAAAGCTCGGTAACCTCGCCTTTGAACAGACAGAAGTTGTCGCTTCTGCCCCATTCTCCGTTTTTCACCGCATTGGCATGCGCGAAAAGACGCGCCGCAAGCGCCGTCATCAGCATCACCGCATGCTGCGCGACGCTCATCGTCGAATATGCGGGAACATTGCATACGGGTATACCTCTTTTTTTTGCCGCGTCAAGATCGACCACATTGTACCCCGTAGACAACAGACCGATATACTTCAGGTCGGGAAGCGCATCTATCGTCTCTGCAGTGATGTTGACCTTGTTGTCGATAACGATATCCGCTCCCTTCGCTCTTTCGACCACGTCTCCGTCCGCGGTATAAGGATATACCGTGACTTCGCCCAGCTTTTCAAACTCCTCCCACGAAAGATCTCCGGGGTTGGCACAGTTGCCGTCAAGTATGACTATTTTGTGTTTTTTCATAATTGTTCCGCCTCTCCGTATTCTTTGAATTGCGCGTCGTAAAGCGCTTTATAAGCTCCGCCCGCACTCAGCAGTTGTTCGTGCGTGCCGCGTTCTTTGATCCTGCCGTCCTCTATAACTATTATTTCGTCCGCATTCTTGACCGTACTCAGCCTGTGCGCAACTATCAGCGAAGTCCTGCCCTTGCAAAGCTCTGCAAACGATCTCTGCACCGACACTTCGGTCGCGTTGTCGAGCGCGCTCGTCGCCTCGTCGAGTATCAGCACGGACGGGTCTTTAAGAAATACCCTCGCTATGCTGAGTCTCTGTTTCTGACCGCCCGAAAGTTTGACCCCTCTCTCTCCGATCTGAGTGTCGTAGCCTTTTTCCAGTCCCATAATGAAATCGTGTATTTTCGCCTTTTTCGCGGCATTTACGATCTCATCATCGGTTGCCGCCACGTTGCCGTAGGCTATGTTTTCTCTGAAAGTGCCCGTAAACAGAAACACGTCCTGCTGCACTATCCCTACGTTCTGCCTCAGCGACTTTGCCGTGATCTCTCTGACGGGCACGCCGTCCAGATAAACAGTACCGTCGGTCACCTCGTAGAACCTTGGAATGAGATGGCACAACGTCGTCTTGCCGCCGCCGCTGGGTCCTACCAGCGCGTATACCTTTCCCGCAGGTATTTCGAGATCTACGTCGTGAAGCACCTCATGCTTGCCGTCGTAAGAAAAACTGACGTGCTCAAAGCGCAACTCTCCGACAGGCTTATCGATGTCCTTTGCCTCGGGCAATTCCTTTTCTTCTGTCGCGTCCATAAGGACGGAAAAACGTCTGAACCCGGCAATGCCGTCAACGAGCTGCTCGCAAAACGCGAGAAGTTTGTCGACGGGACTTATGAAAAGCGTTATAGAAAGCATGAACGCCACGATGTCGCCGTAATCTATCCTGCCATTTATGCAGAATATGCCCCCGACTATAAGCACGACCGCGTTGCACAACTGAGTGGCAAAACCCGAAACCGCGTTGAACAGACCCATTACCCTGTACGCCCATCTGCGCCACCCGACGTACCGACGGTTGTCTGTGTCGAACTTCTTTTGTTCGTGTTCTTCGTTGGCGTACGCCTTTGTCACGCGTATGCCCGAAATGCTGTTCTCGAGCGTAGCGTTGACATTGGCTATCTCCGCGTTGCTCCTGTCGAAAGCGACGTTCATTTTGCTCTGCGCTTTCACCGATACGAAAATTATGAACGGCAGAAAGGCAAAGACAATAAGCGCCATTATCCAGTTTATCGTGCACAGATAGACAAAAGAACCGACTATCATAAAAGTCGAAATGAAAAGATTCTCGGGTCCGTGGTGCGCAAGTTCCGAAACCGTAAACAGATCGTTGGTCATTCTCGACATTATTTGTCCCGTCTCGTTGTTGTCATAGAAAGAATAAGGCAATTTCTGAAGATGCGCAAAAAGGTCGCTTCTCATCGCCGCCTGCATTTTCACGCCCATTACGTGCCCGTAATAGCTGATGTAATAATTCATCGCGGCGCGGATTATGTAAACGACTAGCAGCACCAATCCGAAAATAATGACCTCGTTTATGCGCTTTTCGGGAACGGACACGTTGAGCAGTTGTCTCGAAAGTATCGGATAAAAAAGACCGCACAGCGAAAAAACGAGCGATGCGAGCATATCGAGCGCAAAAGTCGCCTTGTGCGGTTTATAATACGCTACGAAACGCAAAAACAGATTGCGTTTCGTGCCGTTTTTCTCATTTATTTCCATAAATTCAGTCCCTGCTGCAGTACTCGCTGGCCGCAAGCGCCGCAACACTGCCGTCCGCCGCCGCGGTAACAAGCTGTCTGACTTTCTTGGTACGGCAATCGCCCGCCGCAAATATTCCGTCTGCCGCGATGCAGTCCTCGCCCGCTACGATATATCCCGCCTTGTCTCTTTGAACAAGATCTTTGAAAACCTCTGTGCTGGGATTCTGCCCCACGGCGACGAATACTCCGTCCAGCGCGAGATCTCTCTTTTCTCCGCTATGCACGTCCTCAAGCGTTATTCCGACCACCTTGTCGTCTCCTTTGAGGGCGCTTACCTTTGCGTTGAGGATAAATTCGACGTTGGGCAGATTTCTGACCTTTTTGACCTTTTCAGGCTCTGCCCTGAAGCCCTCTCTGCGGTGTATGAGATAAACTTTCGCGCAAAGCGCCGCAAGCACCTCTGCATCCTCGAACGCCGTATTGCCGCCGCCTATCACTGCAACCGTCTTGCCTTTGAAAAACGCGCCGTCGCAGGTTGCGCAATACGATACGCCTGAACCTGTCAATCTTTCTTCATCCTTAACACCGAGTTTGCGATTTTTCGCACCCGTGGCGATTATAAGCGCTTTCGCCATAAGCTCTCCGCCGTCGTACACGATCAGAAAACCGCCGTCCTTGCGGCTTACCTCTATGACCTCTGCGCTTATCATCTCTATGCCGAGTTGAGTCGCCTGATTGAAAAGCCCCATCGCAAAATCGTAACCGCTGACCTTGCCGAGGGCGGGATAATTGTCCACCTCGGGAGTCACGACTATCTGTCCGCCGGGCATATAACCCTCAAACATGACCGCTTCTTTGCCTGCGCGTTTTGCGTATATTGCGGCGCTCATTCCCGCAGTGCCTGCACCTATGATCGCTATATCTGTCTTTCTCATATCCGCCCCCTTCAATTGATCCCTATTTTTTCGTCCAGATAGGATGCCATGATGTCCGCTATATGCGTGAGTACCGCGAGAGGGTATTTTTCATACGCCTTGGAAATGCTGTAGTCTCCGCCCTTTACCCTGGTATCGTAACCGCCCATATGCCAGTTGATCGCCATCGCTTCCTCTCTTGTCAGACGCATGAAGCCGTTGACGATATACACAGACTTTTCTCCGTGTCCGTACGGCAGATCTTCGTCTATCGCGAAATAAGGCACTTTTTCCCAGACGTCGTTTTTCTTCTGATTGCGGTACTCCACCTTATAAAAGTTCGCCTTGCACACGTCGTGCAGAAGCCCGCATATAACTATGCTCTCGTCAGTTATGCCCGTTACGGCATCGTTGGCGGCGTGCAGTTTCTTCTCCTGTTCGACAAGCATTTTCAGCCGTTTGCAGACGTTGATGCTGTGCTCGCAAAGTCCGCCCTCAAACGCGTTGTGGAATTTACTGCTCGCAGGAGCGTAAAAGAAATCAGACTTGCTCAGCCACTCGAGAAATTTGTCTGCGCCCGGACGTTTGACCGCATTGTTGAAAATAGTTATAAATTCTTTCTTGTTTTCTTCGCAATCCATTTTTATTCTCCTCTCCGTCATTGGATTTTATTATATAGGATTGCCGGAAAAATGTCAATGCACGCCCGCTCCTATCTTGGCTGTCGTACGCTTACGACTTGCCCTGCATTGCCGTAGCCATATCATCTTTGAAATCCCGCTCCAGCTCTATCGTGCGTCTGACGTAGTCGCAGACCTCGGGATCGGCAAGCGAATAAGTCCTCGCTTCTCTTTCCAACGTCTCGATAGCCTTGTCTGCGCCCGACACGGCAGAACGTGCTACAGCCTGCGTGTCGTGCTCTCCTGCAAACTTGAACTCGATACCCTTGAGTGCAAACCATTCTGCTATCTTTCCCACGTCCTTGGGCTGTTTGCCTCCGCCCGCAATCGCGCCGTCTATCTCTTTGGCAAGATTTCTGTGCTTGACGACATATTCTCTCATAGTCTCCCTTACCTTGCCGTCCTCACAATAATCCGCCATGTGTGAAAGCGCCGTAGCGCCCATCTTTGCTCCCTTAGCGCACTTTGTCGCCAGTTTGTAACTCTGTCCGTCCATACAGACCTCCCGATTTTTTCGTTAGTATCTGCAATAAAGTGTGAAAATAATACGAGGTTTAATATCTAAATTTTAAATGTCTTCATTGGTAAACAACCATTACTCTATTTCTTATGATATTTATTAAAGTTATAATCCAACATAGATTGATACCTCATTCAATTATTTTTAAATCAAATAAAAAAGGCGTTTTTCAAACGCCTTTTTTATTATACTCAGCCAAATTTAAGCATATGTAAAATTAAGATTCAATTTTAATTATAGATTTTATGCGGTTCAAAAGTTCCTCATAAGCTTTTTGGCTACGCTTGTAAGCGTCTATTCTTTGAACATTAGTCAAACGAAAATAGAACGCGTTTCGGGATCGTTTCGCTCAACAATTTTCTGCGTAAGTTGATTATTTCTGCTAACCGCGAAAGCAACCGCTACGCGGATTGCCGCACCCTGTCAACGCTTTGCTTATGACGAGGGTTCGGGTATCCCTCTCCTGCTGTCAAGCAAAAAACCGAGGCGTATTACCTCGGTTTTTTGCTTGGCGCAGAGAGAGGGATTCGAACCCTCGGTACGTGTTACCGTACACACGATTTCCAATCGTGCGCCTTAGGCCAGCTCAGCCATCTCTGCACGTTTATTTTTATTGCAAAAGCAATCTTACCATAAATGAGTTTATTTTGCAACTAAAATGGCGCGTATTTCGTTTTTTAGTTGTTTCCGAATGCTGAATCGCTTGTTGTTCAACCCGCTTTTACCAGAAAAACCAACCGCTCTCAAAAACTTCGGGAGCGGTTTTCTTTCTGTTTTTTGTGCGTCAATCTTTGATAATGCCCAGCATTCTCAGACTGCTGTAATCGAGTACGGCTTCCGGATTGTAGTATGCCGATGTCTTTTCGGCTTCTATCCTGTAACGCTTTCTGCCGTCAACTTCACAGCGTACGATCCTTATGATAGAAAGTTTTTTGACAACTTCGGGATCGATCGTGCCCTTGTCTCCTTCCCAAAGCACGTTTTCACCGCAATCTTTTACGGCCAAGCTGCGAGGCGGAGCGAGGACGACAGGCTTTGCATATCCTTCCTCAACACACTTCTTCGAGCTTTTTACCGTAACGTTTTTGCCGTAACTGAGTTTGTAATCCTTCCTGTCGCCGCTTGTTCTTTCTACCTTGACAAATCCGAATCCTGTAAGCGCGTCGACGTCAAACTCAATCGGATCGCCTTCCCACGGCTCGCAGACTTCACACCGTGTTGCATACCTGGCTACGGAAGGATCTGCGACGTGATCGTGATGTTTTGTATCAGGGACGGACTCAACAGGTTTTGACGGAGCAACTGCCGTTGCAGTTTTTAACGGCATTGCCGCCGCTGACGTTGCGGGTCTGGCGCACCCGAGCGCCATGAGTTGCTCTTTCTTGAGATTTCTGCAAAAACCTCTCGTAGTCTCGACTTTGTAATAGCGCTCGCGGGAAACCGAATCCATCTTCCTCGCTACGCTCACAAAACCTTTTGCCGAAAAGGTTTCCGGCACAAATTCTATGCCGTCCTCCGGCCACGGGATATCGGAAGGCAGACCGTCGTCGGGATCCACGAGTTTTCCGCTGCCCCTGGCCGCGCTTGCCGCAGAAGCGGAAGCTGTGGGCGCGGTTTTAGGCACAGACGCATCAGACGTTGCCGAAACCGAAGGAATGGCAACAGAAACGGACGCCGTGCCGCACATTATATCGTACGCTTCTCGCGCAGAAAATCTGTCGTTCGGCTCTGCCTCGAGCATTTTTTCGAATATCGTTCTCAAAGGCTCGGGAACTTCGTTCCCCACTTTGAGTTTTCCGCCCGCGATTATCACCTGCCAGGGTTCGGTCACCCCTTTCACTCCGGTATCGAATTTTTTGCCCGTAAAATATTCGTACAAAGTAAGCGCAAGAGAAAAAACGTCTGACTTGAGATCCAGCTTTTCCCTTGAGGGACTGCCGCAGGGACCTGCGATCTGCGCTTCGGGCGCAACGTAAAAGTTGTCTCCGCCTATAGCTTTTATCGTACTCTTTTCAGACAGCATATAACTGTTGTCAAAATCTATCACTCTTGCCGACACCGCACTTCCTTCTCTTACGAAAAGCAGGTTGCCGGGTTTGATGTCCGAGTGGATCACCGTTGCGGAATGCATCAGCGCTATCGCGCGGAAAGCCGACTTTATTGCCTCGATCTTCACATCAACGGGAAGTCTTGAAACTCTCCCCGTATCCATGACTCCGGTCAAGAACTCGCTGACTTCGACAAGCATGTTTTCGTATACAAACGAATCCGAAACGCAGACCACCGTCGGATCTTTTACCGACGCAGTCGCCCTGTTGATCTGCAAACGTCTCTCGATAAATCTGTTAAATTCTTTTTCTTTGATCGCCTTGAGTTTTGCCGAACACCCTTCGTGCGGTTTGTATGCAACGTTGTATTTCTTGAGAATATACTGCTTTCCGTTTTTTATGCCGATCGCGATTTCTCCGCTTGTCGCGTTGCTCCATGCTTTTACTTCGTAACCGTTTATATCCATATTTTTTTCCTTTAGTTTATAAGTTCTCCGTATCCCTTGTCGTACGCGTTTATCATATCGCAGAGTTCGTGATACACTTTATACGCGTGACTGTAAACGTTCTCAATGTCGTCCATAACCTTGGGCAGCAGCATCGGCTTCATATTGAAATCCAGCTCTTTGCCCGTTCCGACGCCGGCTATACACTCGCATACCAACCGCGCGCCGTTTTTATACCAGTAATTGCTTATGTTCTTATCGTAAGTCTTTTTTTTGATTTCATCATAGGAAAGAAAATCCGCGGGGACTACCTTAGGCGTATAATCCGCATAAGCCGTTGCCATAATGTCGGCGACCAATTCTTCTTGGGATCTCACCCTTTTTTCTGTCGCACTGAACCGAAAATCGCTGATCTTGCTCTTTTTCGCCGCCCTGACTGCCGTCGGTGCGTTGCCTTTCATTTCCGCCGAGACGACCCTTGCGATATCGTCTCTGCAATTGACCAGGAGATTGGTCAGTATTTCTCTGTTTATTCTGCTCTCCATACTGCGAAGCACAGCTCTGTAATTCAGATACTTATCCCACTCCTGATGAGCAGATCTTATCGCGTTGAATCTGTTGTCTGCAGTCTTGACAAATTCCTCAAAATCCTTAAAACCTATCAGCGTCATTGCGATCGTGTTGCTGTCGTCGTGACAGCCGTATGTCCTGAAAAACGCTTCGGCTATATGCTCCGCACATGCGTCCGCCTTCTTCTGTTCATCGTCGCAGAAAGTCGACTCTGTATCAACGCTTCTATCCTCCTGCTCTGCAACCGGATGTTGCGACTGTCCGTCTGTTTCCTTTATTGTCTCCGCTTCGGATACCTGCGTCTGTGTCGCCGCTTGCCCGTCGTCCGTTTGCCCCGTCTCTGCAACGCTTGTCTGACTTTTTGTTTCCTTACTCTCAGATATCAGCCTGCACAGCGTCGCTTCAAAATACAGATTGTTCTGAAAAGACATCGAATCGTGCACTCCGTCCGAAGCGGAAAACACCGCGCACGGGGTATCGAGCACGAATCTTCTGATATTCAGCGTGAATTTTGCGGTCAGACACACCAGATTGTTCATGACGTTCGTTGCCGCATCGACATTGTCCTGCGTCAGCGCTCTGAGTCCTTTGCTTCCCCAGCAATACGTACGCGAGTCGCCGGCATTGAGCGTAACGACGTCGATTTTGCCGTCGCTTCTCTTGCCGAAAACAGCCATCGTCAGCGTCGTCGGCAAAAAATACTGGTCTCTGTTGATCAGCTTTGCGTCCAGTCCAATCGCGTCGCCAAGTTTCGTCATCGCCTCGGTCAGATAATCTGCGATAGCATCCGCAAGTTGCGCATCGGACTCGTTCTGCGGTCTCAAAAACGTTTCGACGCCGAAGATCTTCGCTTCCTTTATTGCGTAAAGCATTGCGGTAACGGCAAAACGCGACGCAAAATATCCGCTTTCTCTCGCTCTCTTTTCCGTAAAAATATCAGAAAATGCCTTCCTTGCGTAAGTAGCCGTCAATCCGTCTTCCTGAGCGTCGGGAAATACGGACAAAATCATGCCGATAAACTTTTCTTCGTCAAAAAACGCAGGATTCATCTCTCGATGGACGAATCCTCCGGTTCCTCCCAGTCCGTCCGCTACTATGACCATATCGTCCGCTGCGTACGGAGCGGCGTCTTCACCGATAAAAAAACCCTGTTTGTTTTTTCTCTGCACATTTACCGTGATCTTCATCGTCTCTCCCTCTCAACAAACAGAGCCGTCGCAAAAGACGGCTCTGTGACAATATTGTATACGATTACTGCCGTATAGCCGCGATCGAACGCACGATCAGGTCGATGACCTGCTTCATGTCGATGTCGGCGAGGCCTTTGCCGCTGTCGACCTCGGTGTACCACTTTCTGTCGAACCTTGCATCGATTTCTGTCCACGGCTCGGCTTTGGGCGCGAATATGACGAGTCTCGCAGCCTCGGGGTCAAACGTGGTGGCGCCGAACGGCTCGCTGCCCAGCCACATAAGCTCAAGATCGTCAAGCGTAGCAGGCATCTCGAACGGATAATTGGGAGCATCTTTTCTCTCTCCGAGCTTGAGAGCGGGAGCGTCGGTAAATACGACGATGATCTGACGTCTCTTGAGACCTTCGAGCGTCCAGTCGCTTCTGATCGCCTCCACGATAGCTTCGAGTGCATTCTCCGGAGGGTCGCCTCCGCCGCGTACCGTAATACCCGCTATATAGGACTCAAATTCCGTCTTGTCATCGTCGAGCGTAAAGAATCTGGACTGATCCATAGCGCCCGCGCCGTCGCAACCGAAGTCTCTGAAAGTGATCACTTTGACTCTGAGCTGACTCACCGTCTTGCCTGCGGAGTCAAGTTCTCTCCTCGTATCCGTATAAAAATCAAGCGCGCACTGTTTTACTTTATCGATAATAGGGGACATGCTTCCCGTAACGTCGATACAGAACACTATATCAACGCAATATTCCTTTGTTTCGACCATATATTCCTCCTTTGTCAAACTGTCAAAAAAATTATACCATTACAACGTACCGTTGTCAATATCACTTTGGATTTTTCTGCTGCCGATAAAATAATCCTACATTTCTATCCTCCGATAATCATGCCCGATCTGCACGGGGGCGACGGGATATCCCCGCCTCTGTAAACAGAATTTTATCACTATTGGATATGAATGTCAATATTTTATACGATATAATTATTGGTTTTTACAAACAGTTTACAAAAACCGCTTGACATTTACTTTCGGCTGCGTCTGACAATGAATTTCAGTCTTTCAATATCATTCTGAGGACAAGCCGCCCAGTACGGGAGATCGTAAAAACTGTCGTTGTACATTCTGACACCCTGTTTTTTCAACGCAACGCTGCCGACACTATATGCTATGTCTTTCCACTTGTTCTCGTCTGTCGTCCATACGTAAAGCATCGCCCGATCGACGGCGGACGCCTTTTCTTTAAACACGTATTCCCACGCCCCGGCGAACTTTTCCGCCTTTTCTTTTCCGGCATCGTCCGCACTCAAGTCTGAAGACGTAAAGACAGCTACGGTTTGTCTGACATACGCCTTGTCTTTCGTCCAGTCCGACTCCGCCGCCTGCAGAACCGCCTGCAAAGTGTCTGTCGCACACTCCTTGCCTTCCACGTCGGTTTGTTGCTTTAACATCTGAAAAAATCCCGTTCCGTCGCCGTTGTCGGTAACGAATGAGCCGTCGGCAGGAATATTACGTATTCCTTTTTCAGAACCGAAAATAACAATCCTGCCTCTTATCGCGCCCACTTCTTTTCCTGCACAATCAAGCTCTTGCCTGACCTTTGAGGGAAATTTTGCGATTGCCATCCTGATCTCTCTGAGCACGTGTCTGTTCTTCATTGATACGTCTATGCAGAATACAACGTCTATATACATTTTTTTATCTGTATCGCTGTTCATAAATCACCTCATTGCCCGTTTTAAAAACGGGTGCATTATATATTCAGATCACTTGCCTTCAGACGCAGGTTGCCCGAGAATGTCTGTTATCTCGTGTCCGTCGATGCTGTTGTACTCCAGCAGCGCTTCAGCCAGTTTGTCTGCGGCTTCTTTATGTTTGCGGATGACGTTTTCCGCGCGCTCGCATTGTGCGAGCAGAATCGCGTTGACCTCATCGTACACTTCTTTTTTGACGACGTCTCCGAAACCGTCCGTAACGGCGAGTCTGCCGTCGGACATTCCCCAGTTGCCGACCAACCGCATTGCAAGCTGTGTAGCACTTTGCAGGTCTGCCGACGGTCCTGCGCTGAGTCCGCCTTCTTCTCCGTAATATACCAGCTCCGCCGCTCTGCCTCCCAGAACGCAACAGATCCTGTCGAGTATCTCGGCTTTGAGCCCCGTTATGTCGTTCTCGTCGAAGGTCATCATATATCCGCCGTAGTCGCCGCGTGAGATTATCGTGACGTAAGACGGGATCCTGCCGCACGCCCAGGAGACTATAGCGTGCCCCGTTTCGTGCCTCGCGGTACGGAGCCGTGCCTCGTCCGAACGTTTTTTCTCCTTGCCGTGTTCCTCGCCGTCGTATGCCTCCTCGAGATCCCTGACGGTGACGTTCTTTACGCCTTTCGCCTTGACGAGGTTTTCTATCAGCTGTCTCAAAGCGTCGTTGTTGTATCCCTCGGTCTTTTTGGCGAGAACGTCTATGCCCTTTTCGAGCGCAGATACGTCTGCGCCGCACAGTCTGAGAAAATGACGTATCAGCGCGCGTCTGTCGTCAAGTTCGGGCAGCCCGACGAGTATCTTCCTGTCGAAGCGTCTGACGAACGCCGGGTCGAGCACTCCTCCTATTCCGGAATCGGATGTCCCTTCTTTGATCGAACAATTCGTCGCGCAAACGAGTATCACCGGCTTGTCGGGATTGCTCTTGAAACCGTCCATTTCAGACAGAAAAGTCGTGAGGAGCTGTTCTCTGTAGTAAACGAACTCGGATCCGCTCCTCTTGTTTGCAAAAGCGTCGACCTCGTCGATGAAAATTATCGCCGGCGCGTATTTTCTCGCCGTACGGAACGTTTTCCTGATAGACTCGGGACCTTCTCCGACGTATTTCTTAAAGAACTCCGTACCGTTCTTTTCTATAAACGCTACGTCTGTCTCTCCCGCGAGAGCCTTGGCGAGCATGGTCTTGCCCGTGCCGGGAGGTCCGTACAACAATATGCCCTTGGGGGGTTTCAATCCGCTGCCCGCGAACTTCTTCGGATTGAGAAGATAGTCGACGCATGCCTTCATCGCCTCTTTGACTTCGGTCGCGCCGACAACGTCCGAAAACTTTGTCTTGGGTCTGCTGACGTCGGCTACAAGGCTGTTCACGTCGTCGGCTCTTACGGCACGTTTTTTCTCGAGTCTGCGCACTGTAATGCGTATCGCGGCGCCGTTATCCTCTATCTGCTGAGCGCAGTTGTAACACAGCACGTAACTGCCTTTCGCCATCTTGTAAAAGCTGTTGCCCGTGACGGTGGAGCTCCTGACGAACTCGATCTGTTCCGCGACATAAGCGTCGTCGTCCTTTCTGAAATGCAGTATGCCTTTCGCTCCTCTCGCGAGAAAAGTATCGAATTCCGCATCGTCGAAGCCCCTCTCCTCGTCGTTGAGGACGTACACGGGTATATCGGGATGATTGGTCGTCAGATATTCGAATATCTCTACTCCGACGGAAACGACGTCCTCAAGGTCGCTCGGTCTGCCTGTCGGATTTTTCTCCTTGAGCAGAACGTCGAGCACCACCGCGCCAACTTCGCCGTCGCAGGACGAGATCGCCGAAGCGAGGTCTTGCGCGAACATCACTTTTATCCTGCCTTGCTTGCCCGATACGCGTTTGATCTCTTTGCCGTAACGCGATTCCGCCGCAAAGAGAAGCGGAAGTTTGTCTGTCTGTTCAAAAAGCTGTCTGACGGGCGATCTGCGGTAATCTACGTCTATACAGATCTTTTTGAGCGCGTCCACGTCCATATTTCTGCGCGTCAGCTGACTTACCGCGTCGAACAGTTCGCTTTCCACGAATCTCTTTGCCTCGCCGACCATCGCGCGCGCGTCTGCGGCTCCTCCCGCGGAATACATTATCAGCGACGCAATCTTGTCCGTATCGCATTCGATAGTCAGTCCTGTGTTCGCCCTTGCCGTTGCCAGTCTGCTCTCCAGTTCTTTGAGTACGATCTCCTTGAGCGCGTACGGCTCCAGCCTGTTGAACAGCACGACGGTACCCTTTGCCCATCTCGATACGAGTTCTCTCGGAAAATACGGCTTGCCGTTGAGCGGATTTGTGTCGCTTTCGAGCGCGGATATAATAGTGCTTTTGCTGACTCCCGAAAGGTTGCCGCTTTCTTCTTCGTCGTAAAGATTTTTCGCGACGTTGGTCGTGAATATGAGTATCGTGTCTTTAAAACTCACTTCTTTGCCCATGCCCGTCCTTATCATACCCGAGTCGAGTATCTGCAAAAACATTCTGAGATTGGCGGTCGACGCTTTTTCTATCTCGTCGAAAAGAAGTATACCATTGGGATTATCGGCAACGAAACCCATTATAGGACCGTTGTTTACGCTCGCGCCCCATTCGCCATACTCGGACATATCGAATCTGGCAAACTTCCTGTCTTTGATAAAACGCGAAGCACATTCCGAAAGATAGGTCTTGCCGCATCCCGGAGGTCCTGCGAACAAAAACGTGGCAAGCGGTCCCTTGTGCTCTTTGGCTACGAGCGTCTCTGCGCCGAAAAACGCCCTGACGAACGCGTCCACGGCGTGTTGCTGTCCTTTTACCTCGCCGAGCAAAGCCGTCTTGAGCGCGGCTATATTGCGCTGTTTCTGCCCGAACGTGAGTTTTTCTTTTTCGGGACGCTCCGTCTTGCCGTCGGCTTGCGCTTTCTTCCATTTGTCGACCAGCGCCTCGACGTCGAACACCCATCCTTGCTTTGCGGAGACATCTTCTTCTCCGCTTCCGCTGTCTTTTTCGTCGCCGTCGGCGAAAAAGTCGACGTCCGCCTTTCCCTCTTTTGCACGCAAAAACTTCTCAAGATCGCTATACTCGCATTCTACCGAGACGCATAAGCCGTTATCCCTCAGATAGTCTTTTATTTTGCGCGCCTGTTCTTCGGTGACCATATCGAGCTCTTGCGATTCGCATACGATCGTTCCGTCCTTCTCAATATCGATATCGTAAGAATCGAGGACGTCTCTGATAAACGCCGCCGTCGAGATCAATATTTTTTCGACTTTTTCCTTGTCGGATTCTGTAAATCTGAATATTATCTTCATGTTTTCTTCCTCTGCTTCTTCCTCGGTACGAGTGTTTGCCCGCCGCATAGACGGAACGGTAGTTATCCCCTCGCGTCGAGCGTATTCCGCGCCTGCTCGGTAGCCAGCGCGTTGATCACGTTGGTTATGTCGTTGGGCTGTGATGAGAGCTGATTGTAAGGTACTATGTCGCAATGCATCTTGGCATGTTTGCTCTTAACTTGTGACTTGACGTATCCGTTGCTGAGCACGAATCTTACCCACCTGTCGTGCTCCACCGCGCCCATCCTGATCACGGTCTCAAACGATACGTCTTTCAGACATACATCCGACACGCGTTTCGTCTTTTTCTCAAGTATCCTGCAATATTCTGCGGCGAACGGACTGAAGGCAGAAGCATATTTGCTTGAGGTCATCGCATACATTCTGTCACGGCTTGCCGACATCCAGTCTATTTCTATCTGCGCCGCATCGGTCGATGCCGTCGACATTACGTCTATGTATTTGCCTGCATTTGCGCAATCGCAACCGAGCACGACATTCCTGATATCTTCTTCGATCACTCCTGCATACAACACTTCGGCGTTCTGTATCGCGACATATCCTCTGTTCCATATCTTTGCCGCGGTCTGATCGACGACATTCTCGTAGCTGTACATATCCTCGGCGGCGCCGAAGATCACGACTTTGAGACCGGGATAATCGTCTTCGTCCTTCCTGCACCAGTTGATACGGTCGTAATTGAGCTTGTCGCGCAGATTGACGGCAAACACCTGCCTTTTGCCGTTTTGCTTTTTCCCTATCGGTTCAAACTCGTGTTTGTAATCCTCGAGCAGTGCATTTGCAATGCTGACGTTGCTGTCGTCGTCGCCGAGAGCAATGACGATCAGATTGTAATCGCTTTTGTTTTCGCCGAGGTTTTTGTCCAGCATCCTGAGTATAGAGTCGCTGTATGCCGATTCCTGATACAGCCTGACGGCAACGGGCGCGTAATCGCAGATATTGTTTCTGCGTATAGTCGCGCTGTCGGGCGCGTTCGTGCCGTTAGCCGACGAGTATCTGTCCGACGGCAGCTCGACTGTGAACCCGGGGTTTTTCATTTTGAACAGTCCTCCGAGTTCTGCGGCGTTCTTGTCGTATACGTCTGCGTTGAAAGGCTGCGCCTTATAAATGGATAACGGAGAATTTCTCAGCATTTCGTTCCAGTCCTCATCAGGTGATCCGGTATGTTTTCTGTTCTGTGAGAATCTTCCCGCCGCCGAAAATATGTAAGCTGCCTTCATGGTCTGTTGACCGTTGAGACCGAAGCCGATGATCATCGCCTTGTATTCTTTGCCTTCCACTTCGTCTCTGTAAAGATCGGGGCAACTCCTGACGAGTTCTCCTTTTGCCTTCACGTATAGCATAGCCGCCATATTGGCTTCGTTGAGCGCGTTGAGCCTGAAATGACGCTTGAAATTGCCGTAAAACGCCGCATATTCTCCGTCTTTCCTGCCGCCTATATTGTCATACGCCTCGTTTCCCGCGATCGCGAGAAAATCAACGTGTTTTTTATCGACGAAATCCTTCTTGCGGAATTTTGCGAGTTCGTTGTCAAAACGCATATCCACGTTGGAGAAATCTGTCTCCTCGCTGAGAAGATAATGATAGTTGACGACGACTCTGCTGACCAATTTTTTCGCCATCAATTTTTTTACTAACACGAAAGCGTCTTTGCGACTTTCGGCGATATTTCCGTTCATCGTCTCCACTTCCTTGGCGTCAGCGTTTTTCAATATTCTAAGCGCTTGTTTCTCGCAAACGAACCTCCTCACCCGCTGTCTTATTATGCCTTTGCAGAAGACTTCGCGCGCGCTTCTTGCAATATCCTCTGCTACGACGTTGTCGTTTTCGCTCGTCTTGTCCTTTTCCCAGTCGAGCGCAAAAACGTGCACTTCGGCGACTTTGCCGCGCATCATGTTCTTTCTGTATTTTTCCGCCACGTTGTCGTTTCCGTTTTTACCCTGCTCGCAGATACAGAAATCGTTGGATTTTTTTATGGCGAGAAATCTCGCGATCGACTTGTTTTTCTTGCCGGGATTGTAACTCATGAACAGAAAGCCCGAGTGCATTATGTCCGCGTGCAACGCATTCTTGGCATCGAAACCTTCTTCTCCTTCCGTCCTGAGGAATATGATTATGTGTCTGTGACGTCTCGCATATTCGAGAAACGCGCGCACATATAGCGGGAAACATGCGACAACCGCTTTGAGCGTCCTCGCCGCCCAATATACCGCGACCAACGCCCTGGGCGGCAGATCCGCGCCGTTTTCGGATTTTTCGCAGAGGACCTGTTCTGCCTCCTTGAAAGAAAGATATTTCCTGCTTTCCCAATTTTTGCGCAGCGACGCTATGTTTATCTCGTCGTCAAGACACTTTCTGAAAGTCTGTTTTTTCTTTTCTTCCTTGTTGAACCGGTCTATACTGTGAGCAAGCGTGACCGCATCTTCGGTAACGGCGGTGAATATGTATATCTTTGCCCTGCTCCTGCCGCGAAAACTGAACCAGGCGAAAAAGCTGTATATCTCGTAACTGATACTGAAAGTGAGGATGCTGATAGCGACCGCACCCGCAAGCACCGACCCGCCCGCATAAATCATGGTACGCCACGTCTCGTACATCTCGTACTCTGCAAGTCCCTCGAACGAAATACCGCCAAGCGCCTGATAAACCGCATAATAGAACTTAGCCGTATTGTCCCAGGCGTCGCGCGGAACGTCGACGAACGTCAGGCTTCCGACTTCCGTAAAATAGGATATCAGCATCTTGCCGACCACGCTAAGCACGATCACGATGCCTATCACGAGAATTTCTGCCGCATACCTTTTCTGCCAGATTTTTCTGAGTCTGAAATAAAGCCAGATAAACGCGATATAAAATATAAAGACGGTGAAAAATCCTCTTGCCACTCCCAATGCAAGCGCATGAGCGGCAAGATTCATGTTGGACGAATCTATAAACCACGATGCGACCGTCGCTACCGCAATAAGCAAATATATGGATATCAACATATCGGCACTTCCTCCCCTCGTACAATTCTGAAACCGCTGTTTTCAAGTATGAACGCCGCTTCGTCCGCAAGCTGAAAATCGTATCTCTGCACGTCCGTGCTTTCCTCGTCCGTACCTTTTGCCCGCGCTTCTTCCTTTCTGAAATCTTCAAGTCCTCTCCAGGTGGTCAGATTGATATGTCTGCCCGCGCCGAGCAAAACGTTCTTGTTGACCGTACGGTATTCTTCCTTGGTCGCGGGACTCACTCCCGATGCAAACATATAAGCATTCCACCTGAGATGTTCCCTCTCCGCAAGCGCCGTTCTTAGGCTCTTTCTCGCGCAGGTCGCGTTGTCGTACACAATGACCCCCTTGTAGTCTCTTACGCGCGGATTTCCCTCGTCGTATATTTCGTCAAACTCCGCCTTTGCGTCCTCTCCCGTTTCCGCACAGTCGAAACCGACCGTGAGAAGGATCTGCCTTATCGCAACCGACGCATACAGATTGGAATCCCTCTTTATCTCAGACGCCCTGTCAAACGCAGATTGTTTCCACTTCTTTCTGGCATCGTCGAGCGCCTTTAAGTAACTGTCCCCGCCTTTTGACGCCTCTGCGTCGTAAACGAGATTTCTGACGTAAGCCATTCTTTCGGCACGCAGAAAAAAGTCCGCGCACTGCTCTCCCGTGTCGAATCCGACGGCTCCGCGATAATTTTCTTCACCGACTTCGGACGCATAAAATACAACGTGCTTTACACCTGCTCTTTCAAGCAGACACTTGATCTTTCCCGCTCGCTCGCGGTTGCCGCGCGCAACAACCGCCCATACGCAAGTCCTCTCCGCCGCAAGCAAAGCTACGGCTTTTTCATCGGAAGCCGTTGTCGCGGTCACGTCGCAAGGAAGCCCGGGAAGCTCATAATAAAGATCTGAATGCTCCTCGCATGCCGCAAGCCGCTCCGCCGCCGAAAAATAAGGCATTCCCGTCACCTGTCCGCGCTGTCTGCCTCTGACAAAAAAACGGATCGGGATCTGCTTTTCGCGTATCGAGCCGTCCTGCGATATGCAGGCAACGAATGTAGAGACGAGCGCTTTGAATATCTCCGCGACCGTCTCGTCAAAACCGAAAAAAGCAACGACAGGTCTCACGCCGTCCTTGAGCGTGCCGTCGTCTGCATTGAAAGAATTTTTGCCGAGAAAAAGCGCAGGCGGATATTTCCAGAGCAATGCGAGCGCCGCCGCTTGCTCGGCTCTGACCGTCTCGGGCGCATATCCGCCGAAATCGAAAAACGACAGCTCCTTTTTCGCCGCCGCATTGCACACGACGACCGCGCGCTCTCTTTCTTCTCCGTCCAGGGCAAACAACTTCTTGGCACAGGCGCGTGCCTGCGCTTTGCCGAATGCAAAAAACTTTGCGGGGGCGGTATCAATTGCTGAAATCGGCAATCTCTCCATAATTCCGTCCTTATCCTGAATTATGCCGTCGCGCGTGTACGCGCAACGGCACGCCTGTATAATAGTTTTATTTTACAATAAGTTCCGACGCTTGTCAATACGGTCGGTTTTTAAATCGAATGAAAATTGTTGGTTTGTCAAACATCTGTTACACTTTTGCTGTTAAAATAATCGGCAAGGTA
>CALWKV010000105.1 GCA_944381355.1 uncultured Christensenellaceae bacterium | reverse complement strand
CCGAGAAGGAATTCCATCGACATATAATAGACCTGTTTGGTCTTTTGCTCTTTTCTTCTCCTTTTGAAATCAAGTCTTTTTTCGGTCAGAATGTCTCTTACCGCCATACAAACTGCGCGGTAAGCCTGCGCGGGACTCGCGTCTGCGAGCGGCTTGCCGAAATAGGTCTGAGATTTCATTTCCAAAATCTCTTCGATTTTCTTTGTATTAAGTTTTTGTTCCATATATTCTCCGTTAAAAAAACTTTGCAAAGGCTTGCCCTGTAAGACAAGCCTTTAATTTATCGCACAAATTGTATTATAAACTATATTTTACCTTTTGTATAGTAATTGATACGCGTTAAAAGGTCGTTTTACAGATTTTCGTACAACGCGATATACTGCTTGCAGATATTGTTCCAGGAAAAGTCCTGACTCATGGCGTTCTGCACGAGTTTCTTCCAGTCGTCCTTGTAATCGTAATACAAGCCGACCGCTCTCTCTATAGCGTAAAGCATATCGTGAGCATTGTAAGAATAGAAGGTGAAACCTGTGCCCTCTCCCGTGGCGCCGTTGTACGGTACGACGGTGTCTTTGAGACCGCCCGTCTCTCTTACGACGGGTATCGTGCCGTATCTCATCGAGATCATCTGACTGAGACCGCACGGCTCGAACTTGCTGGGCATAAGGAAGATATCCGCGCCCGCATAGATCTTGCTTGCAAGGTCGCCAGAGAAGCCGAGCACCGCACGCAGTTTATCGGGGAAGCGCTTCTGCATATCCTTGAGCAGGGACTCGTACTTCCAGTCTCCGCTGCCGAGCACGACCATCTGAACGCCCTTGGAGAGTATTGCCTCGAATACGTTGGCGATAAGCTCCATACCCTTCTGTTCGGTGAGGCGCGTGACCATACCGATCACGGGCACGTCGGGGTTCTGATCGAGGTTGAGCATCTGCTGAAGCCCCTTCTTGTTCGCCGCCTTGTCGGCAACGGTATCCTTGGTATAATTCTTGAAAAGCGCCT
This sequence comes from uncultured Christensenellaceae bacterium, assembly GCA_944381355.1. Taxonomy (GTDB): domain Bacteria; phylum Bacillota; class Clostridia; order Christensenellales; family UBA3700; genus Ornithoclostridium. Next base: position 11,590 of record CALWKV010000105.1, on the reverse strand, counting down.
TGTCGGTAGCGGGATCGTTGGTTTCGACGTCGATACCGTTGATTATGCCGCTGAGCTTGTATTTCCTCGCACCGAGTATGTCCTGCAACCCGAAGCTGAAATAGCTGTTGAGTATCTCCTCCGCATAGGTCGGCGAAACTGTCGTGACCTTATTGGAACATTCGATCGCGCCTTTCATGTAATTGACGCAGTTCTGGTAAAGCACGAGCGATTTTTTGTCCGCGGGAAGTCCGAGGATGTCGTCGCATATATCGGCGCCGTACTTGCCCTGGAACTGAATATTGTGTATCGTGAATACCGTGCGCGCGCTCTTGCAATAGGGCGAATTGCGGTAGTACACGTCGAGATAGACGGGAGTGAGACCCGTGTGCCAGTCGTGGCAATGAATGATGTCGGGCGTAAAGTCCATGATCGGCAACGCTTCGAGCACGGCTTTGGAGAAGAATGCAAACCTCTCAGCGTCGTCATAGTGACCGTAAATGCCGTTGCGCTTGAAGTAATACTCGTTGTCTATGAAATAATAGGTCACGCCGTCGTATTTCTGCGTAAATACGCCGCAATACTGATATCTCCACGCAAGCGAGACGTAACAGCATCCCAGATACTGCATCGTCGTGCGGAATTTGTCGGGGATATTGAAATAAAGCGGAAGCACTACTCTGACGTCGTAATCCTCTTTGATGAGCGCTTTGGGGAGCGCCGCCGCGACGTCTCCGAGACCGCCCGTCTTGACGTAAGGCAAAGCCTCTGCCGCGACGAAAAGCACCTTTTTCTTATACTTCTTCTCTGCGGGAGCCGCAGGTTTTTCGACCTTGGCTTCGGCAGGCTTGTCGACTTTTGCTTCCGCCGCATTGACGACTGCCGCCGCCTTTTCTGCAACTTTGCTTTCCTCTGCCTTTTTAGCAACTTTTTCTGCCGCTTTTGCAACGGTGTCTACCGCTTTTTCTACCGCGTCGGCAACTTTTTTCACGGCTTCTCCGACCGTTACTTTGTCGCTCTTAGTAGGCTTTTTCGCTTTTGACGTCTTCTTTTTTTTGATTTTGTCCGCTGTCGGAGCGATCTTTTTTTCGACTTTCTTTACGACCTCTGCGACTTTCTCCTCAGCTTTGGTCGCGACCTTTTCAGCCTGCTTCTCTGCCTTTTCTACGGCGGCTTCCACCTTTGCGGCGACTTTGACTGCCGTTTCTTCAGCCTTTTCCGCTACGGTTTTTTTCTCTTCCTTTGCGGGAGCGGCGGGAGTTGCGACGGATTTTTCTGTTGCGGGCTTTTTCTGAGCTTTTTTAGCCATTATCCTTTCTCCTGTTTATTATACTACTTTGTTTTTGACGATGACGACCGGGTAGTTATTAGAACCTCCTATCGTCTGATCTTCGGTAACGGTCACGTCTTTGTCCGTTATCGTATATTTTAGTTCGGAATACTTCATTATATGACCGTTTTCCATAACTATCGAATTGGATATCACCGCGCCTTGTTCAACCACTACGCCACGGAAAAGTATGCTGTTTTCAACCTTTCCCGCGATATCGCAGCCGTCCGCGATGAGCGAATTCTTGACCTCAGCGCCCTCTCTGTAAAGGGTGGGTACAGAGTCTTTGACCTTGGTGAAGATCTTGCCGTAGCGATAGAACAGATCGTTTCTTATCGCCGGATCGAGGATCCTCATGCTCTCCGTGTAATAGGACTTGACGTCGTCGATGATCGCCGCGTAGCCCTCCACGTGATAGCAATATATAGACAGAGAATCCGCCTTCTGCTGAATGATGTTCTTCTCGAAGTCGAGATTGCCTCTCTCGTAGGAGTCGGTGATCAGGTTGATCAGCAGATTTTTCTTGATGAGATAGATGTTGAGACCAACTTCCGCCTGTTCCTCGGACGCATTGGACGTCAGTCTTACGCCCGTTACTCTGCCCGTGAAATCCTTGTCGACGAGCACTCTCTTGGACGAAGTCGGATGCGACGTATAGGTCAGCATCGTGATGTCCGCGCCGTTGGCGACGTGCTGTCTGTAAACGTCCTCGAAATCTATGTTGGACGCTATATTGCTGTTGGTAACGACGACGTATTCTTCATTTGCCCTCTCGAGGTAGTCGATTATGCCGTACATAGCCTCGATCTTGCCCTTGAACATACTGCGCGAAGTGTTGGAAGAATAGGGCGAGAAGATCGCTATACCGCTGTTTTTGCGGTTGAGGTCCCAGTCGCGACCCATTCTGAGGTGGTCGGTCAGAGACGAATAGTTGCTTCTTGTAACGATGCCGATCGTCGTGATATTACTGTTGACGAGGTTGGACAGCGTAAAGTCGATAAAGCGGTACCTGCCGCAGAACGGAAGCGACGCCGTCGTCCTGTGAATAGTGAGTTCGTTGAGTTTGGTTTCGTTATCGCTTGCGAAAACTATACTCATTATCAGATTGTTCATACTTTCCTCCCTTAATCGACCATTGCTTTGACGGGAACTATCTGACCCGCCTTGACTTCCGCGCCCGGTCCGACGACGGTGATCTGCCACTCGCCCTTGACCATACCCGTCTGGGTATCGCCGACCTTTGCGTTCTCTCCGATCACGGCTCCGTCGCCGACGATCGCGTATCTTACGACCGCGCCCGACTTGATGACCGCGCCCGGCATGATGGTGCTGTCTTCGACGACCGCGCCTTCCTCTACCTTAACGCAGGAAGAAATGACGCTGTTCCTGATCACGCCGTCTATCTCGCAACCCTCGGTGACGAGCGAATTGACGACTTCTGCATGATCGCCCATATAGTGAGGCGGCTCTGCGGCGTTTCTCGCGTATATCTTCCAGCTGCTGTCCTCGAGGCGCAGACCGCTCTTCTTGTCGAGAAGGTCCATATTCGCCTCCCAGAGGCTGGAGATCGTGCCGACGTCCTTCCAGTAGCCGTCGAACTTATACGCGAACAGTTTTTGTCCGTCCTTGAGCATATTGGGGATTATGTTCTTGCCGAAGTCGTTGCTGCTCTTTTCGTCCGCTTCGTCCTCGATAAGATACTTTTTGAGTTCTTTCCAGGTAAAGATGTATATACCCATTGACGCGTTGGTGCTCTTGGGCTGCTTGGGCTTTTCCTCGAACTCGTAGACCGAGCCGTCGGGATTGGTATTCATGATGCCGAAACGCGAAGCCTCTTCTATGCTTACGTTGATGACCGCGATCGTGCACGCCGCGCCCTTTTTCTTGTGATAATCGAGCATCTGCGAGTAGTCCATCTTATATATATGGTCGCCCGAGAGTACGAGCACGTACTCGGGAGAGAACTTGTCGATGAACTCGATGTTCTGATAAATAGCGTTGGCGGTGCCCTTGTACCAGTCGGACTTTGCGCTCTTCATATAGGGCGGCAGAACGTATACGCCGCCGTTGAGTCTGTCGAGGTCCCACGGCTGACCGTTGCCGATATACTGGTTGAGCGCGAACGGTCTGTACTGAGTCAGCACGCCTATCGTGTCAATGTTCGAGTTGATGCAGTTTGACAGCGGGAAGTCAATGATCTTATACTTTCCGCCGAAAGATACCGCCGGCTTTGCGAGATTCGCGGTCAGGCTGTAGAGTCTCGTACCCTGTCCGCCCGCGAGAAGCATAGCTACACACTCTTTTTTGTTGGAATACATATTCTCCTCCTCATCAGATATATCGTGGTTTTGCCCACACGTTTATTATTTTTTTGTCGTTGCGGTCTTTTCGACCTTTTTCTTTCTCTTTTTTGCTTTTCCCGCCTTGAGGTAAACCACGCTGTCGGGAGCGACGTCCACGCTGATATACTGCTCGAAGCCGTGCATATTTCCCTCGAAAGGCTCGTATCTCAGCACGTTCGAGTTGCCGCCGTACTTGGGAGCGTTGCTGTCGAGCGTCACTTAGTAATACCTGAACTCGGGCACTCCGAGGCAGTAATTCTGACGTCTGACAGGGCTGAAGTTGACGATCGCGATAGTGTAGTCGCCGTTTTTCGCCTCACGCTTGAAAGCGACGATATTCTGAGTATTGTCGTCTACGCATATCCACTTGAAGCCGTCGTAGCTGCAATCCTCCTCGTACATTTCTTTATGTGTGAGATAGTATGCGTTGAGGTCTTTGACAAAGGTATGCAGACTGCGATGACTGTCGTAGTCGAGAAGGAACCAGTCGAGCTGTTTTTTATAATCCCATTCGATGAACTGACCGAACTCTCCGCCCATAAACAGCAATTTCTTGCCGGGGTGCGCCATCATAAACCCGAGGAACGCTTTGTCTCCGTCGAACTTCTCCTTGTATTCTCCCGGCATCTTGTCCAGCAGCGATTTTTTGCCGTGGACGACCTCGTCGTGAGAAATGGGGAGAATATAGTTTTCCGAGAAAGCGTACGTGATGGAAAAAGTGATTTTGTCGTGCATGTCCTTGCGGAAGAACGGGTTGGCGGATACGTAACAGAGTATGTCGTTCATCCAGCCCATATTCCACTTGAAATTAAAGCCGAGACCGCCGTCGTATGCAGGCTTTGTCACCATCGGGAACGCAGTGGATTCTTCTGCTATCATCAGAAGTCCCGGATGCTTGGAAAGAAGCTCCGTATTGAGTTGTTTGATAAAATCTATCGCCTCGAGGTTGTAATTGCCGCCGAAAACGTTGGCGCGCCACGCGCCGTCTCTCCTGCCGTAATCGAGATAGAGCATGCTTGCGACCGCGTCCATTCTTATGCCGTCGACGTGGAACTCGTTGACCCAGTAGCTTGCCGACGAGATAAGGAAGCTCCTGACCTCGTTCTTGCCGTAGTCGAACACGCGCGTGCCCCAATCCTTGTGCTCTTTTTTCAGTTCGTCGGTGTATTCGTAAAGAGGCTCTCCGTCAAACTCGTAAAGACCGTGCGCGTCCTTGGGGAAATGCGCGACCACCCAGTCGAGTATAACGCCGATGCCGCTTTTGTGCATCTTGTCGACAAAGTATCTGAAGTCGTCGGGCGTGCCGTAACGCGACGTCGGACAGAACATACCCGTGACCTGATAACCCCAGCTTCCGTCAAAAGGATACTCCGTGACGGGAAGTATCTCAACGTGCGTATATCCCATCTCTTTTACGTACGCGCTAAGCTCGTCCGCGATCTTGCGGTAATTATAAATATTGCCGTCCTCGTATCTGCGCCAGCTGCCGAGATGCACCTCGTAGATATTCATCGGTGCGTGATACGGGTCGTATTTTTTCTTTGCGTCCTGCCACTTGGAGTCGCCCCAGGCATAGCTCGACTCGAACAGCTTTGAAGCGTTGGCGGGAGCGGTCTCGGAATGAGCGGCGAACGGGTCGCACTTCATCAGAATGTCTCCGCTTTTTGTCTGAATGCTGAATTTATATGTTGCGAAGTTTTCCAGTCCCGCGATCCTGCATTCCCAGATATCGCCCTCCCTCGTCATCGGGTTGACGTCTCTGTCCCATTTGTTGAAATCTCCGACTACGCTGACGCTTTTTGCGTGCGGAGCCCAGACTCTGAAAGTCCATACGTTCTCTTTGCCTTTCTTTTCTTTAGAAGGGCAGAAAAGTTTGTATGCCTCGTAGTTTGTTCCTTCGTGAAAAAGGTATACGGGCAAGCTGAGTTCTTTTTTGTCGGATTTTTCTACCATACAGACTTCCTCTTTGTTTTTACTTGTAATTATTATAACATAATAAGACAGGCATTTTCAATATACAATATCAATTTTTTTGTCTGAATTTTGCCGTAATTCCGCTATTTTTCTTGGTTGCCCCATACTCCTTGCGGAAGAAAAGAAGTTTAACGCTTTTTCGTATTCTTCGTGACATAAAAGCCGCGACAACTTTCTGCAAACGTCAATAATTTTTGCCTCTCCGACGGTGCATAAAGGATCATGAACGCCCCTCCGTCGCTCCTCGCCCGTCGGCAAAAGCGCAACCCACAGACGCAGGCGCGCTCTTATGTCTCTTATCTTTTTCCCTGCCCGTCCGCACCGCAGATCGCCGCTCTTTAGCCGCGCCTTGCAGACGACCTTTGCCATCATGCACGCGCATATGACTCGCCGACGAAAGTTCTTTATTTTCATACAGCTCGGCGTCGCGCGACGCGCGTTTCAATACAGACGGCAAAAAAGTTGACTGTTTTCGCCGCATATTGTAAAATAATCCTGCTATGAGTATTCTCTCTATTAAGGGGCTGACCCACGTATTCGACAACAAAGTTCTTTTCGACAACGCAGACCTCACCGTCAACAACGGCGAGCATATCGGCGTGGTCGGTCTCAACGGCGCGGGCAAATCCACTTTTATGAATATTATTTCGGGCAGACTTTCGCAGGACGCGGGCGAAATAAAATGGCTCTCCGGCATACGCTTCGGCTACCTCGATCAGCACGCGAATATCGACCGTTCCCAGACCGTGATGCAGTACCTCGAAGGCTCGTTCAGACATCTTTTCACTCTGAGCGAGGCTCTCGAAAATCTGTATGCAGCCATGGGCGAGGAGACCGATCCCGACAAACTGGACGCGATGATCGCGAGAAGCAGCCGTATGCAGGAACAGCTCGAAAACGAGAATTTCTACGACCTCGAATCTCAGATCAAAAAAGTAGCGGGAGGCCTCGGCATAAGCGCTTTCGGTTACGACACCGTAATCTCCAAGCTGAGCGGAGGACAGCGCGCCAAGCTGATGCTCGCCAAACTCCTGCTCGAAAACCTCGACGTCATGCTCCTCGACGAGCCGACCAACTTCCTCGACCTCGAGCATATCGAATGGCTGAGAAAATTCCTCGACTCCTACAAAGGCACGTTCATACTCATATCGCACGACACCGTATTCCTCAACGCCGTATGCAAGATAATCGTCAATATCGAAAACGGTCAGATCAAGAAATACTGGGGCAATTATGACGAATACCTTGCCCAGCACGAACAGAACGCGAAACAGTACGCCGACAGCTACGAGCGCCAACAACGCGAGATAAAGAAGATGGAGGATTACATCGCACGCAACAAGGCGCGCGCGGCGACCGCGGGCATGGCTAACAGCCGCAAAAAAATGCTCGACCGCATAGAAGTCCTGCAAAAACCCGTCAGCACAGAAAAACCCGTCTTCAGCTTCCCCTACACCCTCGTGGTGACAAAAAAACTGCTCGAGGTCAAAGATCTCGAAGTCGGTTATGACGGCAAGGCGATACTTCCTCCCGTATCTTTTACCGTAGGCAGCGATACTAAGCTGTGGATACGCGGCACCAACGGCATAGGCAAGACTACCCTTCTCAAGACGATAATGGGCAAACTCAAACCCGTATCGGGCGGTTTTTCGTACAATCCCAACGCCAAGGTGAATTATATAGAACAGGATCTGATCTTCAGGACTTACGGCTACAACGCGGTCACGTTCATGAACGAGACCTTCCCCAGAATGTCAGCCAAAGACATACGCACAAAACTCGCAGGCGTGGGCATCAAGGGCGACCTCGCGACCAAGGCGATAGGCAACCTCAGCGGAGGCGAACAGGTCAAGATAAAGTTGTGCGCGCTGATGCAGAGAGAAAGCAACCTGCTCATACTCGACGAGCCGACCAACCACCTCGACGTCAACGCGAAAGAAGCGTTGTTTGAAGCGCTCGCAGCATATGAAGGCGCGGTCATACTCGTCAGCCACGAGCCGCTGTATGCCGAAAAACTTTGCGAAAAAGTCTTTGACGTCGAAGACGTAAAACTCGGCAGATAAACGGGCTTCCCGTTGTCGCTATGTACGCCCCGCGAGGGGCTTTTTCTTTTGCGGATATTGAAACGGCGCCTTTTGTCGTTTATAATATGTACGAGGTGAAAGATGCAATTACCCGCTTTTATCAGAGAAACCACCGAAAAACTCGCGTCCGCTTACAGTCCGACGCAACTCAAGCACGCCTCGGCGCGTCTTTCCGACGTATACCTCGGCAACAAAGGCGACGGAGCGCGGCTCGTTACGGGCAAACTTCAGGCGACGGTCTATTCCGTCGTGCGTATGCCCGCCACATATTGCGCGGTCTTTTCGGCATTGAAAGCGACAGCGGACTGCGCAGATTTTTCGTCCATGCTCGACATCGGAGCAGGCACGGGCGCGGCTTTCTTTGCGGCGCACGGACTGTTCGGCATAAAAGAAGCCACCCTGGTTGAACGCGAACGTCAGATGATATCGCTCGCCCGCACGATCTGCGAAGCGGGCGGACTCAACGCAAAGACGGTAGAAAGCGACGTCATCGACTTTTCTCCCGACGAGAAATACGATCTCGTCACCGCGTCTTACGCGCTTAATGAAATGACAGAAAAAACGCGCGAAAAGCTGCTCGACAAACTGCTTGCCGCGACAGGAAAACTGCTGGTAATCATAGAACCGGGCACGCGTCAGGCGTTTTCTCTGCAAAGAGAGATCAGAAGTTACCTCTCCGCTAAAGGCGCGCGCCTCGTCGCGCCCTGCCCCGAAGGCGCGGCGTGCTCTCTGCCCGACAACGACTGGTGTCACTTCACCTGCCGCGTAGAACGCAGCCGTCTGCATAAATTACTCAAAGGCGGCGACGCGCCTTACGAGGACGAAAAATTCACATATTCCGCATTCTGCGTAGACGGGTCTGTCTCTGCGTGCGATGCACGCGTGCTGAGACACCCCGTTACGGAAAAAGGCAGGATAACTCTCTCGCTCTGCTCGTCAGAGGGCGTGACTTCCCTCACTCTGTATAAAAAGGACGAAGGATACAAAGAGGCGCGCAAGCTCGGCGCGGGAGACGCCTTTCCAAGACCCGACCAAAACGTATAAAACAGTAAAAAACTCCGCGAAAATGATGTGCACCCCAAAAGTCAGACACTTTTGGAGGTGCACATCAGAACGGCGGTTTTTTTGTTCATTAAATACGGCACGCGATCGCGCTGTCGTTTTACTTTATCATTCCGAGTATATAATCGTAAGTCTTCTCTACGTCGTCGGTATTAGCCTTGATGACGATTATATCCCCCGGCTCGAGACGCATCTCTCCGTCGGCGATAATACTCTCCTCTCCTCTCACTATCTTCGTCACGAGACAGTTGGCAGGCCACAGCACGTCGTTGATGCTTTTCCCCGCAAGGAAAGATCCCAGTTCTATCTCCACCTCGAGGCGTACGTCCTTGGTCTCTTTCTTTTGTCTCCTCTCGAGAGTGCGCTCGAGCATTTCGTCGTAAAGCGGACGGTTGCCGAAAAGTTCCGCAACGAGGAACGCCGTGAATATCGCTATCGAAGCGGGCAAGAATCCCGAATTGTAACCCGTTATTTCCACGATCAGCACTATCGCCGTCAGCGGAGCGCGCACGCTCGCGCCGAAAAAGGTCGTCATAGAGACACAGACTATCAGTTTGTAGCAGTCGGGATCCATTCCCCAAAGCATGAACAGCTTGCCGAATATGCCGCCGACAAGCGCGCCGATCGCCAGCATAGGTACGAACATACCGCCCGTCGCGCCGCTGTTGAAGCATATCACTATCATCAGCATCTTGACGACGAGTATAAGCAGAAGCATCTGCACGGTGAAGTCCTGTTCCGCGATCTTTTCTATGAGTCCGTGACCGCCCGTATTAGCGTCCGCAAGCAGAAGTCCGACTACGCCCGTCAGCAGGAACGCGACGAGAAGTCTCGCCCAGTACGGGGTCTTTTTTTCTATCTTATCGGTCGCTCTCTGCGAACGGTTGAGCGCGAAATTGAAGAATATCGAGGTAACGCCGCACCCCAGTCCCAAAAGGAAAAGCATCCACAGCTGATTTATCGGAAGCATCTCGAGAACGCCGAGTTCAAACAGCATTGCGTCCGCGCCGCCCCAGAGCTGGGCAACGAGCCTGTACGTTATCGTCGCGAAAATGACGGACGACGAAGCGGAAAGCAGAAGCATCGGGGTGACTCTCCTGTGTCCTTCTTCTATCGCGAAAAGTATGCCCGTCAGCGGAGCGTTGAACGCTACCGCGAGACCTGCGCTCGCGCCGCCCGTGACGACGTATCTCTGCCATGCCGCGCGCGCTTTCATAAGTCGTGCCGCACCCTGAGCTGTCGTCGCGCCTATCTGTACGCTGGGTCCTTCGCTACCCAGCGAAAGTCCTGCGAAAAAGCTGATAAAACTGCCTATGCAAGTGGATATAAGCACCCTCAGCCACCTGAACGTCAAAAGACCTCTCATCACGCCTTCTGTCTGCGGAATGCCGCTTCCCCTCACTTCGGGAGTAAACTTGTGCACGAGCCACATTGCCATAGCCAGCGCCGCAAGTCCGACGAACAGCAGCGGGATATAAGCGGGATTTTCTCTGAACCATCCGTAAATCTGCGTGGAAGCGCTTGTGAGAAAGTTGGCTGCATAGTTGAAAAACGCAACGGTCAGCCCGGCGAGTATGCCCGCCAGACCGCAATAAAAAATCACGGGGATAACGATATTCTTGATTTTATAAGCGTATGCGCTTTTTCTTTCTTTTGCAGTCATAGTAAGTCCTTTACCTTGAATATTTTACTCGCAATTACCCGAGTTGTCAACGCTTATTTTCGCGCGCGCCGTACGCGTACGCGTGCAAGCGTAAAATAATCCCCCTCAAGGCTCTGTTTGTTGCGTTTTTGACAAAAATCTGCTTGTATTTTTTTGCGTCTGACGTCTCTGACCGCATAAACAAAGCGGCACAAAACGCATAATCTTTACCGCATACCGTCGCGCCCGAAAGAAAAAAACCGCCCCGAAGGGCGGTTGGTCTGCGTTTTGAATCCTGTCAGAAAATGATGTTGCCGCAAATCGCAAGTACGAAATAAAGCACAAGCAGAATGATGCAGACGATCCTCCAACCCTTGCCTTTAGCGCACGCGTAAGACCATGCGGGGAACGCGATAGCCACGCCCAGCATAAGCGCCGCAACGATCGTGAATATGTTTTTGAGCGATCCCATATCGGCGCCGACAGCGTTGAGTATGAGCTGTACCACAAACAAAACGCTTGCGATCGCAAGTGCCCAGAACGCACAGAGCTTTGTCAAGTCTCTCTTTGCCGCGCCTTCGGTTCTCTGTTTCTTTGCCATTATTATTTCCTCCCTTTTGATTTTTAATAAGTTCGCCCCGAAGCACTGCGTGCCACGGGGCGACAAGTTCTTTTTAAGATGAGAAATCCCGCCCTTGAATTACTTCAGTTCAGCGAAGTACTTGATGGTTCTGACCATCTGGCTGGTGTAGCTGTTCTCGTTGTCGTACCAGGAAACGACCTGTACCTGATAGGTGTCGTCGTCGATCTTGGAGACCATGGTCTGGGTTGCGTCGAACAGCGAGCCGTAGGTCATGCCGATAACGTCGGAAGATACGATCTCATCGGTGTTGTAACCGAAGGACTCGGTAGCCTGTGCCTTCATAGCAGCGTTGATACCCTCTTTGGTAACGTCCTTGCCCTTGACGACCGCGATAAGGATGGTCGTAGAACCGGTAGCCGTAGGAACGCGCTGTGCAGCGCCGATCAGCTTGCCGTTGAGTTCGGGAATAACGAGACCGATAGCCTTTGCAGCGCCGGTGCTGTTGGGGACGATGTTCTGAGCGCCTGCTCTGGATCTTCTGAGGTCGCCCTTTCTCTGCGGACCGTCGAGGATCATCTGGTCACCGGTGTAAGC
>CALWKV010000104.1 GCA_944381355.1 uncultured Christensenellaceae bacterium | reverse complement strand
AAAGCGATCGAGGCGGGCGTAGACATCGTCGACTGCGCGCTGTCCGCTTTGGGCAACGGTACTTCTCAGCCTGCGACCGAGCCCATGGTTGCGGTTTTGCAAGGCACCGAATACGATACGGGACTCGATCTCAAACTGCTCAACGAGATCAACAAACACTTCGTTACCGTTGCGGACAGACTTAAGAAAGACGGTTGGTTGACCGAAAAGTCGCTCAAGACCGACGTCCGCGCGCTGATCTATCAGGTACCGGGCGGTATGCTTTCCAACCTCGTCGGACAGCTCAAGAAGCTGGGTGCAATGGACAGATACGACGAAGTTCTCGCAGAAGTCCCCAACGTCAGGGCAGACCTCGGCTATCCGCCGCTCGTTACCCCGACCAGCCAGATCGTCGGCACTCAGGCAGTGTTCAACGTCATCAGCGGAGAAAGATACAAGATGGTATCCGCAGAGACCAAGGACGTTCTCAGAGGCAAGTACGGCAAACTTCCCGCAGATCCCAATCCCGAGATCGTCAAGAAGGTTCTTGGTGACGAAAAGCCGATCACCTGCCGCCCTGCAGACCTGATCAAGCCCGAACTTGCGTCCTACCGCGAGGAAATCAAGGAGTATATCGAGCAGGACGAAGACGTCTTGTCTTACGCGCTCTTCCCGCAGGTAGCGATCAACTACTTCAAGTACCGCCAGGCGAACAAGTACAAGGTAGACAGCGAGATAGGCGATACCGTGAACGGCATTCAGCCTGTCTGATAAACAACTGATCACAGCCGCGCTTTCGGGCGCGGCTTTTTCGTTATCCGCTTGCTGTGAGGGTAGGTTTTTTGTTTACAAAAGCGCTTGCTTCGTGTAATATATAGTTATGAAAATTTTACTTGTAAACGACGACGGACTATATGCGAAAGGCATTCTTACGCTTGCGGAGAGATTATCCGAAGAACACAGCGTGACGGTCATCGCTCCCGATGCAGAGCGGAGCGGAAGCGGACGAAGTCTCACTTTTCATAGTGCGCTCAACTTTATGCAAATGTCGATATCCGAAAATTTCGAGAGCTATATTCTCAACGGAACTCCGTCAGATTGTACAAAGTTCGGCATCGACACCGTTATGCGGGGAGACAAGCCCGACGTCGTGATAAGCGGGATCAACAATACCTGCAATATCGGCACGGATATAGCGTATTCGGGCACGGTCAACGCCGCGCTCGAGGCTTGCATGCACGAGGTCTACGGCATTGCGGTGTCATACGATTGCAAGGACAACGATTATTCTTACGTTGCCGATTTCGTTGCGAAAAATCTCGAATTTCTCATAGGGCTGCTGCCCACTGATAAAAATACCGTATTCAATATAAATTTCCCTTGCGTTCCGCCTGCGCTCAAAGGGATAAGATTTGCAACTACAGGAGACAGAAAATATCATGACGAATATCAGTATGTCGAAGGCAAAGGATATTTTATCACGGGATATCCCGTGGCCTCTGACGGCAACGATGAAAATACCGACGTCATTCTGACAGAGCAAGGTTATGCAACAGTGTCGCCCGTAAGACTCGATTTCAACGATCGCGCGCTTTTCGACGCGGTAAAGGATATAAAGCTGTGAAGATAGTAGTTATCGGTGCAGGCGCGGCAGGACTTTTATGTGCGGGAGGCCTCGCAGCCGAAGGGCACGAAGTAACTCTTATCGAGAAAAACGAAAGAGTAGGCAAAAAGCTTTTTATTACCGGAAAAGGCAGGTGCAATCTGACCAACGCGTGCGACGTCAGGACTTTTCTCGACAACGTAGTTAGCAATCCGAGATTTCTCAATTCTTCGATTTACGGTTTTACGCCGTCCGATTGCATGCAATATTTCGAGTCTCTCGGAGTAAAACTCAAAGTCGAGAGAGGAGAACGCGTTTTTCCCGTCTCGGATAAATCCAACGATATAGTAAAAGCTCTCGAAAAATACGTTCTTAATAACGGAGTCGATCTCCGTCTTGAAGAAAGCGTAACGTCGGTCGAAATAAAAGAAGACGCTGTGTCTTCCGTAAGGACAGACAAAGGCTTATATTATTGCGACGCGGCTGTGATTGCTACGGGCGGAGTTACATATCCCGCTACGGGAAGTTGCGGTGACGGATACAAAATAGCGCGAAAGCTCGGTCATAATGTGGTCGCTCCCGTTGCGGCATTGGTGCCTCTGATAACAAAAGGCGTAGACGGGCTTGCGGGACTTTCGCTCAAAAACGTAACGGCAAGCATCGAGGTCAACGGCAAGACAGTCGCCTCGCAATTCGGAGAAATGCTTTTCACGCATAACGGCGTAAGCGGTCCTGTCATACTTACTTTATCTTCGCTGACGGGCAGATACTGCGATAAAAACGGTATTTACGCTAAAAACAGCTGCATTTGCATAGATCTCAAGCCTGCGCTGGACAGAGATACTCTCGACGCGCGCATTGTCAGAGAAATTTCCGCCGCTCCCAAAGCACAGATAAAAACTTTGCTTTGCACCCTTATGCCAAAAAGTCTCGTTTCCGTTGTGATATCTCAAAGCGGAGCAGACGGAGAACTCAAAGCGTCTGTTTTATCGAAAAAGCAGAGAGAATCACTCGTTGGCGTTATAAAATGCATAAGATTTCCGCTCGTATCCAAAGAAAGATTCGAGGCGGGTATAGTTACGCAAGGCGGCGTAGACGTATCCGAAGTCAATCCTAAGGATATGCAGAGCAAAAAGATAAAAGGACTGTATTTTATCGGTGAGGTGCTAGACGTTGATGCTTTGACGGGCGGTTTTAATCTTCAGATAGCTTTTTCTACGGCAATGTCCGTCGTTCGCTCTGTTGTTTAAAAAAATTTTACTTGATATTTATAATAATATAGGTTAAACTTTATACAGCGGAGTTTTCCGCTTAATTGGTTTTTCGGAGGCGCTTATGCTCAATATCGCCATTGACGGTCCTTCCGGTGCGGGAAAAAGCACCATCAGCAAAATGCTTGCAAAAAAACTCGGGTTACTTTATCTCGACACAGGTGCAATGTACCGTGCCGTCGCTCTTTACGCAGACCGTAAAGGGGTGGACGTGAACGACAAAGAAAAGGTGATACCGCTACTTGCGGATATCGTTATAGATTTTCACGGAGACGGGGAAGAAAAGAGGATATATCTCAACGGTGAGGACGTATCCGAAGCCATAAGGGAACACCGCGTTTCAAAAATGGCGTCCGACGTATCCAAGATCAAAGAAGTCAGACTATTTCTCGTGGAACAGCAGAGAGAAATCGCAAAGAAAAGCGATATAGTGCTTGACGGCAGAGATATTACGAGTTTTGTTCTGCCTGACAGCAAATACAAGTTTTTTCTCACCGCTGCTCCTGAGGAAAGAGCGAGGAGAAGATACGAAGAACTCAAGGCAAAAGGCGCCGACGTAAGTTACGAAAAGATACTCGAGGACGTCAACGACCGCGATTACAACGATACGCACAGAGATTTCGCTCCGCTCGTGCAGACGGATGACTCTGTGCTGATTGACAGTACGAATCTGACTACGGACGAGGTTATAGAGGTTATTTTGCGCTATGTCAACACACACTAACAACGCTGCCGCTCCTGCGGTGAAAAAAGAGAAAAAACCGGGACTGTTCTACCGCATACTCGGCTCTGTCGGCAGATTTCTGATGACTATAGTCTGGTGGCCGACAAAAATATATTATAAAGAAAAGTTTCCCAAAGACGGCAAGGTCATATGTATCTGCAATCATTATGCGATAGAGGACGCTTGTGCCATATATCATCAGCTTTTCGGCTTTACGGGCAGGATTGTCGTAAAATCCGAGGCGATGGACGACAGCTTTGTCGGCAACTTTCTGACCGCGCTGTGCAACGCTATAAGCGTAAGACGCGGCGAGTCTGACATAAAAGCGATAAAAGAAATGATGAAAGAGATATCCGCAGGCGGAAAGATACTCATTTTCCCCGAGGGTACGCGCAATAAGAGCAAGAATTTCAAAGAGCTGATGCCTTTCAAGGAAGGTCCGGTTACGATCGCGATAAAGACAAAGGCGAAAATCGTGCCGACGATGTACTACAAACCGCTCCGTCCGTTCGGCTTCAGAAAGAACAGACTCATCGTCGGCGATCCGATCGATCTCAGCGAGTTTTACGGCAAGAACGTGCACGAGGTAAAAGACGCAGCGGGTGCGCTGGTTTTCGACAAAATGCTCGAACTCAGAAAACAGATCGACGAAATAGTCGAGGTTTACGGCGGAGATCTTGCACAATACGAGGCTGCCAAAAATACAGCTCAGACAACTGAGAATGAGGCGTTCTGCGAAAAAACCGACGACTGAATGTCGTAAATCGTAAAAAAGAAGAATATATACCGGCGATCCGGGTTGTTACGGCAAGCTTTTACATAAATAAAAGAGCAGGTGCTGTTATGACAGGGAAAGAAAGGAAAAATCCCTATGAAGAAAAGCCGCAGAACGCGTTTTATCGCATGCTCGGCGCATTAGGGCGGTTTTTGATGCGCGTCGTCTGGTGGCCGACTAAAATATATTACAAAGAGAAGTTTCCTGATTGCGGGAACGTGATATGCGTATGCAACCACTATTCCGCAATGGATGCCAACGCGATCTACAGCAAACTTTTTCGGTTCAAAGGCAGGATCGCCGTCAAGGCGGAAGCGCTTAAGAGCAGATTTGTCGAAAAAGGTATGGCGGCGCTGTGCCGCGCGGTCAAAATCAACAGAGGAGAGTCGGACGTCGGCGCCGTAAAGGCAATGTTGGGCGAGCTTAAAAAAGGCGGCAGACTTCTTATTTTTCCTGAAGGAAAGTGCAATAAAAATGGTGATTTCAAAGAGCTTCTGCCTTTTAAAGACGGGACTTCAGTGCTGGCGGTAAAGGCTGGCTCGGTTATTGTTCCGACTCTGTATTACAGACCGCTCAAGCCTTTCGGATTCAGAAAAAACCGCTTGCTCGTCGGAGACCCGATCGATCTTTCGTCGTATACGGGAGAAAAGGCGCATGACGTCAAAGGCGAGATAACAGGTCTGATCCGCGACAAAATGAAAGAGCTGAGGCGGCAGATCGACGATATCGTCGAGAGGTATCACGGAAGCATAAGAAAATACGAACGTGCCAAGGCGCATGCGACAAATTTCAGGGTGTGATATGAGAATATTCGTAGCCAAAAACGCGGGATTTTGTTTCGGAGTAAGAAATGCTGTCGAGACGGCATTCAAAACAGAGGGAAAGGTCTGCACTCTGGGCGAGCTTATTCACAACGATTACGTAAACGAAAAACTGAAGCAAAAAGGCATTACGGTAATAAACGACGCAGACGAGTATGACGGAGGAACAGTGATCATACGCTCTCACGGCGTGCCTGAAAACGTTGAAAACAAACTGAAAGAAAGAGGCATTCCGTATATCGACGCGACATGTCCTTTCGTCAAGAAGATACACAATCTCGTTGCGAGATACCATGCCATGGGGTACGGTATAGTGATTATCGGATCGGCTTCTCATCCCGAGGTCATAGGTATTGACGGCAGATGCGGCGAAAACGCATATATCGTCGACAATATCGAGGACGTAAACGCGCTCCCGACAGACGAAAAGTTGTGTGTGGTAGTTCAGACGACCTATAGCGAAAGTAAGTATGAGTATTTATTAAAAAGTATCGAAAACCGTTGTAAAACAGTTGAAAAATTCAGGACTATTTGCTATACTACAACAGACAGGCAATCCGAGACCGAAGAACTCAGCAAAAAGTGCGACGGGATGCTCGTTATAGGCAGCAAAACAAGCTCCAATACGACAAAACTTTTCGAGATCGCCCGCAGAAATTGCGAAAAGACATATTTTATTGAAAGTATTGCCGACCTTGTGCCGGTGATAAATAATAAACACAATTTTAAAATCCTCGGCGTGACAGCCGGGGCGTCAACTCCGAAAGAGTTGATTGAGGAGGTAGTAAAACAAATGAACGACACTCGCAACACATCAGAATTTGAAAAGCTGCTTGCTGAATCCGACAAGAAGAGCGCGGACATCAAAGCCGGCAAAATTTTCAGAGAGTGCAAAGTAATCAGTGCAAACGCAGAAGGCATCATTATCAGTTTCGGCGGTAAAAAAGACGGCTTTATCGACAAAGCCGACGCTGAACTCGACGGTATAGAGTACAATCCCGAAAACTATAAGCCCGGCGACGTTATTGCCGCTATGGTAATAGAAAACAGCAAAAAGGGCAATGAAAGCATTGCTTTCTCCAAGAAAGCCGTTGACAAGCGCAACCTCGAAGACAAAGAGGCTGAAGAAATTATCAGAGACGTAGAAGTCATGGACACAGTTTCCAGAGCGGAAAAGGTCGTTCTGGAGGCAAGACTCGGCTAAT
>CALWKV010000103.1 GCA_944381355.1 uncultured Christensenellaceae bacterium | reverse complement strand
TAAGAATATGATGCCGTTCTTTCTACGGCGAAATCTATTGTACAATGTATTGCGAG
Organism: uncultured Christensenellaceae bacterium; assembly: GCA_944381355.1. GTDB lineage: Bacteria > Bacillota > Clostridia > Christensenellales > UBA3700 > Ornithoclostridium. Next base: position 18,769 of record CALWKV010000103.1, on the reverse strand, counting down.
TCAAAGTCAATCGAAATGCGCTTTTTTGCCGCATTATTTTTATGATCAGCAGAAAAAAGAGTCAAAGTACGCTAAAAAGGTAGAAAAATCCGCGACGTTACGATATAATGGAAACAGATTATTTCAGGAGCGCTTACAAATGGCAGATACAAGCATATACAACAACCCGTTGATAACCAGATACGCAAGCCGCGAGATGGCGGCAAATTTTTCTGACGACAAGAAGTTCAGGCTTTGGAGAAAGCTGTGGATCGCGCTTGCCGAATCCGAAAAAGAACTCGGACTCAACATTACAGACGAACAGATAGCCGAAATGAAAGCGCACGCAGAAGACATTAATTATGACGATGCGCGCAAATTCGAGAGCGAAGTCAGACACGACGTTATGGCACATGTCAAGGCTTACGGTAAACTCGCTCCCAAGGCGATGCCGATAATCCACCTCGGAGCGACGTCCTGCTACGTCACCGACAACGCAGAGATCATCGTCATTGACGACTCGCTCGACATCGTACTCGAGAAGTTGGTAAACTTCATGGACAAGCTGCGCAAGTTTGCGCTTAAATACAAAGATCTGCCCACGCTCGGTTTCACTCACCTCCAGCCCGCACAGCTTACGACCGTAGGCAAGCGCGCGACGCTGTGGCTGAGCGATCTGCTCCTCGACCTCGAAAATCTGAGACATCTCAAGTCATGCGTTAAACTCCGCGGAGTAAAAGGCACCACGGGCACTCAGGCGAGTTTCCTCGATCTTTTCAACGGCGACGGAGATATGGTCAAAGAGCTTGAGAAAAAAGTCGTTGCAAAGATGGGCTATGACAAGGCGTACGGCGTTACGGGTCAGACATATCCCAGAAAATTCGATTACAACGTGCTTTGCGTACTCTCTCAGATAGCGCAGAGTTGCTACCGTTTCTCCAACGATATCCGCATACTTCAGAATATGAAAGAGATAGAAGAGCCGTTTGAAAAGACGCAGATCGGCTCCTCCGCTATGGCTTACAAGCGCAACCCGATGAGAAGCGAACGTGTTGGTTCTATCGCGCGTTACGTCATTTCTCTGCCCACCAACTGCGCGATAACGGCATCGACGCAGTGGTTTGAACGCACGCTCGACGACAGCGCAAACAAGCGCATCGTGATAGCGCAGGCTTTCCTTTCGGTCGATTCTATTCTCAATCTCTGCATGAACATCAGCGAAAACCTCGTCGTATACGACAAAGTCATCAAAAAGCATATCGATGCCGAACTTCCTTTTATGGCAACCGAAAATATTATGATGGAATGCGTCAAGGCGGGCGGCAACCGTCAGGAACTCCACGAGCGCATCAGGGTGCTTTCTATGGAAGCGTCCAAAAACGTGAAAATGGAAGGAAAAGACAACAACCTGATAGAGCTTATCAAGGCTGACGATATGTTTGCGGCTGTCAGAGACAGGCTTGACGGCATACTCGACGCAAAGAACTTTATCGGCAGAGCGCCTCAGCAGGTTGAAGAATTTATAGCAGGCGAAATTGATCCGGCGATTGCGGCAACGGGCGTCAAGCTCGGCAAACAGGGCGAAGTCAACGTATAATACGTCAGCATCGCATATCGACGACAAAAGCGACGGTAGTCCGTCGCTTTTCTTATATCCTTTGCAATTATTCCGTAAGTTCGTACATCCAGTCGGCGTATATGCCGTATCCTTTGGTCGGGTCGGACGTGAATACGTGCGTCACAGCTCCGACAATTTTACCGTTCTGGATTATCGGACTTCCGCTCATGCCCTGAACGATTCCGCCCGTGGCTGCAATCAACTTTTCGTCTGTTATCCTGATGACCATGGATTTGTCTGACGGCGAGGACTGCTCGTTCAGCTTGATTATTTCTATATCGTAATATTCGGGTTCACTTCCGATCACGGTACTGTATATCCGGGCTTTTCCCGGTCTTATCGATGATCTTCCGCCGATCTGAATACTTTTGAGTTTGTCTGTCTTTCCGTTGAAAATACCGTAATTGCCGAACTTGCAGTTGGTTGAAATTGTACCTATCGACACAGATTTTGTGCTGAAAGTACCGTTAAGCTCACCTGCTTTGCCGATTTTGCCTTTTACGCTTCCGGAAATATAGGCATTGTATATCTTTCCGCCGTCTATGCGTATGACCGAACCGTCCTGCGAAAGTATCGCATGACCCAGGCAGGCATATCTGCGCGTTTCCGGATTCACGAAAGTTGCCGTGCCGATACCGGCAATACCGTCCTGCAAAGTCAGACCTATTCTGTATTTACCGCTTAGTACGTCTTTTGCCGGGAAAATGCTGTATTCTTTAACGTCGTCACCCCTCATTACCGTCAACTCGACCGCATCACCTGATTTTGCGTTAACTAACGAAGAAACAGTTTTGTCGTCTCCTACCGAAACGCCGTCTATGGCTACAAGCACGTCTCCGCTTTTTATATCGGTATTTTCACAAGGGGAAACAGCGCCGTCGGCAGTTACAACGCCTGATTTGCCGGTAATCATCATACCTTTGAGATCCAGTTCAAGCCCCAAAGGGAAACCGCCGAGCAGTACTTCTCTGTCTCCGCTCTTTTCGGCTTTTGATGATCCGATATCAATCAGTCCGAACAGTTTTGTCTGAACTTCTCCGTGCTCCTCGTCAAGCACGTTTACCGAAAACGGCGAAGTCGTCGCCGCTACTTCGTATCCGTCGTAATAACTGTTTTCACCTGCGCAGAAGCCGAAATATCCGACGGCTGCAAAACATACCGCAATCAGGACGGCTAAACCGAATAGTCTTTTCATAATTAACTCCTTACGCAATGTAGTGTGAGACACGGAGAGCAAAAATATGTAAAAAAAGACGGCAGAACGCCGTCATGATGTTTAGCCTTGCGGATTTTAAGCCTTTTTCTTATAAGAATTTGCGTATTCTTTCATCTCTTTTGCATGAGGTAAAGCATGCGAGCCGTATTCGCTTCCTCCGAGAAGCCTTGCTATTTCAACAAGAGTCGCTTCGTCGTCGAGTAGTTTAACATTCGTGCTCGTCTTTCCGTTTTCGACTTCTTTGCTTATCAGATAATGCGCGTCTGCCATGCTTGCAAGCTGCGGAAGATGCGTGACGGCAAGTACCTGTTTACCTGTAGATATATTGTACAGTTTCTCGGCAACAACCTGTGCCGTCCTTCCGCTGATACCCGTATCTATTTCGTCAAAAACCATTGTCTGAATGCCGTCAACGTCGGAAATTATATTCTTGACCGCCAACATGAAACGTGAGAGTTCTCCGCCTGAAATAACTTTGCTGAGAGCCTTGGCAGGCTGACCCGCATTGGCGGAAAACATAAATATCACGCTGTCCGCGCCGTTTTCTCCTGTCATTTCTCCGTCATACGCAACGTCGGCATAGAAAGTGGCGTTGTTCATTCCAAGCTCCTTGAGCTGTGAGCATATACGCACGGAAAGTTCCTGTGCGTACTCGACTCTGACTTCGTGTATCTTTGTAGAGTTGTCGGAAAGTTTCTTTTCGCAGACGCCGAGAGCCTTTTCGAGCTTTTCGATATTGTATTCGGCATCGTCGTAGAAAGTCAGCTCTTCTCTGATCTTTTCTGCATATTCCAGTACCGCGGCGATATCTTGCCCGTACTTTCTCTTGAGAGACCTTATCAGAGTCAGTCTCTGTTCCACTCTCTCGGCTTCGTAGGGATTGTATTCGCTCTCGTCGAGAAGTCCTTCGATAGTTTCTGCAATGTCTTTCAGCTCTATTTTCGCGCTGTCGAGTCTTTCTACGAGTTCTGCGTATCTCGGGTCGTATTCTTCTACGGAAGCGATCTGCGATTTTGCAGAAGATACCGTGACGACTGTTCCTTCATCGCCGTCGAGATAAGCACGCGCGGTATTCAGCGCGTCCGATATAGTGCGCGAATTGTTGATTTTCTTGCGTTTTGCGAGCAATTCTTCTTCTTCGCCCTGCGTAAGATCCGCTTTTTCTATTTCGTCCAGTTCGAATCTCAGCACGTCCGTCTTTTTCGCCACGTCAGAAAGCGAGCCGTATTTTGCCAGCTCTCCTTTTATTTCGGCGCGCTCGTCACAAAGAATTTTCTGCATCGACAAAAGTTCCGCAAGCGCATTTTTAGCATATTTGTCGAGTATGACTATATGGTTTTCGTCGTTGAGCAGTCCAGTCGCTTCGTGCTGTCCGTAAATGTCGGTAAGAGCTGCCGCAACGTCCTTGAGCATAGTGAGAGTGACTTTCTGACCGTTTATGCGGCAGGAGTTCTTTCCCGCTTCGGTCATTGTCCTTTGAAGTACGAGTTCGTCGTCGGATTCGATATCCATATCGCTAAGAAGCGCTTTTACGTTCTCGCAATCCGAGATATTGAAAAATGCGCTGACTTTCGCCGTGTCTTTGCCGTACGAAATAAGCGATTTATCAGCGCGCGTACCGAGCACGAAATTGAGGCTGTCAATTATGATCGACTTGCCTGCACCCGTTTCACCCGAAAGTATATTCAGCCCTTTGCAAAAACCTATATCGAGTTTTTCTATGAGGGCTACGTTGTCTATCTGCAAACTTTCCAGCATAGAAAATTACCACAAGTAAGATTTGAGAAGATCGACCGTCTCCTTGACGTCGGCGTCCTGAGCCACTACCGCGAAAATAGTGTCGTCGCCTGCAAGCGTACCGATTATCTGCGATAGATTGAGATGGTCGATAAACGCGCAGGCGCTGTTTGCTCCGCCTGCGACTGTCTTTATGACAACAAGATTGTTGGCATATTGAATCGACAATACGCATTCTTTGAAAATATTGCCGAATTTTACCGATATCTTGTGCGGCGCCGCTTCTGCCTTGACATATTTGTATTTTTTATCCGCACCAAGTATTTTGATCAGTCCAAGCTCTTTAATATCGCGCGATACCGTTGCCTGCGTCGCGCTGAAGCCCTGCTCGTTGAGCAGCCTGACGAGTTCGTCCTGAGTCTCTATGTCATGCTGCCCGATAAGATCGATTATGCACTGTTGTCTTTTTGCTCTGATCATTATTCACCCCAATATGCCAGTTTCTTTATAAGTCTGCTGTAAAAACTGCTTTTTTCAAATCTTATAAACGTGGCTGTATAATCACACTTTTTTATCGTTATCTTTTGCGGATTTTCTTCAAAAGAAATAATCTTGCCGTCGATCGTAAGGCGCAGATCGTCGCTGTCGCAAGAAAGTTCCACCAGAGACGAGCCGCTGATGACCATGGGACAGAAATGCAGCGAATGCGGACATATCGCGTTTATTATGAACGCATCAAGTTCCGGACTGAGAATGGAACCGTTGCAGGACAAAGAATAGCCTGTAGAGCCTGTCGGAGTGGACACCATTACGCCGTCTGCGCGCACCTTGTCCGCTCTCACGCCGTCGATGTCTACCGCGATGGAACATATATTTGAATTGTCAGTCTTTGCCAACACTACCTCGTTGAGCGCGATATAGCTGTTTTCACCGTTTTCTACTGAGATCATTGACCTCTTTTCGCAATAATAATTGCCGTTGAGAAGTCTTTCAAGCCCGTGAGCCGTCTGATTGGCGTCTATTTCTGTCAAAAATCCTATATGACCGAGGTTCACTCCCAGTATGGGAATATTTTTTACGGCACAATAAGGAACGATGTTCAACATAGTACCGTCTCCGCCGAATGCGACCAGTACGTCGACGCCGTCGGTCAACTCACGCAAACGCTCGTGCGTGTCGCTTTCCTGTTTCCTGTCGCTGAAAAACTTATAGGAGACACCCTTTTCTTTCAGGAGCGACAAAAAAACTTTGGCGGTCGTTCCGTCCTTGTCCTTATTTAGATTGGTGTAAACTCCGATTTTCATAATTCAATTATAGTATAAAATGAATAAATATTCAAGAGAATATGCAAAATAGTTAAAATGTTATTGCAAAATCCAAAGTTAAACCGATATTTTTTGTATAAACAATAACATTATATATATTTTTGTGTATCAGAGCGGCTTTTTTATCCTGAGCCTCAACAGATATTCCACGTTTTTCCCTTCTCTGATCGGCGCCGTGGTTATACCTTCGGTTTCAAACCCCAGAGATTCTGAAAATGCGACGATATCCGCAACAACTTTGTTTCTGATTTTTTCCGATACGACTATACCGCTCTTGCTTAGATTCTTTTTTCCTGCCTCGAACTGCGGCTTTATCAGCGCAACTATTTCACCGTCATCCGTCAGGACGGACAATGCCGCGGGCAAAACCAGCTTCAGAGATATAAAACTGACGTCTATCGTTATGAAAGAGACTTTTTCTCCGAGTATGTCGACGTTGAGATAACGCGCGTTGACGTTGTCTTTGACTATAACGCGGCTGTCTTTTCTCAACTTTTCTTCGAGCGCGCATTCACCTACGTCTACGGCGTATATTTTTGCCGCGCCGTGTCTGAGCAGGCAATCTGTAAACCCACCGTTGGATGCGCCTATATCTGCGCATATCCTGCTTGAAACGTCGAGACCGAAATCGTTGAATGCCTTTTCCAGTTTATATCCGCCCATCGAAGCGAAGCGGTATTCTTCGCTGACGACCACATCGTCACCGTCGTTGACGTTCTGCGACGGTTTTGAAGCTGTTCTGCCGTTGACGGTAACGAGTCCGTCAGAGATCATGATCGCGGCTTTAGTGCGACTGCATCCGCATTTTTCGCCGACATAAACGTCAAGTCTCAACTTTTCACCTTTTGAATTATCTTGCGTGCGATCCCGTCGGGATCCGTGCCCGTGACCGCAAGTATATGTTCAAGACTTCCCTGCGGATAAGGACTTTCGTCAAAAGCAATCACGTTTACGTCCGCATTTATGCCTTTCCCGGCATAATAGACGGTTACTCCTTCTCCGAAGCCGCCGGTACGGACGCCGTCCTCGATCGTAAATATTTTTTTACCTGCGATTGCGTCGAGGATCGCACAGTCGAAAGGCTTTATAAACCTGGCATTTATTACAGAAATGTTAATGCCTTTATCCTTGAGGATTTTTGCTGCTTTCACAGCGTTTGCCACGCATACCGCACCCGTAGCAAGTATTACCGCATCAGCGTCGTCGGACGTAAGATATTCCCATTTTCCGAGCGAGATCGCGGAGTGCACGTCGTATTTCACGCAATCCTCGCCTTTCGGATAACGTATTGCAAGAGGTTTGTCGTAAGAAAGAGACCATTTCAATGCTGCCCTGAGTTCTTTGCCGTCCTTGGGCGCGAAAACGGTCATGTCGGGCAACGCGCGCAAAAACGAAATGTCGAATACTCCCTGATGCGTTGCGCCGTCGCCTGCTACTATACCGCATCTGTCGACGCAGAAAGTTACGGGCAAGGCATTGAGACACACGTCGTGCACAAGCTGGTCGTAAGCACGCTGTAAAAACGTAGAATATACTGCAAAATAAGGCTTTTTTCCGCCGAGAGCCAGTCCGGCGGACATACAGGCGGCGTGTGCTTCGGCAATGCCTACGTCAACGAATCTTTCCGGAAATTTCTTTTCAAAAACGTCAAGTCCCGTACCGCTCGCCATTGCAGCGGTGACTGCGAAAACGTCGCCGTCCTTTTCTGCAAGTTTGCACAGCTCCTCTCCGACGATCTGAGAAAACGTCGGGTTTTTCTGCGCGGTCACGGAATAGCCGTGATATTTTTCGGGATCCTGTTCTGCCTGAGGATAACCTTTTCCTTTTTTAGTAAGAATGTGAACTATCACAGATTCACCGCTCTTTTTAGCTTTATTGAAAGCCTTTATAAGCGCTTTTAGATCGTGGCCGTCGATCGTACCGATATATTTCAGATTGAACAGAGAGAAAGGTCTGGTTACCCTCTCCCTTTTGAGTCTTTCAAGATAACCTGAAATGAGACCGACGCTTTTCGAAATACTCATTTCGTTGTCGTTTAGAACGATGATCTGTTTTTTTCCGCTGCACGCGAGATCGCTGAGCGCCTCGTAAGCGAGACCTCCCGTCATGGCACCGTCGCCTATAAACGAAATTATCTGCTCCCCATCGTTGCAGGCTCTTGCAAGACCGCATGCGAGAGAAATAGACGTCGATGCGTGTCCGGTATCAGCCACGTCGTAAACACTCTCATTGCGTTTGGGAAAGCCCGAAATGCCGCCGTCAGAGCGCAGAGTGCCGAAGGAATTTTTTCTGCCGGTCAGTATTTTGTGCGCATAACATTGATGACCTACGTCGAATATTATTTTATCTTTGGGAGCGTCAAAAACGTAATGAAGGGCGACAACGGCTTCAATTGCCCCCAGATTGGATGACAAATGGCCGCCGTGAGTCAGCACGGTATCCAGTATCAATTGTCTGATCTCGGAACAAAGAACGTTGAGACTGCTCAGCGGCAGTTTCTTTATGTCCCTGGGATAATTTACCGAGTCAAGAATGCCCATATTTACTTCCTTTTGAATAATTTGACCACAGAGTATATTCGCCTTGCCGCAAACATTACTATGCTTTCACTATTTACGACAGCAATCTTTTTGCAGAACGCCTTGCCGCCGACCGTTACAGACGCTATAACAGCCGATACGAGTATCGACGGAAGAAATACTTCCGCTCCCGTCGCTTCGCATATCGCCGCGACTATGCTCGCACCGCAGGCGCCGCTCATAACGCCGCATATATCGCCGATTACGTCGGCGCACAGATTATTGACCTTTTCTGCGTTTTCGATAAGCATACGCGCGGTTTTTGCCACGCCGTCGTCTACGCTTGTCTCCCGTATCCTGCACAACGGACACGACGTCACGCTTACGCCTATCACATCAAAAATTATACTAGTAATTACCATAAAAATCAACAACATTGTTGCAATAAGTATATCACTGCCGCCTACAGCGATCTGCGAAAGAACGCTGGATATAAGCGAAAGTATAAAAGTCAGAACGACTATCTTCACCGCCCATCCCGCAGAACGCGAGGGCGGACGCCGTTTTTTGTTGTTGTTTTTAAACTTATAAAATCCGAAAAAATTGCCCACGTTTAATTATATTATTAAAACGCTGGCACAATACTCGGATATGTTCATAAAGTCAGACAGTATGCATGTCAATATTTTCTTCCGACGAGGTAATGACAGAGCGCTATAAGTTTTTCGGCTTTTTCTCCATAACGCGAAAGGCATGCGACGGCACGCATAGAATAGTCTTTTGCCTTATTTTTTGCAGATTCGAGACCAAAAAGCGAAACGTATGTTTTTTTGTCTGATTTTTCGTCGCTTCCGACGTTTTTGCCTAGTACCGCCTCGGTAGATGTACAGTCGAGTATGTCGTCGGTTATCTGATAGGCAACGCCCATATAGTCTGCGAAATTGAGCAGATCTATTTCCTCCTCTTTTGTGCAACCGCATGACACCGCGCCTGAAAGTAAAGCTGCGATCAGAAGTCCGGAAGTCTTTTTTGAATACATGGACAGCAGGCTTTTTTCGTCGTAGCCGTCTCCGTTGTTGTCGGTCACGTCGGTACACTGACCGCCGATCATACCCGTAGTGCCCGCGTATTTTGCGATATAGCTCGCCGCAAGCACGTCGCGGGAAGAATAGACCGCGCCGAAAAGTATTTCGTAAGCGGCATTAAGCATCGCGTCGCCCGCGAGAAGCGCAACCGCTTCTCCGAACTTTACGTGCACCGTGGGCTTCCCGCGGCGCAACGTGTCGTTGTCCATACAAGGCAGATCGTCGTGAATGAGCGAATAGCCGTGAATGAGTTCGACAGCGAGCGCGAAGTCGCTGACTTCTTCACACGACTTGCCTGCAAACTCTGCGCCGAGATAGCACAGCATGGGTCTGAGACGCTTTCCCGTGCCCGTCATCGCGTATGAGACTGCCTCTTTTACGGGCGACGGACAGTCGAGTCCGCGCATTAGATAATCGTCGAGGGTCGCGTTGAATATCCCCGCATACACGTTGATAATATCTTTCATCAGTCCTGCTCCGCTTTGAAATTGCTTTTTTTCAGATTGTCGAGGTCTCCCTTGAGTTCTGTGATCTTGCCGGAAGCCTCGTCAAGTTTTTTCTTGCATTCGGCGGAGAGCTTCACTCCTTCCTCAAAAAGTCTGATGCCTTCGTCGATCGTCGTATCGGGATCTTCGAGCCTCGAAGTTATCTCGTCGATACGCGCGAGCATGCTTTCAAACGATTCTTCTTTTTTCTTCATTGTCCACCTGCCGTATTGCGGGATAGTCCCGCGTCCGTTATTTCAACTCTCTCTACCGTCGCTTGCGCCGAGCCGCGTTTCGAGTTGAGTATTATCTTGTCTCCGACCGTGAGTTCTGAGACGTCTTTTATCCTGTTTTCGCCTCTGTTTACCGTAAAAAAACCTTTTTCGAGTATGCCCACGGGGTTAGCCGCAGACAGAGCAAAAAGGGATTTTTCGTACGACGACGTCTTGGCTTTTAAGAGCAAATCTGCTGCCGCAGTCATAGAACCCGAGGCAATTCCGAGCGATGCGTTTGCAGCCGCCGAAAGCGCGGAAGCCGCGGACAGCATTCTCGCCGATGTCATAGAAAGTCTTACCGACGATTGTCTGACCTTGTCCGCAAGCGTCTTTTTTGCGCTTGCCGCAAAGTCGGCAAGATAACGTTTTATTTCGCCAAGGTCGTACGCAACGAGTTCTGCAGCCGCAGTCGGCGTAGCCGCTCTGACGTCTGCAACGAGGTCGCACAGCGTGTAGTCGGTCTCGTGTCCGACTGCGGATATCACGGGAGTATTCGCCGCATAGACGCTTCTTACGAGAGCTTCGTCGTTGAAGGGCATCAGATCTTCTGCCGAGCCGCCTCCTCTTGCGATGATAATCACGTCGAAACCCAGCTTGTCCGTCACGGCAAGCGCTTTGACGATGCTCTCCGCGCTGTTTTCACCCTGCACCTGCACGCCGTAGACGTTGATGTCTATAAGGTCGTTATAACGCCGCACCGTGGTGATAATATCGCGTATCACCGCGCCCGAAGTCGAAGTAAGCACGCATACGCTCGCCGGATATTTCGGCAAAGGCTTTTTATGCGAAGCGTCGAAAATGCCCTCTTTAGCCAGTCTGTTTTTGAGTTCTTCCAGCTTTAGTGCGAGAAGTCCTGCGCCGTAGGGAGTGATCACGTCGGCATTGAGGCTGAGTTTGCCGTTTTTGCCGTAATAGGAGACGCTTCCCCTCACTATTATAAGCTCACCGTTTTTCGGCAAATAGGTCTTTGAACAATTAAAGCTGTTGCACGCTATCTGCGCGTCTCTGTCTTTGAGAGTAAAATAGGCGTGTCCGCGGACGACCGAAATGCCGCTGACCTCGCCTACTACGTCGATACCGTGCAGAAGTTCTTCCGCAACGAATACGTTGTGAATGTAAGTATTGAGTATGCTGACGCTCAGATACCTGGGTGCATTCATTTTTGCGTCTTGGCGACTGCCGCTTCAAGCGTATTGGCAAGCAGCATGGTTATCGTCATAGGACCTACGCCTCCGGGCACAGGGGTGATGAACGAAGCCTTCTTCTCTACGTTTTCAAAGTCTACGTCGCCCACCAGTTTGCCGTCTACTCTGTTTATGCCGACGTCAATGACGATCGCGCCGTCTTTGACCATATCTGCGGTGACGAACTTAGGTCTGCCGATCGCGGCTACGAGTATATCCGCTTTTTTGGTGATCTCGGCGAGACCGTGCGTTTTGCTGTGACATACCGTGACGGTACAGTCGGCGTTGAGAAGAAGCATTGCCATAGGCTTGCCGACGGTATTGCTTCTGCCGATCACCACCGCGTTTTTGCCGGCAAGTTCTACACCTGTAGTTGCCAGCATCTTCATGACTCCGAAAGGCGTACAGGATATCGTTCTAGGTCTGTTCATAGCCAGAAGTCCGAGGTTGGTCGGCGAAAAACCGTCAACGTCCTTTTCATCGGGAATGAGTTCGAGAATTTTCTTTTCGTCATAGCCCTTGGGAAGCGGAAGCTGGACGAGAATGCCGTCCACGGTGTCGTCCGCAGCAAGCGACGCAACCGTATTTTCTATCTCCGACTGCGGCGTTCCGTCCGCATATTCGTAATGCAACGACTTCATGCCGACTTGCGCGCAACCCGATATCTTGTTTTTTACGTATGTCTGCGACGCGGGATCCTCACCGACGATAATTACCGCAAGGCACGGTTTTCTGCCGTACTTATTCTCGAAATCCTCGACTTTGCCTTTGAGTTCTTCTCTTGCGTCTGCAGAGACCGCTTTTCCGTAAATCAACATGTCAGCTGTTTCCTCCGATTTGTTTGAAAATGCCCGCGAGTACGCCGTTGACGAAAACGTAACTGTCGGGCGTGGAATACGTTTTTACTATATCCAGAATTTCGCTGATTGAAACGGCAGGCGGGATATCGGGCATATACTTCATTTCGTACGCAGCCAGCAATATCGCCGCGAGATCGGGTCTGAATATACGTTCAATCGTAAAATTTTTTGAACTGGAACGGATAAGATCACAAAGATCGTCATAATAGGACTCTACCCCTCCGACGACTTTTTTGATGTAGTCCTTATCCGACATCGTGATCTCGCTGTCCTCGAAAATCGAGTTCATTGTGGGAGAATCTTCTTCTCTTTCTTTGTTGAAAAGCCATTCGAAAACCAGTTTATACGCATAATCGCGCGCTTTTTTTCTGCTCATATAAATCTCCGTGCAAAACCCTCCGACGGATTTCCCGCCGAAGGGTCAGCAAAATTTTCTTCAGTTGGAATAGACGACTCCCGCAACCGTAACGTTGATCGCCTTGACTTTGTAAGAGGTCGCCCTCTCGACTTCTGTCTTGATCTTCTCCTGCAGCCCTGCAATAACTCTGGGAATAACGTGACCGTAGTAGACGTTGACGGACACGTCGATTATCGCGGTCATATCGTCGTAAAGTTCTACAGTAATGGCGTTGTTCCTGTTTTTGCCGAGTTTTTTAGTTCTGGTCAGTCCGGCTTCGTAGGATACTGACGCTATGCCGTCCACCTGAGAAGCCGCGCTGCCGGCAACAGAAGTGATTATGTTGACGTAAGTCTCTCTTGCCTGATAGTTGTCCTGAGACATATCACACCTCCGGAATATGTCTTTATTGTAACATATCCGCGCGCGGTTGACAAGCGGTTAAGCGGTATAAGGAACGACAACTACTTCGGACGCGGTATATTCGGTTTCTTCGAGAATTACGCTGAGTATCTGCGCCACTTCCTGAGATTCAAGTTCGCTCTTGTTGACGATAACGTTCACGTTGTTGGTGCTCATCGTAACGACGGCGTCGTCAAATCCCTTTGCCTTGATAAGGCTTTCGATGACGAGTTCGGCTTCGATATTGTTGAGAAGATCTTGTCTCATCGTCTCTGCAGTCGCCTTTGCTTCGTCGGTAGAAGTTTCTGAAGCGATGATAGCGTCAAGATAGCTCATTTCCTCTGCTCTTGCCGTCTCACGGCTGGTGCGGTATGTATTGAAGAAAGTCTCAACCGCGTCGCCGTCAGAAATCTCTCCCGTCTGCTGCGTACCTGAAAACCAGTCGCTGTTGAGAGCGAAATTGAGTACGCCCGTCAGCACGAGAAGTGCGACCATGCTGCAAAGGATAATTACCTTTTTTGCGTTTGAGGAAAGCTGTTTTTTCACTTTCACTGCCTGTGTCTGTTCTGCCATAAATTTACCTCCATGGATTAAAAAATATATATTTTTTGCCTTTCGGCTGGTTTTGCGCCTTTCTGTTTAATTATATTGTCGTTCATTTCATTTTATACACCTTGATTTTGCTTCCGTCGACGTCAAGCAATGCGCAAAGCGCGTCGATTATCTTTATCTTGACGTATACGTCGTCTCCTCCCTCTGCCACGACGACAATTCCGTCTATCTCTGCCGGTTTAGAGGATATTATCAGCGGCTGTTGCTTGCCGTCGGAAGTTATTATCACGGGAGACGACGTCGTCGTTGAATTTTCCACGACACGGCTGCTGTTGTCGTCGGTATCGGTGGTAACTGTCGTTACGGTCTCCTCGTCGTACGCGATCACGTAGCTTTCAGACCCGTCGTAAGTTATAAGCACTTCGCATTTTCCTACGCCGTCAATCTGCGATATGATCTCTGCAACCTTATTCGCCGTATCGTCGTTGCCGTCGGAAGTTTCTGCATGTGTACCGCCTGACAACCCCGTATATGCGAAATAAGCAAGAATCAGTAGCGCGCACAACAATGCCGCCACGATCAGTTCTATATGTTTGACGCTCTTAATCTTCTGCAAAAAACCTATTTTTTTCGTAGGATCGTTATTTGTTGTCATATACCCTCACGTCGTCGCAGCCGACTGCGCTCTTTACTATCGATCTGATATCTTCTTCGCATTCATCTTTCGTTTTGTCGGTCAGCGTGATATCCACGTTGACCCTGTCAATTTCATATATATTTGACGCGGCGGCGAAAATTACAACTTGCGCGCCTTCGTATCCGCGAAGATTGAGAGAATTTGTAATTTTTTGTTCGTCGCTTTCCTTTCGGTCATCGTTCACGCCGTCGATGAAGGCAGAGTCCGTCTCGAAAGTTTCTTCAAAATACTTTGAAAAATCTATATCCGACCTGAGCGCTTTAGCTATCGGAGACGCTATGACGAGTACGACGATAAGCGCGTAAACTCCCTTTACGTACTTATTGCTTTCACCTTCAGGCGTAAGGACGTCGATAAGCACTCCGACGACGACCACACCTACAATCGACATGATCCACCCCGTCATATTACCCCCACGTTGCAGGTTGCGACGATAAGCATGACCGTGACGATGAACATAAACCCAACGCCGAGCACCATAGCTATAAGTACGCCCAGATTTTTTGAAAGACCCGCAAGCATTGCCGAAAATCTTTCGTCAGAGACAGGCTCTATAAGTCCGCTGACGAGTTTGAGTCCGAGAGAAAAGACAGCTATTTCTATCACGGGTGCGATCACGGCGGCGATTATCAGTAAAGTTATCGCGAGACCTGCCGAGTTCTTTATCAGCACTATGCCTGCGAGCACGAGGTCGAAGCCGTCCGAAAGATAACCGCCGAGAAGCGGCACGTAGCTCTGAAGCGCAAACTTTGCCGTCTTGACGGAGACTGTGTCCGCTATCGCTCCCGTAAGTCCCTGCACCGACAAAAAGGTCGCGAATACTCCGAATACGCCGCCCAACACGAAATTGGCACAGCTTTTGAAAAATGACGTCAGTTTGTTCAGCTTTATGTTTTTACTCAGATTGCCGACGATACCCGTTACGGTAGCGGCAATGAAAAGAGGCAATACGAGTTTTGTTACTACTGCGGTAACTCCCGTTGTCAAAACCGCTGTCATAGGTCTGTATACCGACGACGACGTTGCCGCGCCGAGCGCGGTAAGCAAAGTAAGAAGCAACGGAAAAGACGCGTTCATCAGCGACTGCATCGAGTTCACGGTCGCAGACGCCTTGACCAAAAGAGAGACTGTTTTTGCCGCGACGAGCGCTATCATCGCCGCATAACAGGCAAAATATATCAGTTCCGTCGTACTTTTTTTGAGAAATCCGCCAGAAAAACCGCCGACCACGGCATACAGCACCGCTATCGCGAATATCGAGACGAGCGTCGGCAAAGCGTCCGTGACCGACTGTGATATTGCAGAAGAAAGCGCGGACAAAAGCGCTTTGCCGTCGGTGTCGTATTTTCCTCCGATAATATCCTTTACAGTATCGAGAAAGCCGTTGTCGGAGACCCCCGTTCCGCCGTCGCCGTATTCGTTCAGCCATTTCTCCAGCTCTGAAAAATCAAGCTCTCCCAGCTTGTCCCCGACTTCTTCTTCGAGCTTGCTCTCCGCATCGTCGTCGGCGTATACCATCGCCCCGCACAGCGCAACGGCAAAAGCAAGAAGAAATATTAATATTACGCTTTTTTTCAATGTCTTTTTCATACAAGCTCCGCCACCGTGTCGATGAGTGCGTTTACTATCGGGAGCGCAGTCAGAAAAATGGCTATTTTGCCCCCGAGCGCAATTTTTTTGGATATTCCTCCGCAGTCCAGATCGTCGCAAAGACCGCAGGCGTATTCTGTCAGATAGCCGATGCCCACTATTTTGAGAAGCACCGAGAACAGTTCTGAATCCATGCCTGTTCTGTCTACTATCTCCTGCAGCGAGATAAGTACCGATGCCAGCGCTTTAATGCAGATGATAAGTATTACGATGCCCGTAGCCACCGCAGCCAGAGCCGCATATTGCCCGTCAGTCTTTTTGAGAAGCAGGCAGGCAATCGCGCCTATGATACCTATCGCAACAAGTCTGAATACGTCCATCAATAAAGACTCAGCACGGATTTGAGACTGTCAAAAAGACCGCCGAGCATATCGAGAACTATAAGAAGTACGATGACCAGACCCGTCAGCGTTACCAGCGTAGCGATTTCGTCTTTGTCGCTCTTTTTTAGCACAGTATTTATGATCGCAGTCAGAAGTCCCACTCCCGCTATCTTAAAAATGATCCCAACGTCCATATATCCTCCGTATCACGCAGTCAGAAGCATAGCCGCAAGCCCTGCAAGTATTCCGAGTTTGAAAGAAAGCGCACCGTATTTTTTGTAATTCTGCTTTGCGCTGTCCGCTATCGGAGCAAACAGCGTCTTGTACCTTGCAAGGTCTGCAAGCTGAGTGTCGAGATCTGATTTCCCGAGAGAAAAAAGCATCTCGGCGAATATACCTTGTTCATAACCGTTCATCAGACGCGTTTTTAATATTCTCTTGCAATCCTCTTTCGTCAGCGCGCCGTTTTTGAGAAGCGACAGATACTTGTCAAGCATAGAAGAAAGATCGTCTTTTTTTTCGGATATGAAATTTTCCGTCAGCTCTCCCAGCGTGCTTTGAAGAAAAGACATTCCTTTTTCCAGACTGTCGATATACGCGATAATGCCGACAAACAAATTACAGCGTCTGCGATAATGCGACCCGACGGCGTAACCTATGTAGCCGGAAAAAACAAATAATACTGCCCCTATCGCGACATTAAACAATTTTTCAACCTCTCTTTATCGGTTATTGCCGTGACTTTGCCGAGTTCTCCCAGTTCGACGAAATATCGGAATATCCCACCGAGCGCGCAGTAAGTCTTGTCTTTAAGCAGGCTGACCGTGTCTTTTGCGTGCACGGTCGCCACTACTTTGATACCGGAACGGCGGATATCGGCAAGACAGTCTATCTCCTCTTTGCCGAATATCTCGTCCGTTGCGATAACGTCGGGTCTCATCGCTCTGACCGCGCCTTCATAGCCGCCTTTTTTTGAAGAAAACAGCAAAACGTCGGTGTTTGATCCGAGATCCGTGGTCGGCACACCGTTGACCGCGGCACAGAGTTCGTTTCTTTCGTCGACCACGACCACGTTTTTGCCGCTCTCTGACAAGAGTCGGACAAATTCTCTCAATATCGTGGTCTTTCCCATACCCGGAGGCGATATTATCAGCGTGTTGTCAAAGTCTTCGACTATTCCCGCAAGAGCGTCCGCACAGCCGAATATCTGCCTCGGAATCCTTATGCAGAGAAAATTGATATTCTTTAGCGTAAAAAGTCTGCCGTTCTTGTAGACTCCCTCGCCCGAAACGCCGATCCTGATACCGTCGTCGCAACTCAGAAAACCGCTCGCAAGCTGACTGTTTACTGCATAAAGCGAATGTTTTGTCGCTACGGCAAGCACATAGTCGATATCATCTTTCGTTACCGTATACTCATGCCCGTCCTTGTCCGAAACAAAATAATATCTGCCGTATTCCGCAACGGACAAAGGCTTTCCCGTCCTCATTCTTATCTCGGTGAGTTTGTCGGTATCAACGCGTGTAAAAACAAGCTCTTTTATACTTTCAGGCAACAGATCTTTCAACATATCCACCTCCGCACCGACTTTGCAGCGACATTGACGCCGCATGGCATATCATGACTGACGACGCATTTCTGCGACAGTCGTACAGTCCGTGACGTGCCGTAAAATATCAAACGCCCGTTTAACAAGATACTATGCAATTGCCTCGTCGTCCGATATTTCTCCGACGTACGCGTTGTGTAGCAATTTCGCATAGCCGACGAACGATTCTCACGACACACAATAATCTATGCGGACAAGTCGCCGCTATTCGCATGGGACAAAATTTTACAATTTTCGCGGCAAAACCGACCCGTACAACGGCAGACATTTATTGATATCCGCGTTTGTGACAGCGTTTAAGTGATTTAATCAATTGTTATATTATTGAACAATATACAAATAATTCGGCTAAAATAATTCTCAATTAGCACGATTTTTATAATAAAATTCACAAATTGACTGTGATTACACTTCTGTCGGTTCTTTTTCATGTCGCATGATCAAAGATATGCGTTTATAGGAACGCGACAGCGATATCGCTCGAAAAAACTCGCCTTTTAAAGAAAGACACGAGAAAATACTGACTTCCCGACAAGCATCAGACGATGCCGTCCGACGTGACACGTCTCGGATAATTATTATAATAATACTGCTTAAGAAAGTATGGACCGCACATTTTTTCAAGCATCAAAAAATACCCCGATCTGCGTACGGCTACTGCCCTTATAAAAATACGGTCACTACCCTTATTAAAAAATGCAGACGAAAACCGCCTGCTGAAAAAGGCGCTATACCAGACCTGAATAATACGAACCAGCCCTGAGGCGCCCGCGTGGCGGGAACAGTGATCGCTGTCGCGTATCATTGCCCGCTTAACAATGCGAAGCCGTTTTTGTTTTACGCCATAGGTTTCCGA
>CALWKV010000102.1 GCA_944381355.1 uncultured Christensenellaceae bacterium | reverse complement strand
CGTTGTCTACCGTCGAGACGGAAGCTTTGCCCAGTATAACGTTACCGCACTATCCCCCGCTTGCCGTAACGCATACGGCAACCGAAAGAACTCGGACAAAAAAAGGACCGACTCATCGTCGGTCTCTCCGTCATTTTGCCATTTCAATCCGCCTTTTTTACTTTCGGCGATTTCTTTTCCGTCTTTTTCTCGGCGGGCTTTTTGGCAGAAGTTTTCTTCGCGGCGGGCTTTTTATCCGTTTTGTTTGATTGCTTTGCCTGCGGCTTCTCGTCACCGTCGTTCGGCTTGTCGCTCGCCTCGGGCTTTACTTCCTGCGCGACCGCGCCGTCTGTTTCGGACGGAAAGATTTCTTCCGCTTCTCTCTTTTCGTCATCGGGAACGGACGGAGCCGCGACTCCCGTGATTTCCTCCTCTCCCGCGTGCTCGCTCGAGTACTCGCGCTGATACTGAAGTTCTTTCTGTCTCATCAGTTCGAGATAAGCGGTGTCGTGGTGGAAGGTGGGCACGAGCACCTTGAGCTTTTCTATGACTTTTTCTTTGTCGTTGGTCTGGCAGATCTCTCTCATCTCCTCGATATCCGCGACAAATTTATCCGCGTCTATCGTCATCTGCTTGCCTATGAAGATCTTGTTGTTGTCCGTCTTTTTGAGTCCTTCCTCTTTCATCAGAAGTTCTTCATAGAGCTTCTCGCCCGGTCTCAGACCCGTGAATTTGATCTGAATGTCCTCATAGGGCGTATATCCCATCATCTTTATCATATTCTCGGCAAGGGTGACTATCTTGACAGGCTCTCCCATATCGAGGACGAACACCTCTCCGCCGTGCGCGTAAGCGCCCGCCTGTAGCACGAGCGAGACCGCCTCGGGTATCGTCATAAAGTATCTGATTATCTCGGGGTGGGTAACGGTGACGGGTCCGCCGTTCTTGATCTGCTCTCTGAAAAGCGGGATAACGGAGCCGTTGCTGCCCAGCACGTTGCCGAATCTGACCGCCGCGAACTCTGTGCGCGAATTGCCGTATTTCTGGCTGAAAAGCTCTATTATCTCCTCGCAACAACGCTTGGTCGCGCCCATGACGTTGGTCGGGTTGACCGCCTTGTCTGTGGATATCATGATAAACTTGCTGACGCCGTACTCGTAACTGAGTCTGACGACGTTGAGCGTGCCGAATATGTTGTTTTTGACCGCTTCTTCGGGGTTGGTCTCCATGAGCGGAACGTGCTTGTGCGCCGCCGCGTGGAAGATTATCTGCGGGTGGTACTGCTCAAACAGGTCTTTCATCTTGCCGTAGTCGGTAACGGAAGCTATCTCGACGTTGAGATCGTAATCCGAGCCGTAGTTGCGCAATATCTCCTGCTGTATCGCATACGCGCAGTTCTCGTAAATATCCAGCACGATTATTCTGCGCGGGTTGTATTTGACGATCTGTCTGACCAGCTCGCTGCCTATCGAACCGCCGCCGCCCGTGATCATGCAGACCTTGTCCTCGATATAACCCTTGACGCCCGCGTCGTTGAACGAAATCTGTTCTCTGCCCAGAAGGTCTCCTATGTTGACCTCTTTAGCCTGGCCCACGAGGTCGACGTTGGCTATCATTTCGCTGAGGTAGGGGAGCACCTTGAGCTGACAGCCCGTACTCATACACGTGGAGAGTATAGTCTGTCTCGCCTGCGCGTTTATCGACGGTATCGCGAAAATTATACACGCGACGTCGTATTTTCTCGCAAGCCTCGGAATCTCCTTGGTAGTGCCGACGACTTCTACGTCGTGGAGTATTCTTCCCTGCTTGTCCGGGTCGTCGTCCACGAGGCATACGGGCTTGTAGATACTGCCCGCCCTCGAAAGCTCCTCGAGAATCGCGCTTGCGGTGTAGCCTGCGCCGACTATCATCGTACGTTTGCGCTGCTTGGGGAGCGCCTTGTCCTTGATCTTGGCGTATATCATCTCGTAGAACAGACGATATACCACCGTAACCCCCATCGTAGTAAACCCTATATTGGTATAGACAGGGTACGCCTTGAGCATCTGTTTGCTGCCTTCTTCTCCCGGCTTGACGACTTCTCCCGAAACCCAGCCTCCGAGAAGCTGATCTATCAGAGCGAATATCACGGTAGCAAGCGCGCATGCGAACACGAGCCTGAGATAATCTCTGCCGCGCGCGTATCTCCAGACGACTTTGTTAACTCTGAACGCGACGAAAGACACAAAAAAGAGCGCCAGCGCTACCGGAAGCGCGATAAACGCCTGTTCTATTATCGTTCTGCTGACGCCTTCGTCAAGTACGTATGCCTGTCCCAGAATAACGGACAATATAAAACATATGCCGATAAACACCAGGTCTGTAATAAACATGGTCCACTCGCGCAGCGTTTTTATATTATAACTGTCTTTATTGAACTTTTTCATATTTTACTACCTTTTTTGCTTCCTGCGAAAAGCCTTTACTCCACCGTTGAATCTTCTTGAACCGTCTTGTCTGCGACGGCGGAAGATCTGCCGTCTTTCTCTTTTTCGTCCTCATCCGCTGTCGAGAGCTTGCCTCCGAACACGATGCCGTCCCTTGGCGCGCCTGCGCCTTTATCGTCCGAAAACAGAAGCGGCGCTCCGCTGAGCGCATATTCTTCGTCCGTCACGGCGTTGCTTCGCTCGTTGACCGCGTTAAGTATCGCTATCAGCATAAGTCCGGGCACTGCAAGAAACGTGAAAGTATTGATCATTGCATAACCCTCGAACCCGAAGCACGACACTATCAGAAATATGTTGAAAGCTCTGCCCTTGGAAAACGCGAATTTTAGCCTTTTGAAATACATATAGGCGCTGGCGACGAGTCCGAACAGACCGAGGCTGGCAATAGTCTGGAAGAACGTGGAGTGGAAATAGTACATCGGATTGGTATTCAGATAACTGTTGACGCCGATATATCCGAATCCCACGCCGAACAGTTTGTTTTGACTGAACACGTCTAACGCCTCTTTATACAGCTCCTCTCTGCCGGAACCTGCGAGACCGTTGTTGAATGCTCTTTCCACGAATGCGATGAGTTTCTCCTTGAACACAACGCAACATACGACCGCCGCGACAGTTACCAACGCATAAGCGGCAATGTACGCCTTGCGGTGTCTGTTGAACGCGACCGAAGCGATGATCATAAGTACGAATTCCGCAATGCCGACGAGAATCGCGCCTCTCGAAACAGTCGATATCACCGCAACCATCTGCGCGATCGAGAGCAACGCAATCACAAGCGAACGCCACAGCCTCTTTTCCGTCACCGCAACGTACATGGTGATCGGCATCGTGGCAAGCAGAACGGTCGCCGCGCCGTTGCTTATGCCCCAGCCGAGATGCACCTCTCTGCCCGCCGGTATTATCCCCGTCCACACGCGGATATAGTAAATGAGAAGCTGCGCCGTGATCAGAAGTCCCAGAAAAGCGAACGCGCGGCACACGTAGTTGACGAACTCCGCCTTTTTCAAACCGTTGCAGCAATTGACGATAAGTTCGTATACCGCGAACGGCAAAAGCCCGAGAAAAGCCGCGAAAGCAAGCCCTTTCATTTCGTCGTTGAGCTGATTGCTGGTTATGCCGCCCATAAACATGCTTGCGGCAACCAGCAGATACGCAAATCCGAAAGCGCCTCCGCTTATCTTCTCGGTCCTGTAATACACGAAATGAAAGACGAGACTCCCGACTACGGGAATCAGGATAATGAACATGTATGCGAAATAAGAGGGAAATTCCCCTTTCGATATCACGCAATACACACTCATCAACACCGGCAAGCAAGGCGTCATATCGCGCTTGACGACCAGCAGAAAACTGATGATCAGAAGCAGCGTTACGAACCCCGCGACCATAGCCTCCAGCGCCCAGAACAGTACCACCAGTGCCGCGATTGCGAGCAGATACCAGTCTGAATAGACTACTTTGTCTACCGCTTCAAGCCATTTTTCCGGCAAAACGCTGTTGCGTTCATATGCCGAAACTGTTAACCCCGACAAAATACTTCTCCCTATGATTTATTCTTATGTTATTCTTCGTCGTAACCCTTGGGATTGTTGACCTGCCATCTCCAGCTGTCCTCGCACATATCCTTGAGGTCGTAACGGCACTCGAAGCCGATCTCTTTCTTCGCGAGGCTTGCATCGGCGTAACACTCGGCGATATCTCCCGATCTTCTCGGCGCTATGACGTAAGGCACCGCCTTGCCGCTTGCTTTTTCAAACGCCTTGACCATCTGCAGAACGCTGTATCCCTTGCCCGTACCCAGATTGTAGGTGACGAGTCCGCTGTCAGTCGCGAGCTTCTTGAGCGCGAGAAGATGTCCTCTCGCAAGGTCGAGCACGTGGATATAATCCCTGACTCCCGTGCCGTCTACGGTCGGATAGTCGTTGCCGAATACGCTGAGTTTTTCGAGCTTGCCTATCGCGACTTGCGTGATGTACGGCATCAGATTGTTGGGTATGCCCGCCGGATCTTCGCCGATAAGACCGCTCTTGTGCGCTCCGATCGGGTTGAAATATCTGAGTATAGCGATATTCCAGCTTGCGTCCGCCTTGTAGATATCTCTGAGCATATCCTCGATCATCAGCTTGGTCGAACCGTACGGATTGGTCGTGGAAAGCGGGAAATCTTCCTTGATAGGCACGCTCTTGGGCTGACCGTATACGGTCGCGGACGACGAGAACACGAAGTTCCTGCAACCGTGCTTCTTCATGACCTTGAGCAGATTGAGCGTGCTGATGAGGTTGTTGCGGTAATACTCCAGAGGCTTGTGGCAGGACTCTCCCACCGCTTTAAGCCCTGCGAAATGAATGACCGCCTCGGGCTTCTCCTTCTCGAAAATTGCGTCGAGCGCCTGTTCATCGCAGACGTCGCTCTGATAGAACGTGAAATCTTTGCCCGTGATTTTCTTAACTCTCTCCACTACTGCGGGTTTGCTGTTGCAGAGGTTGTCGACTACGACCGCTTCAAAGCCGTTGTCGAGAAGATCGACTACCGTATGGCTGCCGATATAACCGGCGCCGCCCGTTACCAGAACCTTCATAAAATTATCTCCTTTTTCCGCGTTTTGCGGTTGACTACTTTATTTTACGTATTTGCGCGCAATAGCATTCATCTCGTCGAGGCGCGCCTCCATTTTCTCTACAAGACGGAACTGAGTGCGGCACCTGACCAGATTGTGATCGGAATACGCGGTCTTGAAATAATTGTCTCCGTCCAGATAATCGGTCAAAAACCTCATTCCGCACTCGTACGTCATCAGTATCGCTCCGAACGCCAGATTGTCGACCTCGGTATCGGTAAGACTGCCGCCCGTGCCCGCAAGGAATCCCTTGGTAAACGCCTCGTACATACTGATATCGAAATCCACTTTTGAAAGATCTTTTTCGTCCTCCTCCGCGGTGGAACAACCGAAGCGTACAGCGTCGCCGAAATCGTACAAAAGAGAACCCGGCATTATCGTATCGAGATCTATAACGCAGACAGCTTTTTTCGTCTCCGCGTCGACAAGCACGTTGTTGAGCTTGGTGTCGTTGTGCGTGACTCTCAGCGGTATCTGCCCGCTCTCGAGCATGGTCACTATTCTCGGGCAATAGTCCTTTCTGCGTTTCACGAAAGCGATCTCATCGCTTGCCGTCGCCGCCCTGCCGACCTTGTCCGCTTCAAGCGCCGCAACGAATTTTGCGTATCTGTCGCGCGTATCGTGGAAATTCCTGATCACCTCGCCGAGCTGAGACGCGTCGAAATCCGCAAGCCCGGCAATAAACGTGCCGAACGCCCTGCCCGCGTCCTCGAGCACTTCCGCTCCCGCCGCAGACTGGTAAGACAGCGTATTTTCGATAAAAAGAAAGGCACGCCAACTCTCGCCGTCTTCGTCAACGAGATAATCGTCGCCCTTTTTTGTGCGTATCAGCGTAAGCGTCTCCCTCTCGCTGTCGCCGCCTCTCTCGCGTATCTTTTTCGCAAGGAAATCGGTGACGAGAGCAACGTTGTGCATAAGCGTCTTAGTGTCGGGAAAAACGCTTTTGTTCATCTTTTGCAGAATATAACGTCTTGTCGCGCCGCCGTTTTCGTAAGTCAGCGCATAGGTATCGTTGATATGCCCGTTGCCGTACGGCACGGCGTCTATAAACGTACCTTCAAAACAAAAACTTTTTACAAGTTGTCCTATCTTCTCCATTTTACCTCTTTCTTGAGCCTGTCTCCCGCTCGTCATACTACGAATATAATACTATATAAATGCGCGTATGTCAAATACGTTGACGCTAATGACCGCGCTGTCGAAACGCCGAAAAAGCTCTGCAAAGGCGATTACTGTCGCTTTTCACCGTTTTAAAACTTTTTTTGATTGCTCCGATTTATTTTTTCCGTCTCCTCGCAACGTATGCCGCGCCCTCTGCGCCGCAGCTTTGCAGACAGTCACGCGTCTTCTTCACGACAGCCGCTGCCTTTCCGTTTTTCTCCTGCCCGTGTAAATTAAACCGCATTTTAACAAAATCTGAATATCTTTGCTCCCCGTCGGATATAATGATAATATGACAAAAAAACGATCTGCTTTGTTCTTCGCTGCAGGCGCTCTGTTCACTCTGATACTGGGCACGGTCGGGCACTTCTTCTACGAATGGTCGGGAGAAAACAAAATAGTCGGGATTTTCTTTCCCGTCAACGAAAGCACGTGGGAACACATGAAACTCACGCTCTTTCCGACCATGCTGTATATGGGCGTATCGGCGCTGTTCGTAAAGTCAAAAAACTACGCCCTTGCGTCGTTTGTCGCGCTGTTCGTGAGCGCGGCTCTCATCCCTTTGCTCTTTTACAGTTATACGGCGATCGCAGGAAGATCGTATCTTCCCGTCGACATAGCGGTGTTTTTCGTATCCGTCCTGACAGGTTATGCGTTCGCTTACTTTGCTCTCAATTCCCGGCACAGACCTTTTCTCAACGAGCTGGCGGTAATAGGGTTAATAGCCATAGTCGTCTGTTTCTTCACTTTCACGGCGATGCCTCCCGACTCCGTTCTGTTCAGAGAACCTTGAAAGGCTTTTAGGCTTTTGCACCGTCGCTTCCCGAGAAGCAGCCGTCGCGTACGGCAAATACGCTCTCTGAGTGTTGCACCTGAAAGTATAATTCACCCTTATATGAAAAAAGAGACCCGTGCGGGCCTCTTTTTGTTATTCCCGATATGCCTCGGGTCAATTGATCACGTAATAACGCATCTCGTCGGTATCGGTCGCTTCGTTTGCGAACGTAAAACCGAAAACGTTGCTTTCATCGGTCGAGCACACGTACTGCGCCGTCATGCCGGAGAGTCCCGATATCAGCGTTTTGCCCGTATCGATATCCACAACTTTGTAGACTCCGGTCTGCGCGGTATCCTCAACTATATAGAAGCCGTAAGCGCTCTGAGCCATGTTGTAAGAACCCGATTCCGCAACGAGAGAAGTCGTTCCCGTATTTCTGTCGAGCCTGTACAGATTTGTCTTGTCTGCTCCGAGAGAATCGGTATCCGTCTTATAATAGTACACGTATTGTTTTGCGTGGTCGAGTCTGACAAAACTCGTTGCGCCGAGATCGGCAAGCGAGGTAAGATAACTGCCGTTTGCGTTGAACAATGTCGCGCCGTCGGACGAGACGAATATGTCGGAGTCGCCGAGATAAGTATCGACAGCGTTCATCGTGGCGGTCTCGACTTCGAACACCTTGTTGTCGCCCTTATAATAAACGGTCTTGCTGTCGTTTTTGAATATGACGTAATCCCCTCTGACGCTGTACTTGTTGGCAAGAGGCAGAATGCTCTGCACGTCAAGCGCGATATTGAGTTTTCCGTCAAAGCCCTGAAGTATCGTCGCGTTGAGTTGCTTGTCGTCGCCGATTCTTCTCACGCTGCAGATCGTTACGCCCGCTTCCTTATGATATCCGCCGGATGCGAACACATAATCGCAATCCTTCTTCTCTGAAGTTTTCCCCTTGGCGATATCGTAGATAAACGTTCTGATCTTGTAATAAGTGTCGCCGGAATAATAATCGTAGTCCTTAGTCGTATTCGCGGGCAGAGAGGTCCTGACCTGTACGAGCATTTTGTCGTCGGGCAAAATAATCGGCGTATAGTATCTCGCGCTTGAATATTCGTCGCCCGTGATGTCGGCGATATTGAAATCCCTGACCTTTGTCATAGAATTTTTTTCATAAGCCGCGAACTCGTACTGACTGTAAGCATACAGCCTGTAATTTTCGGTCTCTGCGGTATCGTCCTTGTCGACAGAACCGCTTATGGAAACCTCCTTTTGCTGCAAAGTGCACAATCCTTCCTCGTCTTCAACGATTACCTGTCCGTTGCCGAGATCCATCTTTCCGTCGGAAATACGGCTGGCTGTGATACGACCGAAAGAATCGATCAGTCCCGTGGTATCCATGCCCGATACGATTATACCGTTAAGCGAAAAGAACGACACCGTTCCGGTCACATCGCTCTCCGTGTAGAACAATCCTTCCATCTCGACGGTATAGTCGGTAGTAATTATAGAGACAGGCATATCGTTGCCCGAAAGAATATTGGCACCTGTTTTTCCGTTGACAACCGCATACGACGTCTCGTAGGACGACGTGGCGGAATTGTACTCACTCTTTCTGAACGCAATGAGATTGCTCGTTGCCCACATATAAGTGTACCCCTGACCCACGTCTATCTTTGTGGCGGTACGCTCTGCAGGCGCGTTTGCCTCCTCGCTTAGAGTAAGCGCGCTGACATTCACGTAGTCGGACTTGCACGCCGTAAACGCGGTCAGCGCCGTAACGACTACCAGAACGATCGCGACGATCGTCAAAATCCTCTTTTTCATAATTCCCTCCTTTTTGTCCGCGGCTGTTCTTGCGCCGCGCTTATGCGGGATCTCTCTCCCGTTTATAATTCTATTATAACATATAGTAGAGATATGTCAATACGTTATTTTTTCTGCCCGCACCTCAGTCCCGCGCGTAAAACCTATGATTTTCTTCCTGAAGTAACGACTTTTTCGTTTTAAAGCAAAAAAAGAAGGAGCTTGTCGCTCCTTCGCACAATCTGCGTCGCCTTTTCTCCTTATTCACGAAAGCCTCGACCCGAGCGCGCCGATGTCGTCCATATTGCCTCCGACTATAAGTTTGCAACCCTCTCCGAGCACCGTTGCGCCGTACGGGTTGGCGTTGACCTCTCCGCTTTTTCCTATCACGACAAGCACGTTCACCGCATACCTGTTGCGGATATCGAGTTCGGTAAGCGGTTTGCCGATCCACTCTTTCGGCACGTCGATCTGAGCCAGACTGTAGCCCGCAGCGATCTCGATAAGATCGTTTATTTTAGGATGCGTCAGAAGTCTCGCCGTCTTGAGCGCGGTATCCGCCTCCGGTATGACGACGTAATCCACGCCTATTTTCTTGAGTACCTTTGCGTGCTTTTCGTTCTGCGCCTTTGCGACGATGTAGTTCACGCCCATCTCCTTGCAGGTCAGCGCAGTGATTATGGACGCCTGAATATTGTCTCCTATCGCGATGATCACCGCGTCGAAATCAGTGATGCCTATTGATTTGAGATTGCTCTCCTCCGCGACGTTGGTCGTAACGGTATGCGTCGCGAAATCTGCGACTTCATACGTCTTTTCCTCGCTTTCGTCGACCGCGAGCACCTCGCAACCGTAACCGTAAAGAGCCTTGGTGACCTCGGTGCCGAATCTGCCGAGACCGAGCACCGCAACCTGTTTCATATTGGATTTAGGCAATTTGTTATCCATACTTCCTCCTGATTACAAAATAATTCCCGCTTCGGGATACTTGACGTGCGCCTGCGCCTTCATGCTTGAAGCAAACGCCATAAAGAAGCCGAACGATCCTATCCTGCCCATATACATATTGAGCGAAAGTATCAGCTTGGCTCCCGTGTTGAGAGAGGACGTGATCCCCTCGGAAAGTCCTACCGTAGCGTACGCGCTGACCTGCTCGAACAGCAGTTTTGACATCGGGATTCTGCCGTTCATACATATCTCAAGACCCAAAAGACTTATTACCGCGACGGAAATCGCGAGAGTAAAAATCGTCGCCGCCTTGGAAAGAGTCTCTCTGCCTACGCTGTGCATATCTATGATGATCTCCCTCTTTTGCCTGATCGTCGCATAGACGGTGACCAGCAACACGAAAAGCGTGGTCGTCTTTATACCGCCGCCCGTACCGCCCGGGCACGCGCCCACGAACATCCACACTATCGTAATTGTTTTTGAAAAATCCGTCATCGCTCCCTGATCGATAGAAGCAAAGCCCGCCGTTCTCGCAGTTACCGACTGGAAAAACGCGTTGACCAGTTTATCTCCGAAATTCATCCTCCCGAGAGTCGCGGGGTTTGAGTATTCCGCCGCAAGTATGCAGACGGTACCGACGACTATAAGCGCCAGGGTCGTGGGAAGGACTACCTTGGTATGCAGTTTAAGTCTGCGCCAGCTTCCCGCGCG
>CALWKV010000101.1 GCA_944381355.1 uncultured Christensenellaceae bacterium | reverse complement strand
CAGACGGTCGGCGTGCCCGAGGACGCGCGCTATTACGTAGTCGCAGGCAGCAACGTCGGCACCAACGTCGGCAATTACTACGTTGCAGTCGCGCTGACCGATAAGACAAACTACGAGTGGAGCGACGGCACGACCGCCAACAAGGAGCTCGCGTGGAAGATCACTCCCGTAACGTTGTCGGTTGAGATCACGCTTCCCGACAACCTCGTCTACGACGGTACGGCAAAGGTCGCGACGTTCGCGCTTACGGACGGCACGCTTTACGGCGGCGCGCAGATCTCTCTCGCTTACGAACTCAGGAACGGCACCGTCCTCGACGGCGCGCCCGTCAATGCAGGCGAGTACGTAGTCGTTGCAAAATTGCCCGATACCGACAACTACCGCTTCTCTGCGGATACGGAATATGCCGCAACAATGACGATCGCGAAAAAGACCGTGACGATCACGACCAACGGCGACAGAGAAAAGTATTATGACGGAATAGAGGTCACGACGGAACAGCTTGCCGACAACTTCTCCGTGACAGACGGACTCGGCATCACGGTCAGCGTAAGCGGCACCGTACTCAACGTAGGCACGTATACGGTAACGGCGCAGATAGATCCCGCCAACACCAACTATACGGCAGAGCAGGTCAGTTACAGATTTAGCGTCAGAAAAGGCAACAGAGAGGTCGATGCGACCATAACCGTAGGCTACAGGACGGTGGAAATAAGCGCAGATGGCGTCGCTTCCGACGAGATAGAATATTCGCTCGACGGCAACGTCTGGGAGCCTTATACGGGCGCTATTCAGGTGAAATTGCAGGCGGTATACGAGTATTACGTCAGGTACGCCGAAAATTCCAATTACAACCCGAGCGCGCAGGTAAAAGTATCTGCCAACGTTACCAAAGACGCGCTGATGCAGTACGTCAACGAGCGGTTCACCGACGAGACAGAGCTTGCGGACGCTGAGGATATCGCGTTCCTCGAGACGCTTGCTGCGGCGGCGGACGGCGACAATGCAGAGTTCGACGCCGCGCTGAAAGTGCTGTCCGAGGAGAGAGCAACGCTTGTGAACGGGGCTTCGGATGCGGTCAGAAACGCGCTTGCAACGGGCGGTAAGCTCGCGGGATACAACGTCGCGACGACCGTAGCGATCGCGCTGGGCGGCATATCGCTGTGCGCGGCGGCGGCACTCGGCGTGGCTGTCAAACGCAAGGGAGGAAAGAAAAATGAAGAAAAATAATATCCTTATCGCGGTGATCGCCGCAACTCTTATCGTCGTCGCATTGTGCGCGGCGGCATGCGTGACTACTGAAGATACGCAGATCAACGACGCGTTTGCCTTGGCGGCGGAAAGCGGATATCTCAAGGTCGAAGTGTCGGACGACAACGGCGTATTCTATATCTACGACAACGGTACGGTCACCGATACCTACAACCTCGGTATAAAATTCGAGGACGTGGTCGGAGGAAAAGGCGAAGCCGTCGTCCTGAAGAGCGAAAACCTCAAAGAAGGATACGTATGCGAGCGCGAAGACGGCAAAATATCGCTTGCGGGAGAACTGACGGGCACAGGCACGCTCGGCATCGACGGCGCAAAAATAACGCTGGAAGCCGATACTTCCGCGAAAAAGCTGACGACTTTTATCATCAGCTATACCGACGCAAACGGCTACAAAGTCAAGATATCGCTAGCATAAGCGCGGTTTGAACAAACGGTTTGTGCGGCTCTCCACACGGGGAGCCGCAATTTTTTATCGGCAGAACTTTGCCGCGGCGGTTGAGGTCGCAAAGATACAGGTTTATGTCGCGTAAGTAATAATACTGATGTCTGAGTAATAAGGAGTTATTATCGGATATGCGATGAACGTAAATTCGCTTACGCGCGCAGGAATCAGAAAGATAACGTCCTCAACCGACCGTGTAGAACAGGACCCTTCGGAGTCCTGTTTTCAGAATGAGTAACTATATTCACGGCTGTGTTCAAGAGGTTTACGCGGTTCCGCTTGTTCAGTTTGTCGAGCGGTTGATAAAAGTGATGAATTTTACAGAATAGATGTCGCATACCGTATATGTATTGTTGTTGGGGTGAAACAGCACGAAGTATTTGTCCGCAACGGCGTACAATATCCCCGATTTGGTCACGAGGTTGGAAGCCCCTATCAGAAATTCGCAGATCACGGCTTGCCCTTTATTCATAGACAGCACTTGCTGGATAGATCCGATATAAGGGTTTTCGTTGAAGTCTTCGGTTTTGTCGGGTTTGAAATCTAACATATATATTCTCCTGTTTTTTGCGCCCGTGTAGGTTAGCGCATATTTTTCAGTTCACGTGGAGTAGTATGCGTCGGTCGGGACGTAAAAGCAATGTTTGCCTATACGCGTAGTGAAAATCCCCGAATCGTTGGGAAAAAATCCGCGGCAGTCGTCCGAAAACGGATTGAAATACCACAGCGAGTTGCCGACCGCATTGAGTTTTCCTCCGCCAATCGCCCATTCCGCTATTTCGTAATGCTGACCGGTAGGGTTCATATTGTAGATGTTCTGAGGATTGTATTCTCCTCCTATAGAAGTCATCGCGCAGGCGAACTGGTACGGCTCGAATATCACGTCTCGCAAAGTCGGGTAGCGCCCGTATTCTCCCTGCAACGTCTCGACTCTGTTCATTACTACTGTCGCAACGGCACGCATGCCCGTGTCGCCTTCGCCTCCCGCTTCGCATTGGATTATTCTTGCAAACAACTCCAGATCTGTCATAATTCAATGATATGCGCAATATCGGCAACGGGTGAACATGTTGTCAGCAACGGCTTTTGAACGAGTGCTGAAAGGCGGGAAAGACGGTCTGTACAAAAAAACCGATATGTAGCATAAGGTTCAAGCGAGGCGTGTTTTCCGACGACGATCATCGAAAATACAAGAAAAGTTAAGCGAAACAATGTAAAATTTTTTCAGAAAACAGAGCTGTTGCACTAAACTTCGCGACTTATGCAAAAATCGACGGAAGAGACGTTTTTTCGCCGAAACGCAAGGATTATTTACGTTTGCTGCAATATGGCGAACCGACAGGATTTTACATATAAAAACCAAACAAAATGTGTAATATACAAAAATTTTGGGCGTCAGGTTTTTTACCCGCGGCACAAATTCGCATCTATTGCAAAATAGCGGGCTGTTTTCGTAATTTTATCTAAAAACTGACTGCATATCCGCTGTTTTTGCGGTTTATCAGCTAAAATCCGAGAAACCTGCGTGCAGTAAAAAGATTTTACATATGTGTATTTGCTGCAAGTATTTTACCCGCAAAAGCCCGTGCCATAAATTTCCTCGCCGATTTTAAGCTAGTTTTAACGATTCTATTAAAATATTATAGTGCGATTGAAACGCGAAAAAGGAGGACGGACAATGAGAAAAAAAGCAATGCTGATAGCATCTCTACTGGTTGTCATATTGCTTGCCGGATTGATCTTTGCGGCGTGCGACGGAAAGGAAAAAACGTTTACCGTTACGCTTGAAACCGGCTCAGAGACCGCAACTACGATGACAGACCAGTCGGTACTCGCTACCGCGCCTGACGCACCGAAGCGCGACGGGTACCGTTTTGAAGGCTGGTATCTCGACCCGGAGTTTACCGGTGAACCGACTTATCCGCTCGTACTGACGTCGGACGTGACGCTGTACGCCAAGTGGACGCAGGTGTTTACCGTTACGTTTGAAGAAAACGGAGGAAGCGAGCTTGAAAGTCTTGTGACCGACGTGATCGAGACCTCGCCGCGCACTTACCGCGACGGGTTCGTATTCGCCGGTTGGTATACCTCGCCCAGGCTAACGGGAGCGCAGGTAAAATTCCCTTACACGCCCACGGCAAACGCAACCTTATACGCCAAGTGGACAGAAGACGCAGGCTCTGCTGAATACAGCGAAACGTCCAAGGACGTTGCCGCTACGACAGCGATATCCACGATCAAGAAATATTTCGAGGCGATGAACGGTACGGCGTTTGAATTCGATTCTCTGTTGACTACGACAGAGGGCACGGCGCGCGTACAGCTTCAGGGCAATCTCGCCGAAGGACAGAGTTCTGAATTTATGTTCAGGATTACGATGCAGGAGGACGAGAGGGTAGCGTTTGCTATTTATGCCGTAAACGGCGAGATCTATCTCGATTTCGGCAACGGCGAGGCTTATGTGCATCTGACCGATTTCAAGGCAGAGTATCTGTTGGCGATCCTGAGCAAGGCGGGCGAGGAGATTGATCTTGAAGAAATACTCAGCAATGTCGGAAATCTGAATATATACGATATGCTGATAAATCTGATATTCGCAAGACCGCAGTACACCGCGACTACGCGTGTGGCGACGGGCGAGATAGTCAGAGAGAGCTTCCTCGGCGAGGTAAAGGTAAACAGCCTTATCACTGGCGTCAAAGAGCTTCTCGATATGTTCAACGTCGGATCGTTGCTTGAATCGCTGATCGGCGTCGAACTCGATCTGAACTCTCTGTTCAACTGGCTCGACGCAGCGACACCGCAGATCAAAATGTATATGCAGGTCGACTGCGAGTACGGCATGATAACAGACGTTACGGTCAGCGTGGCGGACAACGCGAGCGGTACGGCGGGGGATGAAATGCTTGACTGGAGCAGTACAAAGATAGGTTATTACAACTTCCCCGTATATATCGATATGCCGACAGACCTTGCGGGCAACTCGAGAGAATTTTCGTTTACAAATCTCGCGTTTGACGTGGATCTCACGCTTTCTGCTCCCGAGAACGGACTCGATGTGGCTAAACTGATAGGTCTGTTCACGGACAACGTTCCCATTCCCGAAAACACACTCGTCATTCAGGGGCAGTTCGGATTCAGACTGTCCGCAAGGGTAGACCTCGACCTCAATTACGAGGGAGCGGCATCCGATGACAACCTCATCGCTCTCGATCTGTACGTGCTGGGCGCGGACGGCAATCCGGCGAGCGAGACACCGGCTCTGGGCATATATTACAGAGACGGGGCGTTCTATATATCTTTGTCCGACCTCATTCCCGATTACTGGAACGCGAAAAACATAAAGATAGAAGCAAATCTCGACGCGCTTATAGGCGACTTTGTCAATCTTATCACCAAGGCGATCGACGAAGCGCTCGGCACCGATTTCGACGAAGCCAAGTCGCTGTCGCTTTCTTACGGCAACGTATACGAAGCGACTCTGATCGCTGACGGCGACGAAATAAAGCCGCTGATCAGCCCGACGATAAGCGGACTTCTCACCGCGATAGTGGGGGTCATAGGTCTGCAGGAAAACGTTTACGTAGACGATGCGGGCGACAGCATAGTTATAGAAGTCAATCAGAAGTTCTTTGACGTGATCAACGGTTTCCTCGGCGAGGGACAGGAGATAGCGCTGCCTGCAGGTCTAAGCAACATGAGTCTTTCGGTCAACTTTGCGGACTACGGTCTTGCGGACGTTGTTGCTACGGTCAACCTCGGAGACGAAGCCGATCCGCTGGAAGCCGAGCTGAGAGCGCACAACTTCAGGGTGGGCTTCCTCGAAGGAACGTTGCAGGATCTCGAAAGCTACATTGCAGAGCGCACTCAGGGCGAGAATTACACGTCCAACCTCGGCGAGCTTATATATTCGGTTCTTGCGGGCGTGGAAATAAACGCGCACGGAAGCATAAGCATCGAGGCGGCTGAATACGCGCTCGGAAAACTTCTCGCCAAGTTCGGTCTCGATACGGGCAAAGACAACCCCGTGCTCGGACTCAGCGCCAACAATGAGGGAGGCGACAGATACGAGGCGGGAATAGACCTTCTCGCGGCGGTCTCGATTGACAAAGAGAAGCCGGAAAACAGCAAACTGGCGCTCGAGCTTAAAAAGACGGGCGGAGATATTTTGCTCGGAATGTACGGATATTACGAGAACGGAGTTTCCACCGTACTTCTCGATCTCAGCGGCATCAAGACGCAGTTCGTGACCCTGCCGATATACAAGTTTGAATTCGACTTCGCCAACATCGTCATCGAACTTATAGACAATATCAGCATAAACGGCAACGCTCTCGTCGACACGTCGCTTGCGTTCGACCTCGGCGGTCTGATAGGCGGCTCAGCCGAAGCGGAAGCGCTGATAATGTCTGAAAGCGACGGCACCGCAGGCGGTACGGAGCTGACGGAAGCGGGCGCGGTACTCATCGGACTCAGTGCGGACAAGATCACCGCGAGCGTTACTTTCGCAGCGCTGATAACCCTTCTTGAAAAGCTGAACATAGACACGGGCATCAGCCCCGACGCGATCGATCTTTCTGCCGACATAGCACTCGGTACGCACGGCGTGACTCTAGATCTCGACGGCAAACTGCCCAAAGTCACGACTTACGGCACAGGAGGCGCGGCTCTGCCGACCGAATACGGAGACTTCAGGCTCTCGCTCGAGACGGGTACCGAGGCTTATCCTGTTTCTATAGGTAGCACTGCAAACCTCGATGCGGCAATCGCAAGAGGCAAGGCAAATGCGGCAAAGGCAGAGGACAGCCTGTACGACGTCGTCTTCGGTCTCGCCAACTCTATGCAGGCTAGCATGACGATCAATATCGCCAATGAAAAGGATACGATCGACATCGCGTCCATGATCAACAACATTCTTGCGAAAGAGGGCAGTTATATCGGTTTCCCGATCAATCTCGTCCTCGACAAGAACGAAGCCGATCTTTATCTCGATCTTAAATGGGATATACATCTCGACAGTCCGTTCGATACCAAGATCTATCTCGAGCTGCGTTACGGGCAGAAGAAGATCGTATCGCTCGGCATACAGGAAGGCGATCTCTACGTCGATCTCGAAGGTCTCGGACTGTTCGAATTCAGAGTCGTCAACAGCGAGCTTGCGACCAGCCTGTTCACGATGCTCGACGAGCAGATGGGCGTGCTTAAGGATACCGATCTCGGCGCGCTCCTGACGCAGCTTATTACGGGAGCGGGCACGACGTCCGAGACAGGCGACGAAACCGGCGGAGACGCAAGCGGCGGAGATACTGCGGTCGGAGAAGGGAACAACGACACGGTGGCTATCCTCGCGGCTATTCTCGGCGATATTTCGATATACGACGGAGTGATCAGGGCGGATATCGCCGCGGCGACGTTCAATACGATCTTCGATATGCTCCTCGGCACTTCGCTCGGGGTAGACATCAGCGTCGAAGGAGGAGAGATAGATCTCGACAGCGGCACGATAAAACTGCCCGTATCCGTCAACGAGACGTTCAATATGACGGCAGAATTAAAACTCAGCCCCGCAGAGGAATTCTCCGTGACGAGCGGTTCGGACAAAGTGCTTGACGCTACCGACGGCGAAGCTATGGCAAGAAGTCTGCTCAAGCGCCTGAATATGGACTTCAACCTCGACATTCTCAACAACAGCGTCGAAAGCGGCGGCAACAGCTACCTGCGCGTCAGGATAAAGAACGTCGTCAAAGGCGAGGGCAACTTCGCGCTCGACGGTACGAGCGACAGCGTTGCGGCAGAGACGCTCGTCATATCGCTCTATCTGATAAGCAGTGAAGACAG
>CALWKV010000100.1 GCA_944381355.1 uncultured Christensenellaceae bacterium | reverse complement strand
GCCTCTTTGAGCGAGAACACGAGCTGGCGCAGATCTTCTATCGAGTAGATGTCGTGGTGCGGTGCGGGAGAGATCGCGTCCGAGCCTTCGGGTATCATTCTCGTGCGCGATACGTCCCCTACGATTTTAGACCCGGGCAGGTGTCCGCCTATGCCGGGTTTTGCGCCCTGACCCATTTTTATCTCTATCGCCGCGCCCGCTTCGAGGTAGTCCTTGTGCACGCCGAATCTGCCCGAAGCCACCTGTACTATCGTGTTTGTGCCGTAGCCGTAAAAGTTCTCGTGCAGACCGCCTTCGCCCGTGTTGTAACAGGTGCCGAGCTTAGTCGCCGCGGCGGCGAGAGCGGCGTGAGCGTTGTAGCTGATAGAGCCGTAACTCATCGCGGAAAAGAGGATGGGCAGTTCGAGCGTGAGGCGGGGAGGAAGATCGCAAATCAGGCGCCCGTGTTCGTCACGCGATATTTCGGACGGCTTCTTGCCGAGGAAAACACGCGTCTCCATCGGCTCTCTCAAAGGATCTATCGGCGGGTTGGTGACCTGCGAAGCGTTGAGGAGCAGTTTGTCCCAATATACGGGGAAAGGCTGAGGATTGCCCATCGACGAGAGCAGTACGCCGCCGCTTCCCGCCTGCTTCATTATTTCTTTTATCGCGTCTCCCGACCAGTTGTAATTTTCTCTGAAGTCGCAGTTGCTCTTTACTATTTTGATCGCGTGAGTGGGGCAGGTCGCGACGCAACGCTGGCAGTTGACGCACTTTGCGTCGTCGCTGAGCAGAGTCTTGCCGTCGGACGCGCGGTAGTGCACGCCGTAAGAGCACTCGCGCACGCAGAGGCCGCAGTTGGTGCATCGGCTTTCCCGTCTTTCCACTTCGTAACGCGGATATATATAATCTGTCTGCATCAGTATTTACCCTCCTTGACTCTGACTATGACGGGTTCGCCGCCTTCGGGCGCACGCACGTTGACCGCGTCGGGTTCGAGCACGCGTATCGCCGCTTCTTCGCTCGCTATAAATACCTTGTCGTCCTTTTCGGCGACGACCATTGAGCGGAGCTTGAGTCTGTCGTTGAGCGCCATCAGACCTCCGTCGAAGCCGAGGATTATCGAAAAGGGTCCCGTGACGAGCAGACCCGAGAATATGTTTCTCAGGTAGGTGAGTCTTTCGCGTTCCTCGAGAGGTCTGCTCTCGATCGTGGTCCAGAAGGGGGCGGCGATCACGCTTGCCGTCTCCTCGAGGGTCAGCCTTTTGCGGCGGAGCAGGTAGTCGGCGATATAAGTGAAGACTTCGGTGTCCGTCTGGAGCGTACACTTGTAGCCGTACGCCTCTATATATCTGCGGTTGGCGTCGTAGGACGAGATCTCGCCGTTGTGCACGACGGTGTAGTCGAGAAGACTGAACGGGTGTGCGCCGCCCCACCAGCCGGGGGTATTTGTCGGGTATCTGCCGTGCGCCGTCCAGCAATACGCGCCGTATTCGTCGAGGCGGTAGAACTCGCCGACGTCCTCCGGGAAGCCGACCGCTTTGAATACGCCCATATTCTTACCGCCGGAGACGACGTACGCGCCGCTTATCCTGACGTTGATATACATTGCCGCGCGCGCCACGAATTCGCGTTCGTCAACCTGCGCGTCGGCTATACGCGAGCGCAGGGGGGATAAAAAGTATCTGAATATTATAGGTTCGTCCGTGATCGCGGGCGTCTTGCGCACGGGGATAGGCTCTGCTCTGACTATTTCAAAACCTTCTTTGAGATAGGCTTCGCACTCTTTTTGGCTTCCCTTATCTGTAAAAAACAGATGAAAAGCGTAAAACTCCGCCATATCGGGGTAGATGCCGTATCCTGCAAATCCGCCGCCGAGACCGTTGGAGCGTTCGTGCATCGGGACCATGCTTGCGACGATCTTTTCGCCGTTCATCAGATTGCCTTCGCGCGAAATGACCGCGGATACTGCGCAGCCCGACGGGATTCTGACCTGACCTTCTTTTAATAACATAACGATTTCTCCTTTATCCGACCTGCGTTGCAGTGCGGCGTTCTCGCGTCTGTTCGACTTGTTCCGGAATCGCCGCAGGAGTGATCGGATATAAAAAAAGACAAAGGCGCCGTTTTCGAGGACAGTTATCCTCAAAAACGAACGCCTTTGCCCGTTTGCCAGATTATAGCATCAAAAAATAAGTTCCGTCAACTCAAAACGAGCAAAAAATAAGACAGGGGGACATAAAATTTTTTCTCGGAAATTTTGTGAAAATCCGTTGACAAACGCCTTTCGGTTTTGTATAATCCAAAGCATAAATCAAACGGGCAATGGCGTCTATGGTGAAAAATCATAGGCGCCGTTGCCCTTTTTTATTGAAAAAGGAGAAATTATTATGCAAACGGTATCCGACTATTTCGGCAGCATGGTCTTTGACGACAGGGTGATGAGAGCGACGTTGTCCGCAGACGTGTACAGATCTCTCAAGAGGACGATAGACAGAGGAGCGCAACTCGACATATCGGTCGCAAACGCTGTCGCCAACGCGATGAAGGACTGGGCGGTAGCGCACGGCGCGACCCACTATACGCACTGGTTTCAGCCGCTGACCGGCATTACCGCCGAAAAGCACGACAGCTTTATCACTCCCGCACCCGACGGGAGCGTGATAATGGAGTTCTCGGGCAAGGAACTTATAAAGGGAGAGCCTGACGCATCCAGCTTCCCTTCGGGAGGTCTCAGAGCGACGTTCGAGGCGAGAGGATATACCGCATGGGACCCGACCTCGTATGCGTTCATAAAGGGCAAAACGCTCTGCATACCCACCGCGTTCTGCTCGTACGGCGGCGAGGCGCTCGACAAGAAGACTCCGCTTCTGCGTTCTATGGAAGCGCTCAACAGGCAGGCTCTGAGAATACTCAGACTGTTCGGCAACACGGGCGTCAAGTGTGTGCGTACCTCTGTCGGACCGGAGCAGGAATATTTCCTTATCGACAAAGAGATGTACGACAAGCGTAAGGATCTGATATATACGGGTCGTACGCTGTTCGGCGCAAAGTCGCCCAAGGGACAGGAACTCGACGACCACTACTTCGGCGTTATCAAACCGAGAGTGGAAGCGTATATGGCAGACCTCAACGAGGAATTGTGGAAGCTGGGCGTGCTTGCCAAGACGGAACACAACGAAGTCGCTCCCGCACAGCACGAACTTGCCCCGATATACTCTACGACAAACATTGCGACAGACCACAACCAGCTTACCATGGAGATAATGCAGAAGGTAGCGTCGCGTCACGGACTGGTGTGTCTGTTGCACGAAAAGCCGTTCGCAGGCGTAAACGGAAGCGGCAAGCACAACAACTGGTCTATGGCGACAGACAAGGGAGTCAACCTGCTCACCCCCGGTGAGACGCCTTACGAAAACGCTCAGTTTCTTCTTTTCCTTTGCGCGGTGCTCAAGGCGGTGGACGACTATCAGGATCTGTTGAGAATCGCGGTCGCTACTGCGGGCAACGACCACAGACTGGGCGCGAACGAAGCTCCTCCCGCGGTGCTGTCGGTATTCCTCGGAGACGAGCTGACGGCGGTGCTCGACGCGATCGAAAACGACAAACCTTACAGCGGCAAGAAGAAAACGCAGCTCAAACTGGGAGTAGACGTGCTCCCTCTGTTCCAGAAGGACACGACGGACAGAAACAGGACGTCGCCGTTCGCGTTCACGGGCAACAAGTTCGAGTTCAGGATGCTCGGCTCGAGCAACAGCATAGCGTGTGCCAACATAATGCTCAACGCGGCGGTCGCGGAGAGTCTGAAACAGTACGCCGACAGGCTCGAGGGCGTCGAGGATTTCAACACCGCGCTGCATCTTATGATCAAAAAGACGATCAAGGATCACAAGAGAATCATATTCAACGGCAACGGTTATGACGAAGCCTGGATAAAAGAGGCAGAGAGGAGAGGACTTTCCAATTACCGCACGACCCCCGACTGCATGCCGCATCTGCTTGACAAAAAGAATGTGGATATGCTTGTGTCGCATGGCGTTTACAGCGAGACGGAGCTGAGATCGAGATGCGACATCATGCTGGACAACTATTGCAAGGCTGTGCTTATAGAGGCGGAGACGATGGTGGATATGGCGGAGAGACAGATGATTCCGGCAATAGAAAAATACGTTTCGGAAATTTGCAAAACAGCAATTTTAAAGAAAAATTTTGCGCCTGACATAAGCTGCGATTACGAACACGGGCTGGTAAAAAGTTTGTCTCAGTCCATAGAGCGCGCAGCGGCTTGTACGGCAGAGCTTAAAGAAGTGGTCGCGCGCGTCAGGGATTTTTGTGGTATAATATCCGAAGCGGATTTCATTCGAGACGAGATACTCCCCAGAATGGGCGCGCTGAGAGCGGTCGTAGACGAAGCCGAGACAAAGACGGCGGCTGAATACTGGCCTGTACCGACGTACGGAGAATTGCTCTTCGGCGTCAGATAAAGGGAGGATATTATGTGTTCTATAATGGCATATTGCCGACAGGACGCTCCGCGCGATAAATTCGAGGAAGGGTTTTCGCGCACGATCTCGAGAGGTCCCGACGACAGCAGGATAGTCGATACGGGCGCAGGGCTTATGGGTTTCCACAGGCTTGCGATAATGGGACTCACGCCCGAGGGCATGCAACCTTTCGGACTCGGCGGCGATTACGTCGTATGCAACGGCGAGATATACGGGTTCGACAAATTCAGAAAAGCGCTTGAGGGCAAACACGCGTTTGCCAGCGATTCAGACTGCGAGGTGCTCCTGCCTCTCTATAAGGAGTACGGAACGGATATGTTCGCGATGCTGGACGCGGAGTTCGCCTGCGTGATATATGACTCGGCGCGCGGCAGGTTCGTCGCGGCGAGAGACCCGATAGGTATCAGACCGTTGTTTTACGGATATGACGAAACGGGTTCGGTGATGTTCGCGAGCGAGGCGATCAACCTCGTCGGACTTACCGACAAGATCATGCCTTTCCCTCCCGGTTGTTACTACGACGGAGAGGCTTTCGTCAGATACTGCGATATCGCCTCGGTCTCCGAGGTCTGCAAAGACGGCGTGGAAGAAGCGTGCCGCAATATACGCGAAAAATTGGTCGCGGGTATTGAAAAGAGGCTGGTCGCGGATGCAAAAGTGGGCTTTTTGCTCAGCGGAGGACTCGATTCGTCCCTCGTCTGCGCGGTCGCGGCAAAAAAGAGCGTTCAGCCTATAAAGACCTTTTCGATAGGTATGAACGGGGACGCGATAGATCTCAAGTACGCTCGCGAAGTCGCCGACTATATAGGCAGCGATCACACCGAGGTGATCATCGACAAGGATAAAGTGCTCGCGTCGCTCGACAAGGTGATAAAGACGCTGGGCACTTTCGATATAACCACGGTACGCGCGAGCATAGGCATGTATCTCGTCTGCAAAGCGATACACGAGACGACCGATATAAGGGTGCTTCTGACGGGCGAAATATCGGACGAACTGTTCGGCTACAAATATACGGATTTCGCGCCGAGCGCGGAGGAATTTCAGAAAGAAGCGGAGAAGCGCGTCAGAGAACTTTTTATGTACGACGTTCTGCGTGCGGACAGGTGCATATCCGTCAACTCGCTCGAGGCGAGAGTGCCGTTCGGCGATCTCGACTTCGTAAAGTACGTGATGAGTCTCGATCCCGCGATAAAGATGAACGTATACGGCAAGGGCAAGTATCTGTTGAGAAAGGCGTTCGAGGGGGACTGGCTCCCTTACGAAATACTGATGAGAGAAAAAGCGGCTTTTTCTGACGCGGTCGGACACTCGATGGTCGACTACCTGAAAGAGTATGCGGACGTGTATTATACTGATAAAGAATATGAAGAAAAACGCGCGCTGTATGCGCACGCGCGCCCGTTCACCAAAGAATCGCTGTTGTACCGCGAGATATTCGAAAAGCACTATCCCGGGCAGGGGGAGATGATAAAAGACTTCTGGATGCCCAACAAAAGCTGGAAGGGGTGCGACGTTTCCGACCCGTCAGCGAGGGTGCTTTCCAACTACGGCGACAGCGGAAAATAAAGCGGCAAAAAAATATATTTGAGAGGCATATATATGGAAAAAATTCTGGTACTCGATTTCGGCGGACAGTACAATCAGCTTATAGCACGCAGAGTGCGCGAGCAGAACGTCTACGCCGAGATCAAACCGTACAACAAGATCACCGCTGACGAAATAGCCGCGGCGGGTTACAAAGGTATCATTTTTACCGGCGGACCCAACAGCGTTTACGACGAAAAGTCGCCGCACTGCGACAAAAAAGTGCTTCAATTGGGCATACCCGTGCTGGGGATATGCTACGGCGCGCAGCTTACCGCATGGCTTTGCGGGGGAGAGATATGCAGCGCGGGCGCACTGGGCGAATACGGCAAGATAGAGCTTGAAGTCAAAGACGATCCGTTGTTTGAAGGAGTACCGGAAAAAAGCGTATGCTGGATGAGTCATACCGACTACATAAAGCGCGTGCCCGAAGGCTTTCGCGTCACCGCTACGACAGAGCATTGCCCGTGCGCCGCTATGAGCGACGGCATGGGGATCTACGCGGTGCAGTTCCACCCCGAGGTCACGCACACGGTATACGGCAAGAGGATGCTCCACAACTTCCTTTTCGCGATATGCAAATGCTCGGGCGACTGGAAGATGTCGGATTTTGCAAAAGAAGCCGTTGAGAAGTACAGAGAGCAGCTCAAGGGCAAAAAAGTGCTCTGCGCGCTGTCGGGCGGCGTGGATTCGTCCGTGGCGGCGGTACTGCTTCACAAGGCGATCGGCTCCGATCTGACCTGCGTTTTCGTGGATCACGGTCTTTTGAGAAAAGACGAGGGCGATATGGTCGAGCGCACTTTCAAGAAGCGCTTCGACATGAACATAATAAGAGTGAACGCAGAGGACGTGTTCCTCGAAAAACTCAAGGGTGTGACCGAACCCGAGAAAAAGCGCAAGATAATCGGCGAAGAATTTATCCGCGTATTCGAGCGCGAAGCAAAGAAGATAGGCAAGGTCAATTACCTCGTGCAGGGAACGATCTATCCCGACGTCATCGAGAGCGGCGCGGGCGACGCGTCCACGATAAAGAGCCATCACAACGTCGGAGGTCTGCCCGGCGTCATCGACTTTGACGAAATAATAGAGCCGCTCCGCGAACTGTTCAAGGACGAAGTGCGCGCCGTGGGGACGGAACTCGGTATCCCTCACGACCTCGTCTGGCGTCAGCCTTTCCCGGGACCCGGTCTCGCGATAAGAGTTATAGGAGAGATAACCAAAGAAAAGCTGGATACGCTGAGAGAAGCAGACGCTATCTTCAGAGAAGAAGTAGTCAATGCGGGTCTCGAGCGCAATACCAACCAGTACTTCGCGGTGCTGACCGACACGAGAAGCGTGGGAGTTATGGGCGACGCGAGGACTTACGGATATACGGTCGCGCTCAGAGCGGTCACGACGGACGACTTTATGACCGCGGACTGGACGCGCCTGCCTTACGAGGTACTCGAGAAGGCGAGCAGCAGGATAACCAACGAAGTGAGGACTATCGGCAGAATCGTCTACGATATAACCTCCAAACCGCCCGCGACGGTAGAATGGGAGTAAATCGCGGTAAGGAGACATTATGACTAAGTACGTATTCGTAACCGGCGGCGTTGTGTCGGGACTGGGTAAAGGGATCACGGCGGCATCTCTGGGCAGACTTCTCAAGGCGAGAGGTCT
Source organism: uncultured Christensenellaceae bacterium (assembly GCA_944381355.1). Classification (GTDB taxonomy): domain Bacteria; phylum Bacillota; class Clostridia; order Christensenellales; family UBA3700; genus Ornithoclostridium. Next base: position 14,538 of record CALWKV010000100.1, on the reverse strand, counting down.
CAAGGTCGCGGCTCAGAAACTCGACCCCTATATCAACGTCGACCCCGGCACTATGAGTCCGTATCAGCACGGCGAAGTCTACGTCACCGAGGACGGAGCGGAAACCGATCTCGACCTCGGACATTACGAGAGATTTATCGACGAGGACCTCAACAAGTATTCCAACCTGACTACGGGCAAGGTCTACTGGAGAGTGCTCAACAAGGAGCGCAGAGGCGAGTACCTCGGCTCTACCGTGCAGGTCATACCGCATATCACCAACGAGATAAAAGAGTTCGTCTACCGCGTAGGAAAAAAGACGAACGCCGACGTCGTGATCACAGAGATAGGCGGCACGATAGGCGACATAGAGTCTCAGCCTTTCATCGAGGCTGTCAGACAGATTTCGCTCGAAGTCGGCAGAGAAAACAGTCTGTTCATTCACGTTACGCTCGTACCCTTCCTTAGGGGAAGCGACGAGCACAAGTCAAAACCCACCCAGCACTCTGTCAAAGAGCTTCAGGGCATGGGCATAAATCCCGACATAATCGTGCTCAGGTGCGACGAGCCGCTCGAGGAGGAAATTTTCAGAAAAATATCCCTTTTCTGCAACGTCAAGCCCGACTGCGTTATAGAGAACATGACCATACCCGTACTCTACGAAGCGCCGCTCATGCTCGAAAAACAGAATTTTTCGTCTGTCGTGTGCAGAGAACTGGGAATAGAAGCACCCGCTCCCGATCTGTCCGAATGGGAAAGTATGGTGCAGAGCATAAAGGACAGAAAACACACGGTCAGGATAGGACTGGTCGGCAAATACGTAAAGCTGCACGACGCGTACCTTTCGGTCACGGAAGCGCTCAGACACGCGGGTTATCCGTTTAACGCTTTCGTGGATATAGAATGGATTGACAGCGAGTCGCTTGACGAAAGCAACTATAAGCGCGTATTATCTAACGTGGACGGAATAATAGTGCCCGGCGGCTTCGGCGGCAGAGGCATAGAGGGCATGATACTGGCGGCGAGATACGCGCGCGAAAACAAAGTGCCTTACTTCGGTATATGCCTCGGAATGCAGATCGCCGTTATAGAGTACGCGCGCGACGTCGCGAAGCTGGAAAATGCAAATTCCGGAGAATTCGACAAAGACAACGCGTACAAGGTCATAGACTTCATGCCCGATCAGAGCGAGGAAAGGGATAAGGGCGGCACTCTGCGCCTCGGCAGTTATCCCTGTAAGGTCGCGGCAGGTACTAAACTCTGCGAATGTTACGGCAAAGACGAGATAGCCGAGAGACACCGTCACCGCTACGAATTCAACAACGATTTCAGAGACGTGCTGACCAAGGCGGGACTCGTGATAGGAGGCACTTCGCCCGACGGCAGGCTCGTGGAGACGGTCGAAGTCAAGAATCACCCGTTCTTCGTCGGCGTACAGTTCCACCCTGAATTCAAATCAAGACCCAACAGACCGCACCCGCTGTTCAGAGGTTTCGTCAGCGCGGCGCACGACAATAAGCACAGGAGAGAAAGAGACAGTGAAACAGTTTGACAGAAAACTCGTTCTGGAGGACGGCTCCGAATACTACGGTTACGGCTTCGGCGATTATTCCGAGCGCGTGACAGAGATCGTGTTCAACACTTCGATGGTCGGATATCAGGAAATAGTATCCGACCCTTCGTATACTTATCAGTCGGTAGTCATGACCTATCCGCTCATCGGCAACTACGGCATGACGGACTGGGACTACGAGACGATCACTCCTACGATAGGCGGACTTATCGTCAGAGAGTATAATGACAGCCCGTCCAACTTCGGCGCTAAAGAGAGCCTCGGCGACGTTATGAAACGCTTCGGCATAACGGGTATTTCGGGCGTGGATACGAGAAAGCTGACGCGTTCGATACGCGATTACGGCAGCCGCAAGGCGCTGATAACCTCTGCCGACACGCCCAAGGAAAAGGCTCTCGATATCCTTAAGAATACAGACGTGCCGACCGACGCGGTCAGCAAGGTGAGTTGCAAGAGACCATGGAAGTCCAAGTGCAAGGGCGGCAATTACGATATCGTAGCCGTGGATTGCGGCATCAAGCATAATATAATCAGATCGCTCGTCAAGCGCGGCTGCAACGTCACGGTAGTGCCGTACGACACGACCGCCGATCAGATAGACGTGCTCGCGCCCGACGGCGTGTTCTTCAGCAACGGACCCGGCGACCCGACCGACGTCGGGTGTGTCGTAGAGCTGATAAAGCAGCTGCGCGGCAGATACCCGATATTCGGGATATGCCTCGGACATCAGCTGATCGCGCTGTCGTACGGAGCAAAGACATATAAACTCAAGTTCGGTCACCGCGGCGGCAACCACCCCGTGCGCAGACTTGCAGACGGCAAGATAGAGATCACTTCTCAGAACCACTCTTATGCGGTCGACAAGGAGAGCATCAAGGGCACTCCTCTCAGGATTACGCACGTCAACATTCTCGACGACACCGTCGAGGGACTGGAGTGCGAGGAGGACGGCGTTTTCAGCGTGCAGTATCATCCCGAGAGCTGCCCGGGACCGCAGGACAGCTCGTATCTTTTCGACAAATTCCTGAAAATAATCGAGGAGGGAAAACACAATGCCTAAGCGCACAGACATCAAAAAAATTCTCGTGATAGGATCTGGACCTATCGTCATAGGTCAGGCTGCGGAATTCGACTATGCCGGCACGCAGGCATGTCTCGCTCTCAAAGAGGAGGGGTACGAAGTCGTGCTATGCAACTCCAACCCGGCTACGATAATGACGGACACGTCCATTGCCGACAAAGTGTATATGGAGCCGCTGACGCTCGAGTATATCGCCAAGATAATCCGCTACGAGCGCCCCGACGCGATAATACCGGGCATAGGCGGACAGACGGGACTCAACCTTGCCATGCAGCTCGAGAAGAAAGGCGTGCTCAAAGAATGTCGCGTAGAACTTCTCGGCACGGACAGCAAGAGTATAGAGAGGGCTGAGGACAGAGAGCTTTTCAAAGAGCTGTGCGAGTCGCTGGGCGAACCCGTGCTTCCGTCCGAGATAGCGAACTCCGTCGAAGAAGGACTTAAGGCGGTGGAGCATATCGGATATCCCGTCGTGCTCAGACCGGCGTTTACGCTGGGCGGCACGGGCGGCGGTTTTGCGGATAACGAGGAGGAGTTCATCGAGATAATCAAAAACGCGCTCGCGCTTTCTCCCGTACATCAGGTGCTCGTGGAAAAGAGCATCAAGGGCTTCAAGGAGATAGAGTACGAGGTCATGCGCGACGCCAACGATACAGCGATAACCATTTGCAACATGGAAAACCTCGATCCTGTCGGCATACACACGGGCGATTCGATAGTCGTGTGCCCGTCGCAGACGCTGACCAACAGAGAGTATCACATGCTGAGAGACAGTGCGCTCAAGATCATACGCGCTCTTGAGATAAAGGGCGGTTGCAATGTGCAGTTTGCGCTCGACCCCAAGTCTTTCCAATATTATCTGATAGAAGTCAATCCGCGCGTTTCGCGTTCTTCCGCGCTCGCGTCCAAGGCGAGCGGCTACCCGATAGCGCGCGTATCGGCAAAGATAGGCGTAGGCATGAACCTCGACGAGATAATGCTCGCCAACACTCCCGCGTCGTTCGAGCCGTCGCTCGACTACGTGGTCACCAAGATGCCGCGTTTCCCGTTCGACAAATTCGCGGACGCCAACAACAAACTGGGTACGCAGATGAAGGCGACGGGCGAGGTCATGAGTGTGGGCAGGACTTTCGAGGAGAGCCTCCTCAAGGCGGTGCGTTCGCTCGAGACGGGCGTAAATCACGTCTATACGGCAAAGTTCGACGAGATGGACAAGAAGGCGCTTATCGATTATATCAGGATAGGCACAGACGACAGGATATACGCAATCGCTCAGCTTTTCCGCATGGATACAACTGAGGAGGAGATCAACGCGGTCACCGCGATAGACGATTTCTTCCTGCACAAGATAAAGCATATCGTTGAGATAGAAAAGTCGCTCAAAAAGACGGGCGCAACCAAAGAAGCGGTGCTCGAAGCAAAGCGCTTCGGCTTCTCGGACAAGAGCGTCGCCAAGTATGCCGGCACGACCGAAGAAAAGGTCAGGAGCGTACGCGAAAAAAACGGCATCAGACCCGTATACAAGATGATCGACAGCTGTGCGTCAGAGTTCGAGAGCTATATTCCGTACTTCTACTCAACCTACGAGCAGGAGAACGAATCGGTCGTATCGGACAAGAAGAAGGTCGTCGTGCTCGGCAGCGGACCTATCCGCATAGGTCAGGGCGTAGAATTCGATTATTCCACCGTGCACGCGGTCAAGACGATCAAAAAGGCGGGCTTCGAGGCTATAATCATCAACAACAATCCCGAGACTGTCTCCACCGACTACACGACCTCTGACAAGCTGTACTTCGAGCCGCTATGCGTAGAGGACGTCATGAACGTGATCGATCTCGAAAAGCCTATCGGAGTCATAGCTTCTCTGGGCGGTCAGACGGCTATCAACCTTGCAGAGCCTCTCAGCGCGCGCGGCGTAAAGATAATCGGCACAGACCGCGACGCGATCGAAAAGGCGGAAAACCGCGATGCGTTTGAAAAACTGCTCGTAGATCTCAACATACCCCAGCCCAAGGGCAGAGCGGTCACGAAGATCGAGGACGGCATAAAGGCGGCAAAAGAAATAGGTTATCCCGTGCTCGTGCGCCCCAGCTTCGTACTGGGCGGCAGGGCGATGAGGATAGTCGCGGGTGAAGAACAGCTTCGCCATTACCTGAAAACCGCGGTCGAGATAGACGAGGACAAACCCGTACTCGTAGACAAGTACATCAAAGGCAAAGAGGTCGAAGTCGACGCGGTATGCGACGGCAAAGACGTGTTCGTGCCGGGTATTATGGAGCTTGTCGAACGCACGGGCGTACACTCGGGCGACTCGATCAGCGTGTATCCGTCCTTCTCGATATCGCAGAAGGTCAAGGACGTCATTCTCGACTATACGCAGAAACTGGGTCTCGGCATAGGCATAATCGGTCTTTTCAACATTCAGTTCATAGTCGATAAAGAAGAAAACGTGTTCATCATCGAGGTCAACCCGCGTTCTTCGCGTACAGTACCTTTCCTTTCCAAGGCGACGGGATACGACCTCGCCGACATCGCGACTCTCGTGATACTAGGCAAGAGCCTCAAGGAGCAGGGAATAAACGTCGTCTATCCCGAGGAAAAGAAACGTTGCTACGCAAAAGCTCCTGCGTTCTCGTTCTCCAAACTGCGAGGTATGGACTCCTATCTGTCTCCCGAGATGAAGTCGACGGGCGAGGCGATAGGCTACGACAAGAGCCTGACGCGCGCGCTGTACAAGGCGCTGCAGGCTTCGGGCGTAAAGGTGCAGAATTACGGCACGGTACTTGCGACCATTGCCGACGACGATAAAGAAGAGGCGCTCCCGCTGATACGCAGGTTCTACAATCTCGGCTTCAATATCGAAGCGACCGAGGGTACTGCGAAATTCCTCAAGAGCCACGGCATAAAGACTCGCGTAATGCAGAAAATAAGCGAAGGGTCGACCGACATTCTCGACTCGATACGTCAGGGATACGTGACATACGTCATCAATACCAGAGACGTAAGCAGCGAAAACAGGATATCGGACGGCTCCGCGATAAGACAATGCGCGATCGAGAACAACGTCACCGTTCTCACCGCGCTCGATACGGTCAGAGCGCTTCTCGACGTGCTCGAGGAGATCACTCTCAGCGTATCCACGATAGACGCCAACTAGGAGAGTATATGAAATTTACAAAAATGGAGGGTCTCGGCAACGACTACGTCTACGTTTACGGCGCGCCCAAAGACCCCGAAAAGCTCAGCGTAAAGCTGTCGGACAGACATTTCGGCATAGGCGGAGACGGTCTCGTGCTGATAAGCCTTTCGGACGTTGCCGATTTTAAAATGCGTATATTCAACGCGGACGGCAGCGAGGCGAAGATGTGCGGCAACGGCGTGCGTTGCGTGGGCAAATACGTATACGACAAAGGTTATACCAAGAAAACAGAGATTTCCGTAGAAACTCTGTCCGGTATAAAATATCTGAAAATGTCTGTCAGAGACGGCAAGGTGGACACCGTGTCGGTCGATATGGGCAAGGTCGTCGTAGGAGAGGAAGAATCGCTCGACGTTGTGGGCGGCGTAAAGCTGATACCCGTGGACGTGGGCAATCCGCACGCGGTGATATTCGTCGACGACGCGGACAAAGCTGACGTAGATACCGTCGGTCCGCTGATTGAGAAAAACCCGCGTTTTCCCGGCGGCGTCAACGTCGAGTTCGTCAGCGTAACAGGCAAAAACAAACTTCGCATGCGCGTCTGGGAACGCGGCAGCGGAATAACCATGGCATGCGGCACGGGCACTTGCGCCAGCGTTGCGGCGGCGATCGCAAAAGGATATTGCGACGAGGCGGCTGACGTTGACGTGACCCTCGACGGCGGCGTGCTTACGATAAGAAAAGACGGCGACAGGGTGACCATGACTGGCCCTGCTCGCACTGTCTTTGAAGGAGAGATCGAATGTTAAAACCCAATCACAATTACTCTAATCTCAAGGATTCGTATCTGTTTTACAGAATAGCGCAAAAGACGAGAGCTTACGTGGAAAGCCACGACGGCGCATATCTTTACAGACTGGGCATAGGAGACGTGTCTCTGCCTCTCTGCGACGAGGTTATCAAGGCGCTTCACGAAGCGGTGGACGATCAGGCGAAAAAAGAGACCTTCCACGGCTATATGCCGGAGTGCGGCGCGCACTTTTTCAGAACGGCTGTTGCAGACTATTATCGACACAGGGGCGTAAAAATCGACACCGAAGAAGTCTTTGTGTCAAGCGGCGCGAGCGACGAACTGGGCGACATACTCGACCTTTTCGACAAGTCGGACGACGCGTTGGTGCTTGAGCCTGCGTACCCCGCGTACGTAGACGCCAACGTGATGGCGGGCAGGAAGATCGTGCATCTCGCTTCGGGCAAGGAAAACGGATTTCTGCCTTTGCCCGACGAAAGCGTAAAGGCGCAGATACTCTATATCTGTTCTCCCAACAACCCGACGGGCGCGGTATTCACCAAAGAGAAACTCAAAAAGTGGGTCGACTACGCCAACGCTACGGGCGCGGTGATACTGTTCGACGCGGCATACGAGGCGTTCATCGAGGACGGCAGCCTGCCGCACAGCATTTTCGAGATAGAGGGCGCGAGGACGTGCGCGATAGAGATATGCTCGCTGTCCAAGACGGCGGGGTTTACGGGCACGCGTTGCGGCTATACCGTGATACCCAAAGAACTGGAAAGAGAGGGAATGAACCTCAACGCAATGTGGGTCAGAAACCGCACCACCAAGACGAACGGCGTGTCGTATATCCTGCAAAAGGGCGCGGCGGCAGTCTTTACCGAAGAAGGGCAGAAGCAGATCAAGGCGAATATCGCCGTATACAAGCGCAACGCGAAATATCTGACAGACGCGCTCGACAAACTCGGGATATGGTATTGCGGAGGTAAGAACGCGCCGTATATCTGGATGAAGTGCCCGCGCGGAATGAGCAGCTGGGAGTTTTTCGACTTCCTTCTCGAAAAGGCGCAGATAGTCGGCACTCCGGGAGAAGGCTTCGGCTCGTGCGGCGAGGGTTATTTCAGATTTTCCACCTTCGGAAGTCCCGAGGATACGAAAATCGCCGCGGATAAGCTCGTAGAGCTTCTCTCTGAATAAAGTCGGATATAATGACCGCATAAAAAAGACGCACGACCGTGCGTCTTTTTTTGTGTCATATCTTTTTAAAATTTTCCTGCCCGTGTGGATTAAACGTCATATAGGCTTGAGAACTCCCGAGCTTTCGGATATCGTGCGTATATTGCCGTTGTCGAATTTGACGACGTATGCACCGCTTTGTTTTCCCGTCACCGTACCGTCTCCGAACACCGGGTGACTGACCCTCTCTCCGCCGAGATATGCGCGGAAGTCGGGCACGGTCGGGTGAGAGAGCGCATATTCGCTCGCACGGATATATTCGAGTGCGGTCTGCAAGTATTCGTCAGTGATCTCGCCGCTCTTTTTTATCAGGGCGTCGTCGATATTGAAGATGAAGCGGGAGGGAAGGAGCCTTCCTTTGGTCTGGATGTCGAAGCCGTCGCTGTCGGACAGGAACAATCCGTCCTGCGCTCTCGTGAACGCGACGTAAGCGACGCGGCGTTCTTCTTCCATCTCCTCTTTGTTTTCTATCTTGACGGAAGGGAACAGCCCCTCGTTGAGAGAGCAGACGAATACGTACGGAAACTCGAGACCTTTGGCTGTATGGACTGTCATCAGCTTGACGCAGGACTCCCTGTCTTTTTTGTCCGCGTTGGATATGAGCGCGACGGCGGCAAGGTATTCGGCGAGGGTCACGCGTTCTCCCGCGTCGTCGACGAAGTCCTTTATAGCGGCTTTGAGCTCTGTCACGTTGTCCAGCCTGTTCTGATCGCCGCAAAGCATCAGGTATTCTTCATACCCGCTTTTCTTCAGCATGAAGTCGAGCAGATCGCAGATGTCGGTATCGGCATTTTGCGCGAGAGTTCTGCCGTCCTCTATCGCATTTAGCAACTTTTTTGCACCCGTCTTTTCAAAGAGTGCGCTTGCGTTCAGTCTTTTGAACGCTTGGTAAAGCGATATTTTTTCATTTTGCGCCAGCGCGCTTATCGCAGCCATGCGCTTTTTGCCTATGCCGCGCGCGGGCACGTTGACGATTCTCTCGAAAGAGAGGTCGTCGGCAAATTCGAGCATACGCATATACGCGATGCAGTCCTTGATCTCCTTGCGCTGGTAGAACTCTACGCCGCTGTATATCGCATAAGGTATCCCGTATTTGAGGAAAGCGTCCTCTACGGGTCGGGACATATAGTTGCTGCGGTAGAGCACGGCAATGTCGCCCAAAGGCGTGCCTTCCTTGTTGAGTCTCAGCACGCGCTCTGCGATATACTCGCATTCTTCCTGCCTCACGCGGGCATGATGGTAGTGCACCTTGATGCCGCTTTTTCTGACTGCGCGCAGGTCTTTTTTCAGTCTTTCGGTATTGTGCTTGATCAGAGAATTTCCCACGCTGAGTATTTCGGGCGTCGAGCGGTAATTCCTGTCCAGCACGACAGTCGTCACGTCGTTAAAAATCTTGTCGAAGTCGAGAAAAATGCGTATATCCGCGCCGCGCCAGGTGTATATCGTCTGGTCGGGATCGCCTACTACGAACATATTCTTGTTGAGGAGAGAGAGGGTTTTGACAAGTCTGAATTCAGGCTCCGACACGTCCTGAAACTCGTCCACCTGTATGTATTCAAACTGCCTTTGCCATCTTTCTTTAGCGTCGGGAAACTGATCGAATATCTCAAGCGTGAAGAAAACGAGGTCGTCGAAGTCTACGAAGTAATTCCTGCGCTGAAGCTCGAGGTATTTTTTGATAACGAAGTCGTAGCTGCCTTTTTCGTCCGCTCTCGGCAGCCCCGGCGCGGCAGTCTGACCGCTCGGGTCGCTGAAGTAGGGCACATAGCCGTATTTTCCCTTGTATACGCCTATCGCGTCGAGGCACTTCTTGTAGCTGTGATCCTTGAGGGTGAGTCCGTTTTCTTCGTATATCTTTTTGAGCAGAGACTTCTGATCGTCCTCGTCCATTATCATGAACGTAGACGGGTAGTGCAGGCGGTGTATCTCCTCTTTGAGGATCTTGTTGCACGCGCCGTGTATGGTGAGTATCCAGCCGCCGTCCTCGTCGGGCATAAACCTGCGTATGCGTTTTTTCATCTCGTTCGCCGCCTTGTTCGTAAAGGTGACGGACAGTATGTGAGAGGGCGCGACGCCGAGCGCCTTGGCGATGTAGACGTAACGCGTGGTCAGCACTCTTGTCTTGCCGCTTCCCGCACCCGCGACGACGCGCACGTAGCCTTCGGTCGAAGTCACAGCGTTTATCTGTTCGGGATTGAGAGATTTTAAAAGCGATTGAGACAGATCTGACATAATACCCTCCTTGACGTAAGTCAATTATAGCATTGTGAATAAATGTTCGCAAGAGGGTAAATGCGAACAAAACGTAATATTATTTTTATTGACGAAAATTCAATAGAATACAGACTGTATTAAAAGATTTAGGCGCGTTGTAATGGCTTGGAGCGGCGCGTCGGCAGGCGTACTACGGCGCTTTTGCGAGGACGAGCGAAAACAAAACCTCGCGTCAGTCTTTTTTTGTAAAGAAGTACAGCTCTTTGCCGTTTTCTGTAATTATTCTGACCGCAACGTGTTCTCCGTCGCGGCTGGGGAGATATCCCTCGCTTTTGAGTTGTTTTTTGAGATTAGCGTCGATTTTCATAAAAAAAATTCTCATTTACGGAGCATTCGTCAACAGTCGCGGCGCGGACAGGATACGGGCTGCCCGTAGAGACATTACGGCGTAGTGGCTATCATGGAAAAGCCGAAAGTCATGAGAACAGCGCGTCTATCAGCAACCATATCCCCGTCAGAGCACCGACGGCTATCAGCGCGAGCAGAGGCTTCAGGAGATGTTTTCTGAAAAATTCGTTTTTGCCCGCACGCTTTGCGTAGAATTTGCGGCAATAGTCTCTGACCGACGGGTCGAGAGCTGCGGGCACGCCGTACACGTCTTTGTCCGATACCGCAAACGCGATTGCCGCGTCGGGGCAGGCTTCGAGACGTCTGAGGTCGTCGGTCGGGTCGTAACCGTCTACGGCGAAACAGGACGCTTTTATCAGAAGCGCCCGAGCGCGGGAAGAAAACGGGTGCGCCGATACCAGCGCTTTAGCGTAGTCGAGCGCTTCGGCGTAATTTTCTATCCTTATCAGTTCGTCGCCTTTCGCGATCGTTGCGGCGAGCTTTGCGTTGTCAAGGCATCTTTGGCGAATCATTTCGTAGATCTCTTTGCTTTGCGCGTCGCAGCAGGAGGTCAGCTTCCCATAGTCGTCGAAAGAGGAGAGGTCTCCCGCGAACAGCGCGAGTTGGGTTTCGCTCCTTGCGTTTACCGCTGCGAGAAGTCTCAGCCTTGCGGCGGCGAAAAGGTCTGCGGGAACGCCTTTGAGGAAGTCCTTCACTTTGAAAAATTCGCCGTCTGCGAGCGCTCTTTCGGCGGCTTTGAGCTTGCTTTTCACGAGGTCGACGTCCGTGCCCGTCAGCGTGCATTGCGCACAGTTTATGCAATACGTATCGAGATTTTCGCCCGCCGCTTTTATAAATTCTCCCAAAGAAAGAGAGTCTACCCCTTCGGGCGCAACGGTTTTTTCGATTTTGAAATATACCGAGCCGCAGTACTCGCAGACCATATATCCGTCGCAAACTCTCAACGCCGCGCCGCACGATCTGCATTTCATGTTTACAATCGTCATACCAGCCTCCGCACTTATAAATTACTATGAAAACGCGCAGATGTCAATACCGCATCGGATCTGCAGGCTTTCATCACCCGGTACGATACCGTCGTAAGCGTCGTGAAGAATGATTTTGGAAAAGGTATTGATTATGCGCGGCGTAGGGGTTATATTATTATTTGAGGGGTGACCCTACTAAAAACGGATGGTGTTGTATGGAGAGATTCAACGTAAAGACGCAGGCGGCGGTGCCGCAGGAATTTACCGTGTGCGGAGAGGGCTGGAGAATAAGCGTTCTCGAGGGCAGACTGATCAGAGTGGAGACGGGCGAATTTTGCGATCTGCCCACTCAATGCGTATGGTACAGAGATCCGTTGCCCGTCAAGTTCGAAGTGAAAAAACAGGGAAAGATCACGGTGATAGCAACTCGCGATGCCGAGTTTTATTTCAATACCGCGGCAAAGAAGATAACGGCGGTAAAACTGAGAGACGGCAGAGTCGTAAAGAATTTTTCGCGCGGAGTCCTGCCCGGCACGCGCCGTACGCTCGATATGACGGACGGCAAGGTTAGGCTAAGCAAGAGCGTCGTGTCCAGAAACGGCGTCGCGGTGCTGGACGACTCGCGCTCTCTCGTGCTAAGAGACGACAGGATAGAGCAAAGAGGTAAATGCAGCGACAAATACTATTTCGCGTTCGGTAGCGATTACAGGGCGGCGATACGCGCTCTGTACAGGATCACCGGGTTTACGCCGCTTTTGCCCAAATTCGTTCTGGGCAACTGGTGGAGCAGATATAAGGCGTACACGCAGGACGAGTACGTAGGACTGATGCACAAATTCATAGACAAGAAGATACCCGTGACGGTCGCGACGATAGATATGGACTGGCACTGGGTCGACGTGGTCGAACGTTTCGGCAAAGAGGCGAAAGCTGTGCCGACCGACAACGTAATAGACAGATTGATTTACTCGTCCATGCCCGGGTGGACAGGATATAGCTGGAATACGGAGCTTTTTCCCGATTACCGCGCGATGCTCGACTACCTCAACGCCAACGGGTTCAAGGTCACGCTCAATCTGCACCCCGCGCAGGGAGTCAGATTTTTCGAGGATAAGTATAAAGACGTATGCGAGGTATGCGGCGTAGATCCCGCTTCCCGCGCGCCCGTGCCGTTCTCGCTCGGCAACGAAAAATTTCTGCAGGCGTATTTCGACGTGCTTCACAGACCTTATCAGCGCGAGGGGGTGCGTTTCTGGTGGATAGACTGGCAACAGGGCAAGAACAGCGACGTCAAGGGGCTTGACCCGCTCTGGGCGCTCAACCATTATCATACGCTGGATATGAGAGACGAGGGCAAGAGAGCGGTTATACTGTCGCGTTACGCTGGGATAGGAAGCCACAGATATCCGCTCGGTTTCAGCGGCGACAGCGCGATGACATGGAAAACGCTGGATTTTCAGCCTTATATGACGGCTTCTGCGACCAACGTCGGATATACCTGGTGGAGCCACGATATAGGCGGACACCACAGGGGCTACAAAGACGAGGAGCTGTACCTAAGATGGCTGCAACTGGGAGTGTTCAGTCCTGTCAACAGGCTACATTCGACGAGCAACGAGTTTATGGGCAAGGAGCCTTGGAACACGAGCAAGGCGACAGAGCGCGCCGCGACCGACTATCTCAGGCTTAGGCACAGGCTGATACCTTATCTGTATTCGATGAACTATCTGACCGCGACCGAGGGGCGCGCGCTATGCGAGCCGATGTATTATTCTTACGACTGCAAAGAAGCGTACAAGGCGAAAAATCAGTATGCGTTCGGCACGCAGCTCGTCGTCGCGCCGATAACGCGCAGGAGCGACCCCAAGACAACGCTCGCGCATACGACGCTATGGGTGCCGGAGGGCGAAACTTATACGGATATTTTTACGGGCAGGAAATACACGGGCGGTACGTACGTGATATATCGCGACGTAGAGGACTTCCCCGTGTTCGCGAGAAAGGGAAGCATTATCCCGCTTTACAAAGACGCGACCGACAACTCGCTCGCGCCCGACAAGCCGCTCGAGATATGGATTTATGCGGGCAACGGAGAGTTTGAACTGTACGAGGACGACGGCGACAGTCTCGACTACGAAAAGGGAGTTTACTGCAAGACGCTGATCTCGGTAGAAAAAGAGGAAAAGCGGCTTGTCGCAAGACTTTCTTCGCAAGGAGACCTTTCCGTTCTTCCCGTGGGCAGGGAGATAACGCTCGTGTTCCGCGATGTGGAAAAAGCCGACGTCATCGGCGGCGAAGCGACAACGGAGGACGGAGAAGTGCGCGTGACGTTCGTCTACGAAGGCAAAGATAAAGAGATCGTGCTCGAAAATTGCGAGTACGACATAGGCAAGTCGTACGGCGAAGAACTGATAAAAACGGTGTCGAAGTATCAGTGCCCGAATCGGAAAAAATCCGCGTTCTACCGCTTCCTCGGCGGAGTTCAGGATTCGGGAGCGGGCATTCCCTCCCGTTACTACGGACCGATAAAAGAAATTCAGAAAATGCAGACTTACCTCGACTAGTCGGGCGTATCTCTGCGATCGGAGACGGTTTATGGATTATTGCATATCCGACATACACGGGCAATACGACCTGTTCTGCAGGCTTATGGACAGGATAGATTTCGGGAGCGGAGACAGACTTTTCGTAATGGGCGACATGATAGACAAAGGCCCCGACAGCGTGCGCCTCGTCAAGCTCGTTTTTTCGATGCCCGACGTCTATCCGATCGCGGGTAACCACGAACACGTATTTCTCAATTACTATCACAACCTGATGAGAGAAAGCGAGGATTACGATGCGGTGCTCGAAAAGCTAAGGAATTATTTTGCGGACGGAAGCCTGCTTGATTGGGCTATCGTAGATCAGCTGGAAGCGCTCCCGTATTACACCGAGACGGAACGCTTCATAGGCGTGCATGCGGGACTGAAAGTGAAGGACGGCAGGCTGCTTTCCGTCAGCGAGACTTCTGGCAATACGCTCGTGTACGACCGCGCGTTCAAAGAACCCGACCTGCTTCCCGAGGGCGGCAAATGCGTGTTTTTCGGGCATACTCCGACGTGGTACATTACGGGCGGCAAAAACGAAATACTGTTCTATCCGCGCGCA
>CALWKV010000099.1 GCA_944381355.1 uncultured Christensenellaceae bacterium | reverse complement strand
TCTCCCAGTTTTCGCCGCTTATCGTATACGTGCCGACGTTGTTGTTATACTCCGCGTCTACGGTTTTTCCGTCCTCCGAGGTATAAGTCTCCTCTTTCGCCGCCTCGAGCAGGTTGAGCCACGTGTTGCTGTCCTGCGCCTTGTCAAGCGGCATATAAAGCGACTTTATCTCATAGTTGTCAAGAAGTTTCTTGGCGTCTCTGATATGGTCGTAGTCGCCGTGTGTGATGAAAAGATAATCGATCTGCGTTACGTTCTTCGCCTGCAAAAACTCGTTGGCGTGATTCCACGGCGACGTAGAGCGGAACTCGCTGCCGATATCCATGATCATATTCTTGCCGTCGGGGAATGCTATATATATGCAGTCTCCCTGACCTATATCGAGCACGGTCATCTCCAGCGTATCGCCCGTAACGTAAGGATTGTCCTCCTGTCCGCTGCCGTTGCCGATATTGTTGCCGCCCGTGTCCTGCGGCTCGTCCTTTTGCGTAAGCGAAGCGATGATGCCGTTTATCACGTCGGGTCTGAAGTACCACAGCGCGACGAGCGCCGCGACGATTATCAGCACGACGACGACAAGAAAGATTATCCTGCCTTTTGACAGTTTCTTTTTACGTTTTGCCGTTTTAGCTCTAGCCATGTCAGTCCTCCTCGGCAAAATATTCTATGACCTTCTTCTTCTTTTCGGGTTTATTGTCGCCGTGCTTCGTGAAGAGCATCGTGAAGAACGCGACCGCGATACAGCACACGCCGTATACGAAGATCATGCTCTCTCCTCCGGCGGGAACGGCGTCCAGAATAAGACCCGCAAAGAACGGGGTTATCGCCTGCGCGGTCATAGAAGCGACGTAATAATATCCCGTATACTGCCCTACGTTGCTGCCTTTTGCAAGCTCCGTAACCATAGGAAGCGTATTGACGTTGATTATAACTAGTCCGAAGCCCGCGATGAGGAAGCAAGCCGTAAACGCAACTTTGAGAAGCACTGCGTTGCTGTCAAAACTGCCGTCGTTGAGGAATATGCAAGGCACGAAAGCCGCAACCGCTATGACGACGCCTATGAGTATCGTCTTTTTTCTTCCCAGTTTGCCCGCCATAAGCGCGACGGGAAGGAGCGCTATCGCACCGCCCGCGCCGTTGAGTATGTTTATTATTCCGACAAAGCTGTCCTCCATCTTGAGCACGTTGGTCGCATAGGTGGAAAGGTGCGTCTTTATCGCGTTCCAGCCCATAAACCACATAAACACGGTGCCGAGTATCAGCACGAAAGAAACTATTTTTTCTTTGGGAAGTCTGGAATATGTCGCGACTTCTTCTTCGTCGACGACGTTCCACTTCTTTTCTTCTTCGAGCCTCTCTGCGACAAACTTGTTCTCTCTGACGGTACAGAGGAAAGCGATCAGCATAACTATCATGACGCCCGCCAAAGTAAAGAACAGCGCGAGATGAGACTGATATCTCTCTTTTGCCAGAAGCGTGTAAAGGATTATCGAAGCGAGACCGCCCGCTCCGCCCATAAACGTGATTATCGCGTTGGCCTGCGAACGCAGCGGCTTGGGAGTCACATCAGGCATAAGCGCGATTGCGGGAGATCTGAAAGACGACATCGAGACCAGCACGCCGAGAAGCGCGACGATAAAGCAAATAAATATCGCGGGCTGAGTCTTTGTAACGCTTGCCGCCAATGCTTCCTGCGCCGAATAGAACGACGAAAGGAAGTTGTTGAATGCAACGAGGCTGTCGCCCGAAAGCACGTCCGACGCCTTGTCTATGCCGCCCGCCGCGCTGACCTGTTGCCACAGCTGCTGCACTTCACCGCTCCAAACTTCGCTACTCAGAAAGCCTTTGTCGACGAGGACCTGCGGATCGGTGATGCTTGCAGCCATCACGCTTTCAAACTGCACGTTTTCTATGATTATCATCACGACCATAAAGACGACCGCACACAAAGTGCCTATCACTATAAAAGTCGTGCGCCTGCCGTACTTAGCCTTTGTGTATTTGTCCGAAAGATGCCCGAAGAACGGGAGCAGGAAGATCGCGAGCAGATTGTCCAGACCCATAACGAGACCGTACTGCGTAGCGTTGAGACCGAACATTCTGTTGAGAATGAGCGGCATAATGTAGTCGTAAACTTCCCAGAAACACATTATGCCCATAAACGCAAAGCCGACGACGAGCGTGCGTTTTACGTTGAGAGTCATGACCGAATCGTCTTTTTGTTTCATAATTTCTCCTTGATGTCAATATGATACTTTCTGCGCGCGTGCGCACTATATAATAACACCTTAATTTTCAGTATAACAGTATAATGCGGATTTTTCAATAAAAATAGTCCAACTTTCCTGCGCGCGGCACAACAATGCGCTTCCCTTTTGTAAGAAAACGTCGAATAAGCGGAGAAGAGAACGAAAAGCGTGATATACCGACGACAAACATTCTGCCGTCAGCCCTATAACGAGCGGCGATCGCAAGCGGCAAAAGACGCCTGAAAAAGCCCGTCTTCACCCGAAAAATTTTTCCCTTTTGCCGCCCTTGAAAGGACAACCGGAAGCGCAGCTTTCCCCCTCTCTCTCCCGAAGTATTTTTTCTCCGCTTTTCATCATGAAAAAACCTTAAAAATTATATGCAAACGCTTGACAAAACCATACATAATTCCTATAATCGTCTTGTTTAATAAAAATAAACTCGCTGTTTATTATGTCAGATTATAAAAAACGACGGGTTTAACAATACTAAACACAAGACAGGAGGCAAATAAGAATGGATATCGGCGGCAAACTCAAAGCGATGCGCCTGCAATGCGGTCTGACGCAAGAAGAACTCGCCGACCGCTGCGAGCTGACCAAGGGCTATATTTCACAGCTTGAAAACAACCTGACCAGCCCGTCGATTGCGACGCTGATAGACATACTGACCGCGCTCGGAAGCAACCTCAAGAGTTTCTTCAGCGAGGACACCGAGGAGCAGATAGTCTTTTGCGAAGGAGACTTCTTCGTCAAGGAGACTGACGGTCAGTCGATCACCTGGCTCGTACCCAACAGTCAGAAAAACGAGATGGAGCCTATACTTATGCGCCTCGATCCTCATACCCAGTCGACCGAGGATATGCCGCACGAGGGCGAGGAGTTCGGTTATCTGCTCAAAGGCAGCGCTTTGCTTCACATAGGCAAGCAGATATACAAGCTCAAACAGGGCGACTCGTTTTATTTTACGGCACACAAACGGCATTACGTCGAAAACGTTTCTGACGAAACAAGCGAACTTCTCTGGGTCAGCAGCCCGCCGACGTTCTGATATACGGGAGAAAAAGCAATGGCAGATATCAAAGAAAAAAACAACGCTGAATATATTATCGAACTTAACGGACTTACCAAGATCTACGACGGCAAGACCGTAGTCGATCATATCGACCTCAAGATCAAACGCGGACAATTTGTCACTCTGCTCGGCCCCAGCGGCTGCGGCAAAACGACCACTCTCAGAATGATCGCGGGTTTTGAAAAGCCGGACGAAGGCTCTATCACGCTTGAAGGCAAGGATATCGCAGCCCTGCCTCCTTATAAGCGCCCCGTCAACACGGTTTTCCAGAAATACGCGCTCTTTCCTCACCTGAACGTGTACAAGAACATCGCGTTCGGTCTCAAGCTGAAAAAAGTGGAAGTCACCAAAAAGAACCTTTTTGGGAAAGAGGTTACTAAACTCGTAAACCTCGCTTATAAACCCGTAGAGCAGAAAATCGTCAAAAAGGACGGCACCGAAGTCGTAAAAACCGTGCCTTTCTGCCGTTCTTATCAGATGATGACTGTCTCCACCAAAAAGGGCGTTAAAAAGATCAAAAAGGTCAACCTTTACAAAAAATTTATCGACGACAAGGTCAAACACGCTCTCAAAATCGTCGGTCTGTCGGGTTATGAGGACAGAGACGTCAACAGCCTTTCCGGCGGTCAGCAGCAAAGAGTCGCCATCGCGCGCGCAATAGTCAACGAGCCTCAGATCCTTCTGCTCGACGAGCCGCTCGGCGCTCTCGACCTCAAGATGAGACAGGAAATGCAGCTCGAACTCAAGACGATGCACAAACAACTGGGCATCACTTTCATATACGTCACGCACGATCAGGAAGAAGCTCTCACGATGAGTGACACGATCGTCGTCATGAAAGACGGCGTAATTTGTCAGGAAGGCTCTCCCATCGAGATATACAACGAGCCGCAAAGCGCGTACGTCGCCGACTTTATCGGAGAATCCAACATTCTCGACGGCGTTATGCCCGAGGATAAAAAGGTTATCTTCGCGGGCGCGGAATTCGAGTGCGTAGACACGGGCTTTGCGCCGGGCGAAGAAGTCGACGTCGTCGTACGCCCCGAGGACTGGGTCATCAAGCGCGAAGGCAACGGCATTCTCAGCGGCGAGATCACGGGCTGTATGTTCCGCGGCGTGCACTACGAGATGACCTGCATGGCTGGCGGCTACGAACTCATACTGCACAATACCGTGGAGTACAAGCCGGGCAGAAAGATAGGGCTTTACGTCGATCCCGAGAATATCCAGATAATGAAAAAGCATTTCGTGACCAACACGTTCGATTGCGAACTGCTCTCCAATACGACCCTTTCTCTGCTGGGCGCGACTTACGAATACGATCCCGCGACCCTCTTTGAAAACTGCGAGTACGACACGGAAAACGACGTCTTGAAGATAGACGGCGTCGAGACCGAACTCAAAGGCAAAACCGTACGCGTCTCCGTGGACTTCGACAAGATCGACCTCACCGACAGCGAGGAGGAAGCTCCTCTCGCAGGCAACGTCGAGAGCATGATATACAAAGGCAAAAACTACATCGTCGACATCAAGACTGACGACAACAACCACATATATGCGGATACAGAATATCTGTGGGACAAGTACGACAGAGTCGGTATCGCGATCGACAAGAAAAATTTCAGACTTGTAAAGGAGTGAGACTATGAAGAAACCCGCTTCAAAGTTTGCCGGCTTCACGAGAAAATATGCCGCACTCCCCTACGGCGTGTTTATGGCGGTATTCGTCGTGTTCCCGCTCGTGGTTCTCTTGCTGTATTCTTTCTGCGAAAAGACGAACGACGGCTCGCTGTCTTTCATGTTCACGCTGGACAACTTCAAAAGCGTGTTCTCGGAGGACAACTTCTCAATGCTGATCAATTCTCTGCTCGTGGGACTTTATACGACGGGGATATGCCTTCTGATAGGTTATCCGATCGCTTATCTGCTCGCAAACAGGAATTACAACCGCTCCACCGTTCTCGTAATGCTGTTTATGCTCCCGATGTGGGTCAACTTCCTGCTCAGGACGCTCGCGACCAAAGCGATGCTCGAGTTTTTCGGCATATCGATGGGCATGGGTACGGTCATTTTCGGCATGGTCTACAACTTCCTGCCGTTTATGATAATGCCGATATACACTACGATACAGAAGATAGATTACTCGCTGATAGAAGGCGCCGCAGATCTCGGAGCGTCCGCGAGAGTTACTTTCTGGAAGGTCACCGTTCCGCTCTCTCTGCCCGGAGTGCTCAGCGGCGTGACCATGGTTTTCACTCCTACGATCACCACATTCGCGATCTCCAAGATGCTGTCCAACAGCAAGATATCCTTGATCGGCGACTATATCGAACAGCAGGTGAAAATCCTCAACTACAACGTGGCTAGCGCGATTTCGTTCGTCATCATCATCATCGTCGGCGTTTCGATGATCGTGCTCAACAAGTACGATAAAGAAAATTCGGGTCAGGGAGGCGGACTATGGTAAAAAAGATAATGGCAAAGACCTTCCTCGGCGTAGTGCTCGCCGCGCTGTATCTGCCCATACTCTGGCTGATAGTGTTCTCGTTCACGGATACGACGAGTATCGCCTCCTGGAGAGGATTTTCGTTCAACGCATATATAGAGCTTTTCACCGGCTCCAACAGCGACGACATCTTCAAAGCGATAATCAACACGCTTATCATTGCGGTCTGCGCCAGCGCGATCTCGACCGTGCTCGGCACACTCGCGGCGATAGGTATCAACAGCGTAAGAAGCAAAAAGATCAAGTTCGCTTACAAGCAAGCCAACCAGATCCCGATGGTCAACAGCGAGATAGTCACCGCGGTATCCCTGATGCTTCTGTTCGGTATGCTGCGCTCTTTCATCGTGCTTGAAGGCGAAGTCCAGCTGATAAACGTCATCATAGCACATACGACGTTCTGCACTCCTTACGTGCTTCTCAACGTCCTGCCTCGTCTGCAACAGTCGGACAACAAGATATACGAGGCGGCAATGGACCTCGGCTGTACGCCCACTCAGGCACTGTGGAAAGTCGTGATACCCGACATTCTCCCGGGCATAATAATGGGCTTCATCATGT
>CALWKV010000098.1 GCA_944381355.1 uncultured Christensenellaceae bacterium | reverse complement strand
CTTTTCGTCGTTCATGATAAGTATGCCGTAGACGCTCGCGCCCTTATAGTCCGCTTCGGTCAGCATGAGTTCTTCGCCCGAGCAAAGCATGCCGCACGACTCTACGCCGCGCAGTTTGCCTTTTTTGATCGTCTGACCCGTGGGCAGAAGCGAGTTGTCCATAGCGACGGGTACGAGGTCGCCTTCCGCGACGTTCTGCGCGCCCGTAACTATCTGCACCGTCTCTTTTTGTCCGACGTCGATCGCGCATATCTGCAGTTTGTCTGCGTCGGGGTGCTTTGTCAGCTTTACTATTCTGCCGAGCACTACGTTTTTTGTCTGCGAAGCCTTGTCGATTATCTCCTCGACCTCGAAACCTGCGGATACGAGTTTGTCGGCAAGCTCGTGCACGTCTACGTCTATATCTACAAAATCCTTAAGCCAATTCAAAGATACTTTCATATTTCACCTCACCTGAAGCTTTTGAGGAATCTTGCGTCGTTCTCAAACAAGATCCTCATATCGGGTATGCCGTATTTTATCATAGTAATGCGCTCTATGCCCATACCGAAAGCGAAACCGCTGTATTCGGAACTGTCAATTCCGCAGTTTTCGAGCACTTTGGGGTTGACCACTCCCGCGCCGAGAACCTCTATCCAGCCCGTGCCTTTGCAGAGACGGCAACCCTTGCCGTGACATTGCGAACAGGTCACGTCGACCTCTACGCTCGGCTCTGTGAACGGGAAATAGGAGGGGCGGAATCTTATCTTCGTATTCTTGTCGAAAAGCTCCTTTGCAAAAAGCGAAAGTATTCCCTTGAGATCGCAGAGCGTGATGTGCTTGTCCACGACGAGACCCTCTATCTGCTGGAACATCGGGCTGTGGGTCGCGTCGTCGTCGGGACGGTATACCTTGCCGGGAACGACTATTCTGATCGGCGGTTTTTTGTCAAGCATAGTTCTCACCTGTACGGGCGAAGTGTGCGTTCTGAGAAGCATTTCGTCTCCGAGGTAGAAAGTATCCTGCATGTCTCTCGCCGGGTGATCCTTTGGAATATTGAGAGCCTGAAAGTTGAAAAAGTCGAGTTCGACTTCGGGTCCCTGCGCGACAGAAAAACCGAGCGAGGTGAAAATGTCCACGATCTCGTTCTTTACGAGCGTGCAAGGATGCAGACTTCCCAGCCTGACTTCGGTCGGCTCGTAGGTCACGTCAATGCTCTCCTTTGCCATTTTTTCGTCGATCTCTTTTTCTTTGAGCGCCTTTTCCTTCTCTTCAGCGGCATTTGTGATCGCGTCTCTCGCCGTATTGACGTATCCGCCTACCACGGGTCTCTGATCAGCGGGAACGTCTTTCATGCCGCGAAGCAACGCGGTAAGCTCTCCGTTCTTGCCGAGATATCTGACCTTGACTTTTGCAAGGTCGGCAACGCTTTGCGCCTGTTCAACTTCTGCGAGCGCAGTGTTCATCAGGTTCTCGATTTTCTCTTTCATAAATCCTCCGATATAAAAAAGAACGCCCCGTATATTAGGGCGTTCTCACGCTGTACCACCTAAATTCGACCGACGAAAAGCCGTCGGACCTCTTTGCGGCTATAACGCGCCACCGCGGCATCCTACTTGACGTTCAGAAACCGAGCTGACGGGCGAATTCCCTTGTCGCTTACCGAATCGCCCTTTCAGCGTAACGGGCAAAATCTCTGTCGGAGCATTTCAAGGCACGTTCCCGTGTCGTAGCTTTTATATCATTTTACAATAAAAAACTCGCTACGGCAACTATTTTGTACCCGAAATATCGAAAACGCCTTGATTTTGGAGATAAAACTCGGGCACGTCGCCGACTATCACGTTTTCGCAAAGAAGAAGCGAACTTTCGCAGAACACGTCTTTTGCGTACAGCGGCAGCACTACGTTGGCGGTTGCCACGATGTCGATATAAAGACTGTGTCTCACCTGATTTATCCCCACAGTCTCGAAGTCGGATCTGAAATTGCATTCCGCTATGCCGACGGTCTCCACCTCGACGTTGACATTGCTTCCGCTGTCTCCGAGAAGAAGTATGCCGCTGAACGCGCCGAGCGGCACGTCCACTCCGTTTACGGCAATCGCCTGCATTTCGTCTAGCACGACCGTGCTGATATAACTCATGACATTGTTGACTTTGAGCATATCCACACTGATGAGATTAATCTCACCTGCCGCATTGTATTTTATCGATACGAAGTCTGAATATCCGAGAGAAGTCATCTGCTCTACGGTGCTCTGGTAAGCGTTGTTAAGGGCGAGAACGGCTTCGCCCCGGATGGAATAGTATGCTTTGTCAGTCACGAGCGGCACGACGTTTGAGCGCACGTAAACGCCGGCTCCTACAACGATTGCAAGAACAAGCACGCATACCGCGGCGGCTCGTAACTTTCTTTTCATTTTACGACATTTATTCACGTTATATTATATGCCGCATCGTTTATTCAAGACACATATAGCTTTAAAATAAAAAAGCACGCATTCATTCGTGCCGTAGCTTGCGCGTTTATGCGCCCTTAGGTTTAGACTTGGATACGAGCGCGATAACGAATCCGAACGCTATCGCCGCCGAAAGTCCCGCCGCGACTGCCGCCAGTCCGCCCGTACAAGCCTGATACAAACCCTGTTTCGCTCCCTCGATCGCGCCCGCTGCAAGCGACTTGCCGAAGCCGGTAATGGGTATGGTTATCCCCGCCTTGCCGAAGTCCTCGATATACCTGAAAAGTCCGACCGCTTCAAGCGCCGCGCCCGCAAGCAGAAAGGTCACGAGCACGCGCGCCGAAGTCATCTTCGTTTTGTTGATAAGCAACTGACCTATGGTGCAGACGAGTCCGCCCACGGCGAACACCTTAAGATAAGTGAGAAAATATTGCATAAACACCTCTACATTTCTATTGCAACGGCGTGTGCTATCGCGGGTATGCTCTCGCCCTGAAGGGAAGAATCCTTTGAAAGCATTGCTCCCGTTGGCACGAGAAGTATGCGTTTTAAACCTCCCTCAAGCATTGTTTTGTACAGATAACTGCAGAATACGAGAGAACTGCAACCCGCTCCCGAGCCGCCGAGACCGCATTTTTGTATTTCTTTGAAAACCATACATCCGCAGTCGTTTATCCTGTCTTTGACCGCTCCGTATTTCTTGCCGAGCATGCTGCACAACAGCTCTCTGCCCAGTTTGCCCAGATCTCCCGTGACAATAAGGTCGTAGTAATCTGCGTTTACGCCTCTCTCGTCGAGATGCGTCGTTATAGTCTCGTACGTGGCGGGCGCCATTGCAGCCCCCATATTGTTGGGATCGTTAAGCCCCATATCGATAACTTTACCCAGCGTAAACGATGTTATCTTAGGGCATTTGTTCTTGGGTCTTTCACTCGTCAAAAGCGCGCACCCTACGCCCGTGACCGTTCTTTGCGCGGTCGGAGGCGGCTGAGTGCCCAGTTCGAGAGGAAATCTGTATTGTCTCTCCGCAGTCGCGAAATGAGAACTCGTACAGCATATCACTTTTTTTGCGCCGCCCCCGAGAAGCAACGCGCCCGTCGCAAGCGACTGCCCGAAAGTCGCGCACGCGCTGTATAGTCCGCAGAACGGTGCGTCGAATTCTCTTGCAGAAAATCCCGAGGGTACGAGCTGATTGAGAAGATCTCCGCCGATTATGGCGTCTATCTCATCGGCTTCTACCGAAGCGTTCTGCAAAAGACTTTCTATCGCATGTTTTCTCAACTTGATCTCAGCTTTTTCGTGCGATTTACACCCGAATTCGCTCTCGTCGATAACAAAGTCAAAGAAATCTCTGAGCCTGCCGTTGCCCTCGTCTACGCCCGCTATCGATGCCGTTGCCGATATATAAACCTTGCCGTCGAGAATATAAGTCTGCCTGCCTTTTTTCATCAGAAAAGTCCTATAATATAATAAATTACGCCGATGAGTACAGATGCGCATACTCCCGACACTATGACGGGACCCGCGATCGAAAACATCTTTGCCATAAGACCGAACACTATGCCCTCTTTATTATACTCCATTGCGGGCGAAACCACAGAATTGGCAAACCCTGTGATCGGCAGTACCGACCCCGCGCCCGCATAATATCCTATCTTGTCGTACACTCCGAGCCCCGTCAGCAGACTTCCGAGAAATATCATGACTACGCCTGTCAGCGCGCCGATTTTTTTTGCGTCGAAAGAAGGGATAAGAGCGGCAAGCGCGTCTGATACGCCCTGACCGATCGTGCAAATAAGCCCGCCTATCGCGAACGCAAAAAGCAACGTCTTGCCTTCTTTTGTGCGCGGAGTTGTCTGTTCTACCAGTTCAGAGTATTCCTTTTTGTCCATCTTCGTGCACCTCTCCCGTGGGTCTTTTTGTCGGGAAAACAGCTTCTTTGTATTCGTTGTAACCTTCGCCGTGATTTTTCATTGTCTCACCTTTATCCGTATTATTTGCCACGAGAAAAAAAATATCCGCGCAAGGCGGAATTTGAATGTAAAATCAGAAATAAAACCTTATTGACCAGTATTGCGGAGCTTTGCCTGAAACTATGATCTGCAGGATCATAAACAATGTGTCGGCAATTATCGTCACCCCGAGCGGTACGCTCACCCTTTTAGCGAACAGAAAATCGCCGTTTTTCTTAAGTGCTTCGAGCGCGGGTCTTATCGCAAATTTAAACAGAAGATAAGCGCCCGTGCCGTAACCGAGAGCAGAAACTACGCTGACGTATTGAGTGAAATGCAACGGCTGTGCAGAATAATCCCAGAGCTTAACTCCAAATAGCAGTTCCCATGCATTTCCGACCGCAAACTCGCCCACAAAAACAGTTGCTGATATCATCAGCACCGACACGACGTTGGACAAAAACTTGTTCGTCGGAGTATTCTTTCTGAACAGTTTTTTGCCGAAAGGAGCGATATCGTCAGTATCTCCAATGAATACGTGCAACGCTAACGGAGTCAGCGCGTAAGGAGAAATAAACGGAAGAAGATGAAAACGACTGTCAATGATCCCGCTTGACACTAGTTTGACGCAGTTTTCTGCTGTCCAGCCGACAAACGCAGCCGCAATACCCACTAAACATATATAAGCCAATTCGACGTCAAGCACTTTTACGCGCTTATTGCAATTGTTTTCCGCAAGAACGCTCGCTGAAAGTTTTCTAAGCTTTCTGACAGCATTTTCGTTATACGTCGCAATCATCTTTCTCACGTATACATTTTATTAAAATCTTACGAAAATGCTCCCGAACGGCATACTTTTTCTGAAATTTCTTGGGAAAGCAGATAAGTATTGTCCGATATCCCAGTGAAACAAATGTATCATACGCCGTAAAAAAAGAAGTTCAACACTTTGAAAACGCGATGAGACAGTAACGGCGCTTTGTCTTCGGTAATAATACGATACCGCGCCTGTTGTATTGCTTTAACAATAAAAATCGACGGCTTAGCCGTCGTGATATAATTTACGCGAGAGCTTTTTTCATCTCGCTGATGATCTTGCTCTCTATCCTGGACACCTGTACCTGCGATACGCCGAGGATCTTGGCGATCTCGCTCTGCGTTTTGTCCTTGAAGTAACGCAGCACTAT